>JAYKGZ010000142.1:0-12257 GCA_035284925.1 Cyanobacteriota bacterium | reverse complement strand
ACGGCAAGGCGCTCAACGTACCCAAGGGATCCCGGCGCAAGGCTGCGGGCTTCGGCGGCCTTCACCCTTGTTCATACGCGATAGGCGAAGGGGGCCCTGATGGGGACCGTTCCAGGGCGACCCGTAGAGTGCCGCCATTCATCCAGCGGCCATGTCCCAGGAAGCGATTTACGAAAAGGTTCGCTCGATCGTCGCCGAGCAGCTCAGCGTCGATGCCGCTGAGGTGAAGCCTGAATCCAACTTCCAGAACGACCTGGGGGCCGATTCCCTCGACACCGTCGAGCTGGTGATGGCGCTGGAGGAGGCCTTCGACATCGAGATTCCCGACGAGGCCGCGGAAGGCATCACCACCGTGGGTGATGCCGTGAAGTACATCCAGGACAAGCAGGCCTGAGCCGGCCCATGGTGCAGGGTCTCCATCGCGTCGTCGTCACTGGACTCGGTGCGGTTACTCCCATCGGCAATGACGTTTCCAGTTACTGGGAAGGTCTGCGCAGCGGGCGCAACGGCGTGGCTCCCATCACGCTGTTCGATCCCTCCCGCCATGCCTGTCGGTTCGCCGCCGAGGTCAAGGGCTTTGACCCCACCGGCTGGCTCGAACCGAAGGAATCCAAACGTTGGGACCGCTTCTGTCAGTTCGCGGTGGTGGCCGCCAAGCAGGCCGTTGCCGATGCCGGTCTGGCGATTCAGGGCGCGCTTCAGCAGCGGGTTGGGGTGGCCATCGGCTCCGGTGTGGGCGGTTTGCTGATGATGGAAACGCAGGCCCGGGTGCTCAACGAGCGCGGTCCGGATCGGGTGACACCGTTCTGCGTGCCGATGATGATCCCCAACATGGCCACCGGACTGACGGCCATTGCGCTGGGGGCCAAGGGTCCCAGCACCGCGGTGGCCACCGCCTGCGCCGCCGGTTCCAATGCCATCGGCGATGCTTTCCGCCTCATCCAGCTCGGCCATGCCGACGCCATGGTCTGCGGTGGTGCCGAATCGGCGATCACCCCTTTAGGAGTGGCCGGTTTCGCCAGCGCCAGGGCCCTCTCCTTCCGCAACGATGATCCGGCGACTGCCAGTCGCCCCTTTGATGCCGGTCGCGACGGTTTCGTGATTGGTGAGGGCGCCGGGGTGCTGGTGCTTGAGCGGCTCGAGCACGCCCAGGCGCGCGGGGCCACGATCCTGGCTGAGATCGTGGGCTACGGCATGACCTGCGATGCCCACCACATCACCGCCCCGTCTCCGGGAGGTGTGGGTGGTGCCGAGGCCATGCGGCTGGCGCTTCACGACGCGGCCCTGGAGCCGGAGTCGGTGGATTACGTGAATGCCCACGGCACCAGCACCCCGGCCAATGATGCCAACGAAACCTCGGCCATCAAGAGCGCACTCGGGGAGCATGCCTGGTCGGTGCCGGTGAGTTCCACCAAGTCGATGACCGGCCATCTTCTCGGTGGCAGCGGTGGCATTGAAGCCGTTGCCGCCGTTCTGGCTATTCAGAACGGCATCGTGCCACCTACGATCAATTTCCAAACGCCGGATCCTGCCTGTGATCTGGATATCGTTCCCAACCAGGCCCGGGAGCACAGAATTGATGTGGTGCTGTCCAATTCCTTTGGTTTCGGCGGCCACAATGTCTGTCTGGCCTTCCGGCGACTGAGCTGATCACGCCTCAGCTCTGAGCCCCGGTCTTCTCGAGCCTCCACCTCACACCCCCTGCCCGATGGTTGTCGCCACCCCCTCGCCCGTCTCCGCAAGCCAGGTGGAGTCGCTCTGCATCAACAGTATTCGATTCCTGGCGATCGACGCCGTCAACAAGGCCAACTCCGGCCACCCCGGCCTGCCCATGGGCGCCGCACCCATGGCCTTCGCCCTCTGGGACAAGGTGCTCAGGCACAATCCGAAGAATCCGAAGTGGTTCAACCGCGACCGCTTCGTGCTCTCAGCCGGCCATGGCTGCATGTTGCTCTATGCCCTGCTGCACCTCACCGGTTACGACTCGGTGAGCCTGGAGGACATCAAGCAGTTCCGCCAGTGGGGCAGCCACACACCGGGTCACCCCGAAACCTTTGAAACCGCCGGGGTTGAGGTGACCACCGGCCCCCTCGGGCAGGGAATCGCCAATGCCGTAGGTCTGGCCATGGCGGAGGCCCATCTGGCCGCCAAATTCAACAGGCCCGACTGCAAGGTGGTAGACCACCACACCTTCGTGATCATGGGTGACGGTTGCCACCAGGAGGGTGTGAGCTCCGAGGCCGCGTCCCTGGCGGGCCACCTGGGCCTGGGCAAACTGATCGCTCTCTACGACGACAACCACATCACCATTGACGGAAACACCAATGTTTCCTTCACGGAAGATGTGCTCAAGCGCTACGAAGCCTATGGCTGGCACACCATCCATGTGGCTGACGGCAACACCGATGTGGCCGGGATCGCCCGTGCGATCGAGGAAGCCAAGGCCGTCACCGATCGTCCTTCGATGATCAAGGTGACCACCACCATCGGCTTCGGATCGCCCAACAAGGCCAACACCGCCGGGGTGCACGGTGCCGCCCTCGGAGCTGAGGAGGCCGAGCTCACCCGCAAGAACCTGGGCTGGTCCTATGGCGCCTTTGAGGTGCCGGAACAGGCCTACGACCACTGGCGCCAAGCCGTGAGTCGGGGTGAGGCGGCCGAAGCGGCCTGGAACGCCTCCCTGGCCGACTATCGCGCCAAGTATCCCGCCGAGGCGGCCGAGTTCGAGCGTCAGCTCCGTGGGGAACTGCCCAAGGGCTGGGATGCCGGACTCCCCAGCTACACCGCAGCCGACAAGGGTCTGGCCACTCGTCAGCACTCCTACAACTGCCTCAATGCCATCGGGCCCGCCCTTCCGGAACTGATCGGCGGATCCGCCGACCTCACCCACTCCAATCTCACCGATATCAAGGGCGAGAAGGGATTCCAGAAGGGCGCCGAAGCCAACCGCTACCTGCACTTCGGGGTGCGGGAGCACGCCATGGCCTCGATCCTCAACGGTCTCGCTTATCACGGCAGTGGCCTGATTCCCTATGGCGGCACCTTCGCTGTGTTCGCCGGCTACGCCCTGGGTGCCATCCGACTGTCGGCCCTGAGCGAGCTGGGAGTGATCTATGTGCTCACCCACGATTCCATCGGTCTTGGGGAGGACGGTCCCACCCACCAGCCGATTGAAACCCTGGCCAGCCTCAGGGCCCTCCCCAATCTGCTGGTGTTGCGGCCCGGTGATGGCAACGAAACCAGTGGTGCCTACAAGGTGGCGATTGCCAGCCGCAAGCGCCCCACGGCTCTGATTCTCAGCCGCCAGGCCATGGCCAACCAACCCAACTCCAGCGCGGAGGCCGTGGCCAAGGGCGGGTATGTGCTGGAAGACAGCGAGGGCACGCCCGAGCTGATCCTGATCGGAACCGGCACGGAACTTGAGCTGTGCACCAAGGCGGCAGCCCAGCTGCGTGCCGAGGGCCGCAAGGTGCGTGTGGTTTCGATGCCCTGCGTGGAGCTGTTCGAGGAGCAGGAGCCTGCCTACCGCGAAAGCGTGCTTCCCGTTTCGGTTCGCAAGCGCCTGGTGGTGGAGGCCTCCAGCAGCTTCGGTTGGCACAAATACACCGGTTTCGAGGGTGCCTGCGTCTCGATCGACCGGTTCGGTGCTTCGGCGCCCGGTCCGGTCTGCCTGGAGCAGTTCGGATTCAGCGTCGACAATGTGGTCGCCAAGGCCAAGGCCCTGGGCTGATTCTCACCAGCCTTCCAGGCTGTCCTGGGGGAGGCCGATGCCTGCCCCAGGGCTTCCGGCTGAACCCCACAATCTCTGAGGTTCTCGAATCCGCCTTTCCCACCATGCGAGCTCACTGCCATGGCTGAGTCCACTGCCAAGGCGGAGCCCACTGCCAGGGCTGAGTCCGGGGATGCCGCCAGCGATCGGCGCCGTGTGATCACGCTGCCGGTGGAGGCTGGCATCCTCTGCCTGCGGGGGCTCAGTCCCCGGCGGCTGCGTTTCGAGGTGGAGTACGGCCTGGAGCGGGGCACCACGGCCAACAGTTTTCTGTTCGAGGCTGGCGCCGCGGCGGATGGTCATCCGGTGCCGCCGGTGCTGGTCCATCCCCCTGGGATGACCTACGCCGAGCCCTTCTGCGCCGCCCTGGCGCAGAAGGTGCCTACGGACGCTGCGCTCAAGGTGGTGGTTGGGGTGGTCAACCCCAACCGGGTGGAGCTGCTCCGCGCCATGGTGATCCGCTGGCCGAATCTGGCCCTGGTGGCTTCCAACCCGGGAGCCAAGTTGCTGCGGGAGTTGTGGGAGCAGCGCCGCCCCGGGCCTGATCCCGAATCCCTGCCGCCCCTCCCTGCGATCGATGTGGTGAAGCAGGAGGCCGGCCGGCCCCTGGCGGGCAGCCTGCGGCTGCGGTTGATTCCCGCCCCCACCCCACGCTGGCCCGGTGCGCTGATGGCCTTTGAGGAGAGCACCGGCCTGCTGATGAGCAGCAAGTTCTTCTCAGCCCATCTCTGCACCGAGGCTTTCGCCGAGGCGAACCGCAGCAGCACCGAGGAGGATCGTCGCTGGTTCTACGACTGCCTGATGGCGCCGATGGCCCGTCAGGTGGAGACGGTGCTGGACCGGCTCGACGAGCTGCCGATCCGCACGATCGCGCCCTCCCACGGCCCGGCCATCGCTGCCAGCTGGCGCAGCCTTCTCAACGACTACCGCCGCTGGGGAGAGGGCCAGAACAAGTCCCGCCTCTCGGTGGCCCTGCTCTACGCCAGCGCCTACGGCAACACGGCGGCCATTGCCGATGCGCTGGCCCGAGGGGTGTCGCGCACCGGGGTCAGGGTGGAGAGCCTCAATTGTGAATTCAGCGAGCCTGAGCAGCTGCTGGCGGCGATCCGCCGCTGTGATGCACTGCTCATCGGATCCCCCACCCTGGGTGGCCATGCCCCCACCCCGATCGTTTCAGCCCTGGGCACCGTGCTGGCGGAAGGCGACCGCGCCCGCCCGGTTGGTGTGTTCGGCAGCTTCGGCTGGAGCGGCGAGGCCCTGGATCTGTTGGAGGGCAAGCTGCGCGATGGCGGTTTCCGCTTTGCCTTTGAGCCGATCAAGGTGAAGTTCAGCCCGGATACCCAGCGCATCCAGGCGATCGAGGAAACCGGCACCGCCCTGGGCCGCCAGCTTCAGGCCGAGCAACGCAAGCAGGAGCGTCGGGTGGCTGGTGGTCTGCAGGACAGTCGCAGCGCCCCGGCGATGCAGGCCCTGGGGCGGGTTGTGGGCGCCCTTTGCGTGCTCACGTCCAGCCGGGGGGAGGGAGACTCACGCCGCAGCGGTGCCATGGTGGCCAGCTGGGTGAGCCAGGCCAGTTTCTCTCCGCCAGGTTTCACGGTGGCCGTCGCCCGGGATCGGGCTGTGGAGTCGTTGCTGCACACCGGCGACCGCTTCTGCCTGAACGTGCTGGCAGCCGGCCGTGAAAACGGCCCGTTAAAACAGTTCCTGCAACCCTTCAGCCCCGGCACCGACAGGCTTGCCGGGCTCAATCTGGAGCAGAGCCCCAACGGACAGCCGATCCTCCCGGAAGCGCTGGCCTGGCTGGAGGCCACGGTGGCTCAGCGGATGGAATGTGGCGACCACTGGTTGGTCTATGCCCAGGTGAGCCATGGCGGACTGCTGGATCCTGCCGCCGTGACGGCGGTTCACCAGCGACGCAGCGGCATCAACTACTGATCAGGCACGGATTCAGGCTGCCTGGGGAGGAGGGGTGGGGTCGCTGCCGGCCTGGAAGGGGATCACCAGGGTGGCCCAGTGATCCGGACGCTTGGGCCTGTCTTTGCGCGCCCTGCGGACGCCGAAGGCCACCCTCACCACATTGGTGCCCTCACTGGACTGGGTGTGGTTGTTGTTGTTGTCGTTGCCGTTCATGGTCCCCGTGATGATGAAAGGCGTGAATCTGATGAGGCGTTTCGTCCACGAATCCGTCGAAGAATCGAGAAAAACGCGTTGGAATGTTCCCAGTCAGCGGCCCCATCTTGCGGCATCAGGGCATCAATCTCAAGCCCCCCTGCTTCACGGTTCAGGAATCCCTGGTTCAGGCGGCCGTGGCCACCGCCAGCTCCTCCACGCTGGGGCATGTGCAGATCAGGTGGCGATCGCCGTAGGCATTATCGATGCGGGCCACCGCCGGCCAGATCTTCTGGCTGAGCTGGTGCTCGCCGGAAGGGAAGGCGGCCTGCTGCCGGCTGTAGGGGCGATCCCAGACATCGCTGGTGACGGCCGCCAGGGTGTGGGGCGCCCGTTTGAGAGGGTTGTTGGCGGGGTCGGAGTGGCCATTCTCGATGGCTGAGGCTTCAGCCCGGATCGCCACCATGGCCGCACAGAAGCGCTGCAGCTCCGGCAGCGATTCACTTTCGGTGGGCTCCACCATCACCGTGCCGGCCACCGGCCAACTCACGGTGGGTGCATGGAAGCCGTAGTCCATCAGGCGCTTGGCCAGGTCGTCCACCTCAAGGCCGCAGCTGCGCTTGAGCGGCCTGAGGTCGAGGATGCATTCATGGGCCACCCGCCCACTCGCGCCGCGATAGAGCACGGGGAAATGGGGTTCAAGCTGTTCGGCAATCCAGTTGGCCGCCAGCAGGGCCACGGCGCTGGCCTCGCGCAGGCCGGCACCGCCCATCATCCGGATGTACATCCAGCTGATCGGCAGGATCGAAGCGCTGCCCCAGGGGGCCGCGCTCACCGGTCCGATCGCCTGCTCGCCGCCGCAGTCCGCCAGGGGATGGCCCGGCAGGAAGGGAACCAGGTGACGGGCCACGGCGATCGGACCGACCCCCGGTCCACCCCCGCCATGGGGAATGCAGAAGGTCTTGTGCAGGTTGAGGTGACAGACATCGGCCCCGTAGCGGCCAGGCTGGCAGAGCCCCACCTGGGCGTTGAGGTTGGCCCCGTCGAGGTACACCTGGCCGCCATGGCGATGCACCAGCTCGCAGATCTCCCGGATGGCCGGCTCGAACACCCCATGGGTGGAGGGGTAGGTGACCATCAGCGCCGCCAGCCGATCGGCATGCTCCCTGGCCTTGGCCTCCAGGTCGACCAGGTCGATGTTGCCCTGCTCGTCGCAGGCCACCGGCACCACCTGCAGACCGGCCATCACGGCGCTGGCGGGATTGGTGCCATGGGCACTGGTGGGGATCAGGCAGACCTGGCGGTGGGCCTCGCCCCGGCTGCGGTGGTAGGCACGGATCACCAGCAGCCCGGCATATTCGCCCTGGGAGCCGGCATTCGGCTGCAGCGACACCCCGGCGAAGCCGGTGATCACCGCCAGCCACTGCTCCAGGTCTTGCACCAGCCGGCGGTAGCCGGCCTGCTGGGCGGCCGGAGCGAACGGGTGCAGCTGGGCGAAGGCGGGCCAGCTCACCGGCTGGAGTTCGGCGGCCGCATTCAGCTTCATCGTGCAGCTGCCCAGGGGGATCATCCCGTGCACCAGCGAGAAGTCGCGGCTCACCAGCTGCTGGATGTAGCGCATCAGGTCGGTCTCGCTGCGGTAGCGATGGAAGGCCTCCTGACGGAGCCAGCGTCCTTCCCGCAGCGGGATGGCTGAGCCGTGGGCCCCATTCCAGAGTCCGGATTCCGGGGCGTCCAGGGCGCCGGACCGGGTCAGATCCTGATCCAGAGCCGCCAGCAGGGCCTGGGCGTGGGGGGGGTGGCTGCCGGGATCCGCCAGGGCCGACAGCAGCCGATCCAGCTCGTGGGCGTCGCTCAGTTCATCCAGGCTGATCCCCAGCACCGCTGGCTGGCGGCGCAGATTGAAGCCGGCGGCCTCGGCGCGGTCGGCGAGTTCAGCAGCCCGGGGGGTGTCGATGCTGAGGGTGTCGAAGCCGCTTTCGGCGCGGGCGGGCAGGCCGATGGCGGCCAGGCCCAGGCGCAGGGCCTCCCGCAGGCGCAGGATGCGTCGGGCGATGGCCGTCAGGCCCTCGGGGCCGTGGTGCACGGCATAGAACCCTGCGATCACGGCCAGCAGCACCTGGGCCGTGCAGATGTTGCTGGTGGCCTTGTCCCGTCGGATGTGCTGCTCGCGGGTCTGGAGAGCCAGGCGCAGTCCCGGTCGGCCCTCCGCATCCAGCGACTGCCCCACCAATCGCCCGGGGATCTGCCGCTTGTGGGCGGAGGTGGTGGCGAAGAAGGCGGCATGGGGGCCGCCGCAGCCCATCGGCACGCCGAAGCGCTGGGTGCTGCCCACGGCGATGTCCACGCCCATCGCGCCCACCGGTGCCAGCAGCACCTGGGCCAGGGGATCCACCGCGGCGGTCACGATCAGCCCGGCGTGCCGGGCGGCGGCGATCAGGGCCGTGGGGTCGCTCAGCCGGCCGCTGGCCCCAGGCAGCTGGAGCAGCAGACCGAAGGCCCCTTCAAGGCCTTCAGGAGCGGCCAGTAGCAAGGCCGGGTCGATGACCACCACCTCAAGGCCGAGGGGTTCGGCGCGGGTCTGGAGCACTGCCAGGGTCTGGGGAAGCACATCGGCGTCCACCAGGAAGCGGCGGGCCTCGGAGCGTTTGCAGGCTCCGAAGCTCAGGGCCATGGCCTCCGCGGCGGCCGTGCCTTCATCCAGCAAGGAGGCATTGGCGATCGGCAGGCCGGTGAGCTCAGAGATCAGGGTCTGGAAGTTGAGCAGAGCTTCCAGCCGTCCCTGGGCGATCTCAGCCTGGTAAGGGGTGTAGGCGGTGTACCAGGCGGGATTTTCGAACACGTGGCGTTGCAGCACCGCCGGGGTGGCGGTGCCGGCGTAGCCGAGGCCGATCAGGGAACGCTTGCACAGGTTGGCTGCGGCGATCTGCTGCAGCTCAGCCAGGGCCTCGGCTTCCGAGCAGCCCTCCGGAAGATCGCCGGCCGCTGTGTCGGAGTCGAGGAGGATCGAGGCGGGCACCACCTCGGCTACGAAACTCTCCAGGTTGCTGCAGCCCAGATCGGCGAGCATGCGCTCCTGGTCGGCTTCGCTTGGACCGATGTGGCGGGCCGCGAAGGGGCTCAAAGGGGCGCTGCTCAAGAGGAGGTCGTTGCTCGGCGGATCTTAGGAAGACCGACCTGAGCGACCGCTGCCTGCGTCAGTGCCCGTCAACCTTGGCGCCGTAGCTGGCGGCATCCATCAACGCGTCGAGTTCAGCGGGATCGCTCGGTTTGATCTGGAGCAGCCAGCCCTCGCCATAGGGATCGTTCTGCAGTTCCTCCGGACTGTCGAGCACGGCTTCATTGCGGGCCACCACCGCGCCGCTCACCGGAGCGATCAGATCCTCCACCGCCTTCACCGATTCCACCGAACCGAAGCTCTGGCCCTTGCTCACGCTGGCCCCCAGTTCGGGCAGCTCCACAAACACGATGTCGCCGAGCTGGTCGATGGCGAAGGCGCTGATTCCGAGGCGCCAGGTGTCACCGTCGGCGCGCACGTATTCATGGCTGTCGGCGTAGCGGCAGTCAGCAGGGAAGGAAAGCGCCATCAGGGGAGGGGCTGGCTCGAGCATCTCCCAGTGTGCCGGCTATCAGCGCCACTCCACCAGGCTGGCCTCGGCGAGGGCCACCAGGGCCTGCCTGAGGGCGATGCGCAGGTGGGCATGGTGGCTGCCCCCCTGCACAAACAGCACGAATGGATCCCGCAGCGGGCCATCGGCACTGAACTCGCTGGTGCTTCCATCGATGAAGGTGCCCCCGGCCATCACCAGATCGCTGGCGTAGCCGGGCATCGGGGCCGGCACCGGATCCAGGTAGGAGCCGATCGGGGAAGCGGCCTGAAAGGCTCGGCAGACGGCTTTCAGGAGCGTTGCGGATCCGAGCTGCACAGCCTGAATCACATCGCTGCGCTCGCCGCCTGGCAACGGCTTCACCGGAAAGCCCAGCCGGGAGAAGGTGCTGGCCACCAGTTCAGCTCCGATCAGGGCTTCGGCCACCATCTGCGGAGCCAGAAACAAACCCTGGAACAACAGGCGGTTGAGATCGAAACTGGTGCCGCCCTCCCGGCCGATCCCAGGCGCCGTGAGCCGATAGCAGGCCTGCTCCACCAGGTCGGCCCGACCGGCCACATAGCCGCCGGTGGGCGCGATCGTGCCGCCGAGGTTCTTGATCAGGGAGCCGGCGATCAGATCCACCCCAACGGCCGGGGGCTCCAGATCCTGCACCAGTTCGCCGTAGCAGTTGTCCACGAACACCAGGCAGTTCGGCTGCTGCTCCCGCACGCGCTCCACCAGCCGGCCGATCTGTTCGATGTTGAGCGAGGGTCGCCAGCTGTAGCCGCAGCTTCGCTGGATCAGCACCATCCGTGTGGTGGTTGCAAGGGCGTGGGGGAGTCCGTCCCAATCGATGCCGCCGTCGGGCAGGAGCGAGAGTTCGTCGTAGCGGATGCCGAACTCGACCAGGGAGCCCTGGCCGCTGCCGCGCACGCCGATCACTTCCTCGAGGGTGTCGTAGGGGCGGCCGGTGAGGGCCAGCAGCCGATCTCCCGGCCGCAGCACCCCGTAGAGCGCGGCGGCGATGGCGTGGGTGCCGCTCACGAACTGGAGCCGCACGGCCGCCGCCTCGGCCTGCAGCACCCGGGCAAACACCTGGTCGAGCACCTCCCGGCCCTGGTCGCCATGGCCGTAGCCGCTCACTGAGGCGAAGTGCTGCACCCCCACCCGTTCCGCCTGGAAGGCCGCCAGCACCCGCTCCAGCCTTGGCGTCACCGAGGCGGTATGGCGTGCTGCGGAGGCAGCGACGGCCGCCGTTGCGGCGTCGATGCAATCGGCCGCCCAGTGCTGGATGCTCATGGCCTCACCCCTAAATTCCCAACGGTCCGTTGAGCGATCTCTTGCTGCCAAGCCCTACTCCAGCGGCCCCACCCTTCCCGAACATCCTCCAGGCGGTGAGGGAGCCGAGGGCCCCTCTGCCGCCGCGCCAGCGCCGATTGAAGGCCGGCACCACCAGCTTCATGCTGGTGATGCACATCGGAGCGGTGGTGGCCCTGCTGCCCCGCTTCTGGAGCTGGCAGGCTCTGGTGGCCCTGGCGGTTCTGTACTGGACCACCGTGTTGGGGGTGACCCTGGGGCTGCATCGGCTGGTGGCCCACCGGAGCTTCGTGGTGCCCCGCTGGCTGGAGCGCACCCTGGTGCTGATGGGAGCTCTGGCCTGCCAGAGCGGTCCGATCGAGTGGGTGGGGTTGCACCGGCACCACCACCGCTTCTCCGACCAGGCCAATGACCACCATGATGCCGCCCGCGGTCTCTGGTGGTCGCACAGCGCCTGGATGCTGCATGAGATCCCGGCTCTCAAGCATGTGGGCCGCTTCACTGGCGACCTGCAGCGCGATCCTTTCTACCGCTGGCTCGACCGCTGGTTCCTGCTGCTCCAGCTGCCGTTGGGGGCTGGGCTCTACTGGGTCGGTGAGCTGGGGCACGTGCATGGCGGGGGCCTGGGTCTGGTGCTCTGGGCGATCCCCTTGCGCCTGGTGCTCGTGTATCACGTCACCTGGCTGGTCAACTCGGCCACCCACGCCTTCGGCTATCGCAACTTCGACTGCCCTGACCTGTCCCGCAATTGCTGGTGGGTCGCGATTCTGAGCTTCGGCGAGGGCTGGCACAACAACCACCACGCCCACCCCTCCAGCGCCCGCCACGGCCTGCGCTGGTTTGAATTCGACATCACCTGGCAGCACATCAAACTGCTGCGCCGCCTGGGCTGGGCCAAGCGGATCCGCGAGGCGCGCTACAGCGGCTAAGCCTGCAACTCCCGCCGGATCGCTTCCACCAGATCCAGCCTGTTCTGTTCGAAGCCCGGTTGCTCCTGCAGCCGGGCCTTTTGGCGCAACAGCTCCAGAAACTGATCGATTTCATCGAGAAATCTGCAACAGCGAAGCCCATGTCGTGGGCTGTCATCATGACAAGACATTAAAGGTCCATCTCCCTAGCGCCACCAAAACCAGATCGCACCATGAAAACTTGATTGACTGTGCAGATGGCAGCTAACCTCCGAAGCATCAGATAGGCCACGGTGGACGCGGTCAACACCTACATGTCCCACGCCGCTTCCCGCGGCACCCTGGACCACCTACTGGAACAGGAGCGAATCCTGTTCTGCTGTCAGAGCCGCTTACTTGCCACCCTCTGGGTCCGTGCCGAGCGAGGCCGTTACGGGGGAGAAAGCCTTATGCCAGACCACCTGTCCGGTAGCTGCACAACACTCGAGGAGGCTCTCCGGATCTGCCTAGACCGTCAGCCCACCTTACTGATCACCACACAACTGCTGGAGAAGGGTTCAGGCC
>JAYKGZ010000141.1:0-3326 GCA_035284925.1 Cyanobacteriota bacterium | reverse complement strand
AACAGCGACGGAGCCTGCCGCCAGCAGCGGCTCACCACCGCCAGCCTCTATCTCTATGCCCGCGCGGAGGAGAGCGGCCGCAAGCCGCGCAGTGCCGGCGCCGTGCGTCTGGCCTACGGCGCCGGCAGCCTCGACATCGCCGGCTGCATCGAGGAGGCCGCCGAGCGCACCATCTCCCATCTCGACTATGGGCCGATCAGCACCGGCCGCTACACCTGTGTGTTCAGCCCGGAAGCATTCCTGGATCTGATCGGGGCGTTCAGCAGCCTGTTCAATGCCCGTGCGGTGCTCGACGGGGTGAGCCTGAGCAGCCGCGACTCCCTCGGACAGACGCTGGCGGTGCCCTTCCTCTCCATTCATGACAACGGCCTCCATCCCGGCAACATCGGGGCATCGGCCTTTGACGGCGAAGGCACACCCACCCGGCGTCTGGCCCTGGTGGAGGGCGGAGTGCTGCGCAACTTCCTGCACTCTGAAGCCACCGCGCGGGCCTTCGGTGTCGAACCCACCGGCCATGCCGGACTCGGTGCCAAGGTTTCCGTGGGCCCCGACTGGTTTGAGATCACAGCGGCTCCCGGTTCGGCCGCAGCGCTGCCCAAGCTGGATCGCTTCCAGGCGGACGAACCGATCGTGTGGATCGATTCCCTGTCGGCCCTGCATGCCGGTGTGAAGGCCAGCCAGGGCAGTTTCTCACTGCCCTTCGACGGCTGGCTGGTCCAGGGTGGCGACGTGCGCTCGATCGAAGCCGCCACGGTGGCGGGCGACATCCGCACGGTGCTGCAGTCGATCGTGGGGTTCGAGGGCGAAGCCAAGGTGACCCCGGATGGTCTCTGCCCGATGGTGTGGGTGAAGGGGCTCTCGGTCACGGGAGACTCCTGAAGCTGATCAGCCGCCCCTGATGAGGATCCTGTTCTGGGGAACCCCGGCCTACGCGGTGCCCAGTCTTGATGCTCTGGTGGCGGCTGGTCACCAGCTGGTGGGGGTTGTGAGCCAGCCCGACCGCCGACGGGGCCGTGGGGCGGAGCTTCTGCCCAGCGCGGTGAAGGCGAGGGCCCTCGAACTCGGTCTGCCGGTGTTCACCCCCCGGCGGATCCGGCGGGAGCCCGAGCTCCAGCACCAGCTGGCGGAGCTTGGAGCGGATCTCTCGGTGGTGGTGGCCTTCGGGCAGATCCTTCCAGCAGAGGTGCTGGCCCAGCCTCCGCTGGGCTGCTGGAACGGCCATGGCTCGCTGTTGCCTCGCTGGCGTGGCGCCGCTCCGATCCAGTGGTGTCTGCTCGAGGGCGACAGTGAGACCGGGGTTGGGATCATGGCGATGGAGGAGGGCCTCGACACCGGGCCCGTGCTGATCGAGCGCCGGGTGGCGATCGGCCTGCTTGAAAATGCGGAGCAGCTGCGAACACGGCTCGCGGCTCTCACCGCCGAGCTGCTTGTGGAAGCGATGCGGGCCATCGAGGCCGCAGGGCCCGGCCCTGAACCGGAACGGCTGCGGCGGCTCGGGGTGCGCCCCCAGCCCGCTGAGGGGATCAGCTATGCCCGCTTACTCACCAAAGAGGATCTGCTGATCGACTGGAATCAATCGGCTTTGGCCATCCATCGCCGCGTGATGGGTCTGTACCCCGGGAGCCAGACCCACTGGCAGGGGAAACGGCTGAAGCTGCTGGCCTGCGAACCCCTGGTGAGCCGCCTGAGCGACCAGCTCACGGCTGAGGCTGCCCGTGTCAGCGCGCACTGGAGCCCGGAGGCCGGAGCCGCTGGCCAGGGGAGCCCCGGCCAGGTGCTGGCCCTCGAACCGAATCTGGGCCTGGTGGTGGCGACAGCCGGCTGCCCCCTGCTGATCCGGGAGGGGCAGCTGGAGGGGCGACGCAGGGCGAGCGGAGCCCAACTGCTGCAGCAACTGGGCTGTTGTGCGGGTGATCAGCTGGGCTGAGGGCGCCAGCAACATTCCGCAATGGCTGGGGTAACGATGGATGTTGTGTGGAGGGTCGCACAACCTCGTTGTTCGAGCTCAGAGCTACCAATGGATGGCGTGTCGCCCTTTCGGTTTCCATGGATCCGCAACTCAAGCTGGTGACAGAGACAGGCACGGGTTGCCTGATTCTGCGGGATCTGCGTGGCTGCTACGTGGTACGCCACCCGGATCATCAGAAGGAGCTCAGGGGGATTGCCACCCTGGCCGGGGCCTACGCGAGCTGCCGACAACTCGAGCCAGCCCTCGCCCAGCCCGCTTAGCGACGCTGCAGGGCATGGAGGGCCTCCAGCTGCTGATGCACGGTTCTGAGCTGCTCGCGGATCGGCTCACTGTCTTCGATCCGTTCGAGGTTGAGCAGCATCGACTCGATCTGCGACTTGCAATCGATCAGAACGCGGCAGGTTGGAGATCCGGGCTCGTAGGGCATCGGGGGGTGGGGAGGGTGACTAGCTCACGCAACCATCGCAGCGCAACGCGGGGCCTGACCCTGTAGCAACAGGCACCAGCGAACCCCTGGGCTGCAGATCAGCGGCGCCGGCCGGCCGGTCGCCGCTGCCCCCTCGAGCCGCCGCGACCGTTGCTGAGATCCAGCGGTGGGGCGGAGAGCACCTTCGGCTCGAACCCGGGCACCTCCTCCCGCGGCAGGCGGGAACCAAGCAGCCTTTCGATCGCCGCCAGCAGCTCGCTTTCCTCAGCGGCCACCAGGGAAATCGCCTGGCCGGGATGGCCGGCGCGACCGGTGCGACCGATCCGATGCACATAATCCTCCGCCTGATTGGGGAGGTCCAGATTCACCACATGGGGGAGCTGGTGAATGTCGATGCCGCGGGCTGCGATATCGGTGGCCACCAGCACCCGCACCTCGCCGCTCTTGAAGCCGGCCAGGGCCCTGGTGCGAGCCCCCTGGCTCTTGTTGCCGTGGATCGCCGCGGCGCTCACGCCGGCCTGGCAGAGGATGTCAGACATCCGGTTCGCACCATGCTTGGTGCGAGCGAAGACCAACACCTGCTGCCAGGCATTGCTGCTGATCAGATGGCACAACAACCGGGGTTTGCAGGCCATGTCGCAGGGATGGATCCGGTGCTCCACCGTGGGGGCGGCCTGATTCTCAGGCGTGGCCTGCAGGTGGAGGGGATTGTGGAGAATCCCGCTGGCCAGCCGTTTGATCGGTGCGCTGAAGGTGGCGGAAAAGAGCAGGTTCTGGCGACGGGGCGGCAACAGGGCGAGCAATTTCTGGATGTCGCGGATGAAGCCCATGTCGAGCATGCGGTCGGCTTCATCCAGCACCAGGATCTCCACCCGATCGAGCCGCACTGCCCCCTGCTGATGCAGATCCATCAGGCGGCCCGGCGTGGCC
>JAYKGZ010000140.1:0-5543 GCA_035284925.1 Cyanobacteriota bacterium | reverse complement strand
CGTTTCGGGCGCATGGTGCAGCTGGCCGTTCTCAGCAGCGTGATTTCCAGTGTTCTGGGCATTCTGATCAGTTACTGGAGCGACAGCTCTCCTGCCGGATGCATCGTGCTGGTGCAGACCGGTCTGTGTGTGCTCGCCTTTCTGCTGGCTCCCCGCTACGGCATCCTGATGGCCCCCCGTTCCCAAACGTCCTGACCCGTGCCGGATCAGTCCTGGCCCTGGTGGCCGCTGCTGCCGCTCTATCCCTACGGCCGTCGCCGCACCCTGGTGCGCGAGCTCATCCCCGATCAGGTGTGGAGCTTTGAGCAGTTGCAGGGAGTGCTCTATGTGGCCGTGCCGATCCGGATGACCGTGGTGCGGCTGAGCCAGGGGTTGATGCTCTATGCCCCAGTGGCTCCGACCGCCGAGCTGCTGGCGGCGCTGCGTGAACTGGAGCACCGTTATGGCCCGGTGCGCACACTGGTGCTTCCCACCAGTTCCGGTCTGGAGCACAAGCTGCCGGTGCCGGCGATGGCGCGCGCCTTCCCGGAGGCGCAGGTGTGGGTCACGCCGAAGCAGTGGAGTTTTCCGGTATCCCTGCCCCTGAGCTGGCTGGGATTCCCGGGCGATCGGCTGCGGGTGCTGTTCCAGCAGGGACTGCCCCATGCCGATGAGCTCCAGTGGCATGCCCTCGGTCCCCTCAATCTGGGGTTGGGATGGTTCATGGAAGCGGCCTGCTTCCACCGGGCCAGCGGCAGCCTGTTGGTGTGCGACGGCCTGGTGAGCATCGGCGAGGAGCCTCCGCAGTTGTTCGAGGCCGATCCCAGGCCCTTGTTGTTTCACGCCCGTGACCGCGGCGATGAACCCATGCTCGATTCAGTCGAGCGACGCATCAGAGGTTGGAGGCGGCTCGTGCTGTTTGCCTCCTATCTCAGACCGGGACACTTGCTGGTGCCAGGCTGGAGAGAGGTGCTTTCCCAGGCGATGCGCCCGGGACTGCGGCGGCCTGAGGCCTATTTCGGCCTCTACCCATTCCGTTGGGATGACTCCTGGGAAGAGGAATTCCGGGCCCTGGTGCCCGAAGGTGCTCCAATGATCCAGGTGGCTCCAGTGCTGGAGCGCCTGGTGCTGCCACGCTGCCGGCCTGCCCTGCTCGACTGGCTGCGATCGTTGGCGGCGCACCCTGAGCTGCGCTGGCTGATTCCAGCCCACTACTGCGCCCCGGTGGCCTGCAATGGGGAGCTGCTCAGCAGTCTGGCCGACAGCATTGAGCATCGGCGCTGGGCACCGGATCAGGGCAGCTGGACCACCCTGGCCGGCATTGACGCAGCCCTGCTCAGACTGGGGTTGGTTCCCGAGGATCCGCTGGATGGACAGCACTGAGAGCGCCAGGCCCCTCAGAGACGCAGCTCGCCTGGGTCGGCGTCAAGATCACCGAGGCCGCCGCTGCCGAGCAGGGAGCTGTCCAATTCCATGCGCTGCTCCATCTGGCGCAAGAAATAGCCGGTCATCATCGCTGAGGCCAGCAAACCGGCCAGGTTCTCGCGGGTGGTCTGGATCTTCACGTCGAACTGTTCGGAGGGCAGCATTCCGAGCAGGCCCTGCACGTTGTGGCGAATGATGTCCTGGATTTCAGGGCTCGCAGACCGGGCAACCCTCTGAAGCACGTCAGGAGACTGCTCCTGCAGATACTGGATCAGGGCGTTACTGCTGACGGCTTCGTTGTCGCTCGTCAGGAACTCCGGGTTGAACATCTCCGGTGATGCCCTATCAGGTGGCTCAACTTAACTCAGCTCATCCGATCGGCCCGAACGATGTCAGGGGCCAGTAGCGCCAGATGGCCGTTCCCACAATGTTCTGCCGGGGGAGTGGTCCCCAGAGGTGGGAATCGAGGCTGGCGTTGCGGTTATCTCCCAGCACCAGGATGTGGTCGCTCGGAACCGTCAGGGGCCCCAGGCTGTAATCCATCGGCTCGGCGGCCCAGTCGGGCTGGGCAGGCTGGCCGTTGCGCCAGAGAGCTCCTCCGCGAACCTCCACGGTGTCGCCAGGGCCGGCCACAACTCGCTTGATCAGCGCCGCCCGCGGGTCGTAGCCCGCCGCCAGCAGGGCCGCCGGGGGGCGGAACACCACCACCGATCCCACGGCAAGAGGTTGGGCCAGGCGGGTTCGCAGTTTCTCCACCAGCACCCGGTCCTGCAGCTGCAGGGTGGGCAGCATCGAGCCGGAGGGAATCCAGCGCGGTTCGATCACAAGCCAGCGCAGGGCCAGCGCCAGAACCAGCCAGGCCAGAAGGGGCACCAGCTGGCGTCGCACCGACATCCGCCAATCCGAAGGGGGTTGGGGGGAAGGATCTGAGGCTTCGCGGCCCATGGCCATCGCAGCGCGGGGGAGGATGGGCGATCATCCTCAACCGCCGGTGGATCAGGCCCTGGCCAATCTGGATGCGGCCCTCACCCTGCTGGAGGGCTGCATCACGGCGGGTGTGCGCCAGTGGGTGCTCTGTCCCGGCAGTCGTTCCGGCCCTCTGGCCGTGGCCATGGGTCTGCTGGAGCGCCGCCGGGGGGTTGTTCTCACCACCGCGATGGATGAACGCTCCGCCGCCTTCTTCGCCCTCGGTCATGGACGCGTCACAGGTGTGCCTGCTGCGGTGATCACCACCTCGGGTACGGCTGTCGCCAACCTGCTTCCGGCTGCGGTGGAGGCGGATTTCGGGGCTGTTCCCCTGCTCCTGATCACCGCCGACCGTCCCAGCCGCCTCAAGAGCTGCGGGGCGAATCAGACCGTGAATCAGGAGAGCTTCCTGCGCGAATCCGTGCGCCGGCTTCTGCTGGCCGACCCGGCGGGCCTGCATCGGATGGGCGTCGACGCCCTGCGCCAGCTGGCCACCGAGGCGGTGGCGGCCTGTCTGGGTAGCCCCGAAAGGCCGCCCGGTGGAGTGCATCTCAACATTCCGCTTGAGGAACCCCTGCATGGGGATCCCGCCCTGCTGTCCCTGCGGATCCCGCCCCCTTCTCCCACCAACCTCTCTCCGCCGCCGATCCGGCCCGATCCCCAGGCGCTCGCGCAGCTCGATCCCGGTCGCCCCGGGCTGATCGTGGCGGGCCCCTGGCGGGGACGCCCCCAGCAATGGGATGGTTTTGTGGAGGCCCTGCGGGACCTGCAGCTGCGAACCGGTTGGCCCCTGCTGGCCGATGCCCTCAGCGGGCTTCGCGGAGTCCGGGGCCTGGAGGTGATCGCCGGATACGACCTGCTGCTGGCCGCGGAGCGTCCGGATCTGCAGGCTGCTCAGGTTCTGCGGCTCGGGCCTGTGCCCGCCAGCCGTCGCCTCCAGCAGTTTCTGGTTCGTTGTGGCGGTGACCAGCTGGTGATCAGCGAGGGTGAGCCCCGTTCGCTGGATGCGGTTGGATCGGCCACAGGCCAGCAGAGTTGCGGCCTGCAGGCCTGCTGGCAGCACTGGCAGGCGATCTGGCCCCAGGCCGAACCGGCCGAGGTCTGCCGCTCGCTCAGCGCGGCCTGGCGGGGGGAGGATCGCAGGCTTCAGGGTTGGCTCGACCGGCAGCTCGACGCCACAGGGCTGTCTGGTGCGGCGGCCCCTTTCAGCGAACCCGCGCTGGTGAGACGGCTGGCGGCCTGGTTGCCGTCCCAGCTCCCCCTGGTGCTGGCCAACAGTTCGCCGGTGCGCGACTGGGAGAGCTTCATGCCGCCTGATGGGCCGTCGCGGCCGCTGCTGAGCTTCCGCGGTGGATCGGGGATTGATGGCACCCTGTCGCTGGCCTGCGGGGTGGCCCAGGCCAGCGGCGCCGCCGTGCTGGTGAGCGGTGATCTGGCGCTGCTGCACGACAGCAACGGCTGGCTCTGGCGCCAGCAGCTCGGGGGCCGTCTCACGGTGCTCCTGATCGACAACGGCGGGGGTGGAATCTTCGAACAGCTGCCGATCCGGCAGCCATCCCAGGAGCCGGTCGATTTCGAGCGGCTGTTCGCCATGCCCCAGGCCGTCGACCCCCTGGCCCTGGCGGCAGCCCACGGGGTTCCCAGTCGGGAGTCAGGGGATCCAGCGGCCCTGGAGCGCGATCTGTCCTGGGCACTGGCCCAGCCCATCGCCCTGCTGCGGCTGTGCTGTGATCGCCGCGCCGATGCGGAGCTTCGCCGGGAGCTGCGCACAATGGGGGCGGCTCTGACGCACCGGCCTTGAGTTTCGCCTTCGCATCCGCCGACCCGCCGGTGTCCTGGCAGGAAGTTGGCCATTACGAGGACATCGTGGTGGAGCGGAGTGGGGAGGGCCTGGCCAGGGTCACGATCAACAGGCCCCACAAGCGCAATGCCTTCCGGCCGCGCACCGTGGCGGAACTCTGTGATGCCTTCAGCCGAATCCGGGAGGATCCGGCACTGGGGGTGGTGCTGTTCACCGGGGCCGGGCCGGCCGCTGACGGCGGCTGGGCGTTCTGTGCCGGCGGCGACCAGAGCGTGCGAGGTGATGGCGGCTATCTCGACGAGCAGGGCCTGCCCCGGCTCAACGTGCTGGATCTCCAGCGGCTGATCCGCAGCCTGCCGAAGGTGGTGATCGCCCTGGTAGCGGGTTACGCGATCGGCGGTGGCCAGGTCCTCCATCTGCTGTGCGATCTCAGCATCGCGGCGGAGAACGCCCGTTTCGGGCAGACCGGTCCACGGGTGGGAAGCTTTGACGGGGGCTTCGGCGCCAGTTACCTGGCGCGGCTGGTGGGCCAGCGCAAGGCGCGTGAGATCTGGTTCCTCTGCCGGCAATACGACGCCGTTCAGGCCGAGAGCATGGGCCTGGTGAATGCGGTGGTGCCGCTTGAACAGCTCCAGGCCGAAGGTGTGCGCTGGGGCCGGGAGGTGATGCGCCACAGCCCCACGGCGATCCGCTGCCTCAAGGCGGCCTTCAATGCCGAAACCGATGGCATGGCCGGCCTTCAGGAACTGGCCGGGCAGGCCACCCACCTGTTCTATCGAACCGCTGAGGGCCAGGAGGGTCGCGATGCCTTCCTGGAGAAGCGCTCCCCTGACTTCAGCGGCTCGCCCTGGTTGCCCTAGGGGGCTGGAGGTGGTTCCCGGCCCGTAA
Source organism: Cyanobacteriota bacterium (assembly GCA_035284925.1). Lineage (GTDB taxonomy): Bacteria > Cyanobacteriota > Cyanobacteriia > PCC-6307 > Cyanobiaceae > UBA5018. Next base: position 484 of record JAYKGZ010000140.1, on the reverse strand, counting down.
AGTTGCGCCCACCACTGCAGTCTGGGAATGCGCATCCTGTTCGCCGCCGCGGAGTGCGCCCCCCTGGTGAAGGTGGGCGGGATGGGGGATGTGGTGGGCTCCCTGCCCCCGGCCCTGGCGGCCCTTGGCCACGATGTCCGTGTGATCATGCCCGGCTACGGCCGGCTGTGGAGTCGGTTGTCGATTCCCGCCGATCCCGTCTGGCGCGGCCACACGATGGGCAACGACTTCGCCATCTTCGAGGCAGCCCACCCCACCACAGGACTGCCCCTCTATCTGGTGGGCCATCCGGTGTTTGATTCCGAGCGCATCTACGGCGGCGACGACGAGGACTGGCGTTTCACCTTCTTCGCCAGCGCCACCGCTGAATTCTGCTGGCACCACTGGAAACCCCAGGTGCTGCACTGCCACGACTGGCACACCGGCATGCTGCCGGTGTGGATGCACCAGGACCCGGAGATCAGCACGGTGTTCACCATCCACA
>JAYKGZ010000139.1:0-9095 GCA_035284925.1 Cyanobacteriota bacterium | reverse complement strand
GGTTCACATGGTCGTTGGGGTGCACCGGGCATTTGCTGCCCAACACCCCCCCCGAGGCCTGGATCGCTCGGTTGGCGATCACCTCGTTCACGTTCATGTTGGTCTGGGTGCCGGAGCCGGTCTGCCAGACCTTCAGCGGAAATTCCTCATCCAGAGCGCCGCTGGCCACCTCCTCGGCGGCCGCCACGATCAGCCGGGCCAGCTCCGGGCTCAGGCAGCCCATGGCCTGGTTCACCTCAGCGCAGGCGGCCTTGAGCTCACCGAAGCCATGCACCACCGCCAGGGGCATCCGCTCACCGAAGGGAAAGAAGCGGATCGAGCGCTGGGTCTGGGCGCCCCAGTAATGCTGGTCGGGAACCTCAATGGCCCCCATGCTGTCGGATTCGAGGCGGGCCATCAGCGGCTGACGACCTCCGAATTGAGTTCATTGAAACTCTCGGTGGAGCTCCTGGTGCCGCCCTCCGGCAAGGCAATGCCGGTGGCCAGGCTCAATGAGGCGTTGATGGCATCCACGCTCACCGCTCCCTGCTCATCGAAGATCACCTTCCCCTTGGAATCGAACACCACCACCTGGGGCACCAGCCCACGCCAGTAGTGGGCCGGGTCGCTGGGGCCGGTATCGGCCCGGTTCTGGAGGGGGTCGGTGACGAGGGGAATCAGCTCGATGTTGCGGTTCCAGAGTCGTTGCAACTCCGATACCACCGCGGCAAACTGCTTGCTGGCCGCGTCGTCGTCGAGGTAGTAGACCACCACGGCGGGGCGCCCATCGGCCATGGCCTGGGCCAGGCTGCTGCGGGGCGGCACCAGGGAGCCGTTGCCGGCGTAGAGGGCATAGATGTTGCCGTCGTAGCTGTTGCTGGTGAGCGAGGCGCCGGCGGGAGGAACCAGCAGCAGCAGCACCAGCAGGGCGCTCAGGAGGGCAGCGATGCGCAGCACGGGCCAGGGGCGGATCAGGTCATTGTGACGTCAGCTGCGGCTGAGGCTGCGGCCCATGCCCTGCACCACCCCACGGCCCACAAGCCCGATGGCCCGACCGATCACCTGGGTGAGCACCACCACGGCCAGATCTCCGAAACCCCTGAGCAAGCGGCGCAGCTGGGGGCCGACGGCGTCGCGGGTTTCCAGGGCGAGGGTGACCAGCTGGGGCAGCCAGCCAAGCTGGCGGAGTTCGGCATCCCGCGGCTCGGTGATCGTGACCGGCTGCACCTGGCCGCCACTGAGGCAGAGCAGGGTGCGACGGCTTTCGTAGAGCTCCACGGGGTGCTCGAACCAGAACCACCAGCGGTTCTGAGCGTTGAGTTGGTTGCGCAGACGATCAAGGTTGCGGGTGGCGAGGAGCTCGGGTCGGAGCAGGTAACGGCGCAGCTCCGGCCATTCGCTGCAGGAATTGAGCACCTCGGCGGCGATCTGTTCGGCGCTGCGCAGCAGCCAGTTCGACACCAGCTGCTCAAGATGGAGCACAGCCCGCGGTTCGTCGCCGGGCACCAGTTCGCCATTCACCAGCACGGGATGGCCCTGCACCAGGGCCGCCAGCAGCGGGGCTGGATCGGGGAGGTCGGCCACCGGGGCCTCGAAATCGCTGCTGCGCAGCAGGGTGTCGGCCACGGGCTGGAGGCTGCCGGCCAGGGGAAGCTGCACGTAGGGGCTGGCCATGGCCCGCAGGGCCTGGCGGCGCAGTTCGGGCTGGAGCTGACGCCAGCGCTCATGCAGGCTGGCCTGCAAGGCCGGTTCCTGGATCAGCCGCTGGCGCAGCAGGGTGAGCTGCTGAAGCAGGGCGAGGAGCAGATCGGTGCGGCGCTGGGGGCTGAGGCCCTCGATCGCCAGCAGCTGGCCGCTGCCGTTGGCCACCCCCAGCTCCAGCGCCGACTGCAGCCGGCGTTCAATGGCACTCCAGATCGCCCCGGCGTTGCGCTGCGGCAGGGTAAGGGAGGTGCTACCGCCAGGGCTGGGAGCAGCGTCGCCATGGGCAGGGGGCGCGGCCGCGGCGTCGCGTTCCCCCCAGGCCAGGCTCACCGGACCCCAGAGCCACAACAGCAGCTGGCGGGCGGCCGCCAGTTCGCGCAGACGCCCTTGCAGCACCAGGCGGGTGAGGGCTCCGGGAGGTGGCGTGAGCAGCTGGAGGCAGAGCAGGCGCTCCGCCTCGATCTGTTGGAGGCCGCTGAGCAGCAGCCACTGACCGAGACCCAGACCCAGTCCTAGCCCCACATCAGCGCCGCCGGGGATGGGTTCGGCAGTAGCCGGCCCATCCACCAGCTCCAGCACCCGACCGCCGGAGCGGAGGGTGCTGATCGCCGCCAGCAACCGTTGCGGGGTGGGGGCCTCCAGCACGCCCATGGCCGGCAGGGCCAGCAGCTGGCGGCGGTTGAGGCGGTGACCGGGATTGAGCACGATCAGGATCGGTGCCGGATGCCAGCGGTCACGCAGGCTCTGGCACTCGAGCAGCACCGTCACGGCCTCCGTGCTGGCCAGGGGTTGCCAGAGCACCAGATCGGGAAGCCCCGCCGCCGCGGAGCTGTCGGATCGGACCCGGCCATCCGGCAGCTCCGCCTCCAGCCACCGGGTGAGCCCCTCGGTGGCCAGCGGATCGGCAAGGAGCAGCAGCGTGAAGGTCAACGGTGCCGGCGCCGGTTCGCAGCCCAAAGTAGGGCGAGGTTATCGATCCCTGGGTGCTGATTCGGTGCCGGTTGTTTCACCGGCAGATGTTCAACGGCATTTTTTTTCAGGGGCGGGGATGGCCGGTGAGGTGGAGGGTGTAGCTCTCGATGGCGTAGCCGGTCTGCTCCTCGATCTCACGAAGCAGCCCCGCCGGCAGTTCCACGTCAATGTCGTGGATGGAACCCGTGCGTGAACAGGTGAGGTGGCTGTGGGGATCGCTGCGGTAGCCGTAGAGGCGGCCGGTGGCGCGATCAAGGCATTCGATCACCCCGGCCGATTGGAGGGCCTCGAGGTTCTGATACACCGAGGTGTGGCCGATGTTGCGGCCCTGGTTGTTGAGCCGCTCGAAAATGTCGCGGGCGCTGAGATGGGCCTTTTCACACCAGAGCAGATCGAGCACCATGCGGCGTTGTTTGCTCAGCCGCATCCCCAGGTCGCGGCAACGGCGATAAACCTCATCCACACCCAGACCCTGAGCGCTGATGTCCGGAGCTGGGGCCGGAGCTGGTGTGACAGGGCTGAGCTGACTCAACCAGAGATCCGTGATGGATGAGGATCTGTTATAGGCGAACCTGCCGGCACTCCGTGCAAGGGTTAAGCCAACGTGAGCGGGACCGGATCCTGCAGCCGTTCATCCCCGATGGCCTGCAGGGCTTCAGCCAGCTCCACCCGGCCGTCGTAGAGGGCGCGCCCCACGATCACCCCCTCCACGCCCAGGGGGGCGATGCTGAGCAGGCTGAGCAGGTGCTCCAGGCTGCCGATGCCCCCGGAGGCGATCACCGGAACGCTGCTGGCTTCCGCCATGGCCCGCAGGAACCCGAGGTTCGGGCCTGCCAAGGTGCCGTCGGTGGCGATGTCGGTGCAGATCAGGGCCGCCAGAGGGCTGGCGCTGAACCGTCGGACCAGCTCCGTGGCCTCGGTGCTGCTGGCCTCGATCCAGCCGCGGGTGGCCACCTTGCCGTCCCGGGCATCGATCCCCACCACAATCCGTCCGGGATGGCGGGCGGCGAGCGCTTCCACCAGCTCCGGCTGCTCCAGCGCCACCGTGCCGAGGATCACCCGATCAAGGCCAGCAGCCAGCAACTCCTCCGCCCGATCGGATGTGCGCACACCGCCACCCAGTTGCACCGGGATCGCCAGGGCGGCCGTGATCGCCTTCACCACGCGGTCGTTGACGGGTCGGCCGCTGCGGGCGCCATCGAGGTCGACCAGATGGAGCCGCTGGGCACCCTGTTCCTGCCAGCTGAGGGCCTGGGCCACCGGGTCGTTGGAAAAACGGGTCACCTGGTCGTAGTCGCCCTGGTGCAGCCGCACGCAGTGGCCGTCGAGCAGATCGATGGCGGGAATCACCTGCATGGAGCGGGGTGGAGTGGGAAGCAGCTTCCAGGCTGCCAGAGTTGGCTCTGGCCGCGCCGGTTGAGGAGTCACCGATGAAGGAACTGAGCCCACTGGAGATGGTGCTGCGCCTGGGCGGCCGGATGGCGCTCCTGGCGGGGGTGCTGGCGGTGGTGGGGTGGCTCACCTGGGTGATGCTCGATGTGCAACACATGCAGAGCGGCTTCACGCTCCCCAGCTGAAGGCCAGCTGATGGCCCAGCCGAGGAAGGGACGGAGATCCGGCCCATCACCGGCCTTCCACCACCCCAAGGCGGGCCATAGGGTCTCGCCAGTTGATCGGTGCGTGTTCATGGAAGACCACCCCAGCATTCCGGAGTCGGTGAGCCACCGGCAGCTGAGCCGTTGGCTCAGCGCTGCGGCCGAGGCGGGCAGCCATCCCCAGACGGAAGCGTTCAAGGCCCAGCTGCAGAGCTGGAGCCAGTCGAGCCAGCAGCTGCTGGCCATGCTGCAGGGGGCCGGGCCGGCTGTTGTCGAGGGCCGTTCGACCCGTGAGCTGATGGCCCTCGGCGCCCTGCAGGCCCACCTCACGATGGCCCTGCAGGCCAGGGCCGCCAGCGGTTGTTGAATACGGGCCACTCTGGTGGGCGGATCAGCCCCGGAACCGATGAAGATCCTGGTGATGGGTGGTACCCGCTTCGTAGGGAAGCCACTGGTGGAGCAGCTGCTGGCCCAGGGCCATGGGCTCACCCTGTTCACCCGCGGCAGCAGGCCTGCCCCGGTCGGGGTGGAACACCTGGTGGGGGATCGCAACGATCCGGCCACGCTGGGACAGCTGGAGGGCCGGGCTTTTGATGTAGTCGTGGACAGCTCCGGCCGAACCCTGGAGGACAGCAAAGCGGTGCTGGAGCGCACCGGAGCTCCGCAGCACCGCTTTGTGTATGTGAGTTCGGCCGGGGTTTATGCCGACAGTGAGCTGTGGCCCCTCAGCGAAGACAGCCCCACGGATCCGGAAAGTCGCCATGCGGGCAAGCTGCACACCGAGAACTGGCTGCGGCGTGAGGGCATTCCCTTCACCAGTTTCCGGCCCACTTACATCGTGGGGCCCGGCAATTACAACCCGGTGGAGAGCTGGTTCTTTGATCGGATCGTGCATGGCCGGCCGGTGCCGCTGCCCGGCGATGGCAGCACGATCACCCAGATCGGTCATGTGAACGACCTGGCCACGGCGATGGTGCGCTGCCTGGATGTGGAGGCTGCTGCGAATCGCATCTACAACTGCACCAGCGTGCAGGGGATCAGCTTCCGTGGACTGGTGGCGGCGGCGGCACGGGCGGCGGGCCGGGATCCGGAGGAGGTGGAGATCCGCAGCTTTGATCCAGCCGGGCTGGATAAGAAGGCGCGCAAGGCGTTTCCCCTGCGCCTGGCCCACTTCCTCACCGATGTGACCCGGGTGCGGCGTGAGCTGGCCTGGGATCCGCAGTTTGACGCTGAAGCCTGCCTGGCCGACAGCTATGCCCACGACTACGCCCTGCGGATGCCCACCAACCCCGATTTCAGCGCCGATGACGCCTTGATCGGGGCCTGAGGCCGGGCAGATCTGCAGCATGGTCCAAGCCGCTGAATTCAGGAAAGCCCGTTACGATCGCAGCGTCGAGTTTCACGACATTGCGAGCTCTCTTTACAAGTATCTTTAAAAGCCGAGGGAAGGGTCTTGACCGTTCTCAACTTCTGGCGGTGCGCTGCCGCCGGGTTGGTGGCGGGCTGTTGTGGTTTTATCTGATCTCGGTGGCCGCCACGGTGGTGCCGTTCCAGCTGGCCGCTGCGGCGTGGTATCTGACGCTCTGTGCAGCTCTGGTCAACAACTCCCCCGTGCTCGTGCTGGCCTATCTGGCGATTTCGCTCGGGGCCTACCACAACCCTGAGCAATCCGTGAACCGGGGTGGATCGTTTCAGTGGCCATGGGCTGGGCTGAGTCGAGTCAGCACGGTGGTGTTCGCGGCGGTTGTGGTGATTCAGCTGGCGGCAGCCGTGGTTCTTTACCAGCAGAGCGCTGCCAATAGCCAGCGGCAGCTGTCAGGTCTGGAGCAGGAGATCGGCAAGATCAGCGCACGGTTGAACGGCGCCACCTCACCGGCGCAGATGCAGGAGATCTTGCAGAACTTCACCAATGGCGCCGGGTTGCGCAGCATCGCCCCGGGCCTGGACCCCAACCAACCGCTATCAACCTCCAAAGCCACCCTTCAGCAGGGATTGCAGCGCATCTCCTTGACGGCAGACCGCCGGGTGAATCAACAGAAACGCGAGCTGGCCACCAAACTGGTGATCAGCTCGGTGCGGGTGAGCCTCGGTGCGGTGGTGATCGCGGCCATCAGCCTCAGCTTCGCGCGATGGCAGGGCTGAAAGCCAGCACGAAGACCCTGCGCAAGCTCTGGCTCGCGATGGCCGGCCTGTGCGCAGGCGCCCAGATCGTGATGGTGAGCACCACCCAGGAGAATCCTGCCCTCACCCTGCTCACCATGCTCTGCTGGGGTGGAGCGTTGCTCTGCATCGAGGATCAATTGCCCTCACTGGCTCCGGATCCAGGTTGGTGGAGCTTCGGGCTGGGGGTTGTGCTGGTGTTGAGCGGGCTGCTGAAAACCGGCCAGGTTCTGCATCTCGATGGCATCTCCCAGGTGCTGCCGTTCTGGCTGGGTGTTGGCCTGGTCCTGCTCTGCAGCAGGTTGGGCCAATGGCGGCGCTGGTCCGCCAGCCTGGTGGCCCTGGCCCTGATCCCCCTGTCCCATGGGGTTACCTCGTGGCTGCCGGAGCAGCCGTTGAGCTTCCTCACGGCGCGGCTGTCGCAGACGCTGCTGCTGATGTTCGGGGTGGATGCGATGGCATCCGGCCGGGTGCTGACCCTGCCCGGGGGGTCGGTGTTTGTGGCCGGTTCCTGTGCTGGGTTGGAGCAGATCGCGCAGTTGCTGGCGATTGCGGTGCTGTTTCTGCTGGCCTTTCCCCTGCCCTCACGCATCAGTCGCTGGTGGATGGTGGCGGTAGCTCCCTTGATCGCCGTGCTGGGCAACACGCTGCGGATCAGCGTGCTGGCCGTGATCAGCGCCAGCCGCTGGCCGAACAGGAGCTGGTGGTTCGACTTTTTCCATGAACACAGCGGTTCGCTGGTGTTCGCCGGATTGAATGTGATGGCCTTCGGCTGGCTGTATCTCACCGTGCTCGACCGGCAGCTGATCCAGCGCGAAGTCCCGCCTCACCGTGGCAGTCATTCGTGAGCCAAGCCGAGGAGGCGGCCCCCCTGGGGCGCTGCTGATGCTGGCGTTCGGCCTGTTGGGTGCAACGGCCTGCGCTGTGATGCTTCACACCCTGCTGGCACCGACGCCCCTGCCAGCCGCTCTGAACCTGGGGCCGCAGCCGCCCGCGATTCCTGGCTACCGGCTGCAGCCGCTGGTTGGCACGCCAGCGGCGGCTGGCCGCCGCCTTTCCCATAGCGGAGTACGCAGCTTTGCGGTGCAGGCAGTTGACGGTGGCCCGGTGCTGCAGCTCAGCCTGGTGAACCTGCACAGCCGCAGCCACCACAGCTTTCAGCTGGCGGGCCTCACCAGCGGCAGCGGCGCACCGAGCGGCCTGGCCCTTCAGAAGCGACGCCTGCAGCCGGGCGTCGTGGCCACCGCGATCGGCACCCTGGCCGCGGGATCGGGCCAGCCGGCCCGAATGGCATTGCAGAGTTGTCTGATCGGCGAGCGCGGTGGGGTGACGCAGCAACAGCTGGCGGATGCGACCAAGCCGAAACTGACCCCATGGCAGGACCATCGCTGGGAATGCCTGCTGGTGAGTGTGTCAGCTCCAGCCAGTGCGCCCGGCGCTGAAGTGGCCTTGCAGGAATTCTGGAGCACCGCAACACCCAGACTGGGGAGGCTTGTACCCTGACGGGCATCGATCGACTTGGCTTAGCCCGCGGCCTGGCCACGAAGTCCCTCGACGTGACTGGCAGCCTGGATCGGCCGTCAGCCCGCAGGATCGAGCATCAGTCCAGCAACCCTCCGCTCAGCAACGTTGGCAGCCAGCTCAGGTTCCCGCTGGCCTCCAGCAGCGCAAGGGCTACGCCGGCCTTGCCGGTGTAAAACCCCGGCAGGTTCAGCGAGCCGGTATCCACGCTGAAGAAGGTGTATCCACTGCTGGCCTGGGCATGACGGATCACCGCACTCTCAGCTCGCTCCACAGGTTCCGGTGGCGCCAGATTGCTGGCCTGGGCGTCGACCCGCAGCAGGCTGGTAAGACCAAGCACCCCGCAGCAGAGGTGAGTGGCAGCATCGCCCGCCTGGGTAATCAGGGGCTCCAGAGCCGCCAGCGTGCTGGCACGCGCGATCTGTTGCTCAGCCGCCGTGTGTTCGTCCGCCAGGCCTGCCTGGCTGATCACATGGCGCGACAGCAGGATCCCCGGTGCCCCATGGCACCAGCTCAGCATGAACTCGTTGGGCTCACTGCTGCTGCGGAAATCTGGCCAGTTGCCCCGCTCGCCATCAAACACCGAGCGCTCATAGCCCACAGCGTTGCGAACACCCACGGCAAAGCGCTCCTCCCCACTGACCTGGGCGAGCCGCGCCAGGGCAGCGCCCATGCCGGCAGCTCCATGGGAAAAGCCCGTGAGCGGCGGTTTGCGCTGGCTGGCAGCCACGCCTGCCGGCCAGCCACCGCCGTCGAGCTGAAGGGCCAGCAGGCGTTCGCCGCACACCATCGCCAGCTCCTGGGCCCTGGCACTTCCGGCAAGCAGCAGCGGGCCCACCAACCCGCTCACCCCACCGATCAGATCCACACCCTCATCAGCCAGCAGCCGCTCAGGCCGCAGTTGCTGGATCAAACGATCCGCCAGAAGCCCAGCCTCTGGTAGCCCAGCGCACCGCAGCAACTGCAGCGCCAACAGGATTCCTCCGGAACCGGAGATCCCATAGGGAAGATCGCGGATCAGGCGGAACAACTGCTCGTTGCTGTTGCGTTCCGCCAGTTCTGCCAGACCCTCCATGCAGCTCCAGGCCCGCTGACGCCACGCATCAGCGGCATTCCCTGAACTGGCCAGCGCCAGGCGGGCGAACAGCAAGGCGATGCCGCTGC
>JAYKGZ010000138.1:0-10250 GCA_035284925.1 Cyanobacteriota bacterium | reverse complement strand
GCAACGAGAAGTAGTAGCTGTTGTCTTTTTCAGCCCAGGGCGCCACGGCGGCATACACGGGCTGACTGGGATCCGGGATCACCCGCTCCTCGGTGAAGCGGCGCAGATGACCGATGCCATGGCAGTCGGCGCAGGCGCCATAGGGGCTGTTGAACGAAAACAGCCGCGGCGAGAGCTCCTCCATCACGGCGCCATGCACCGGGCAGGCGAAGTTCTCGGAATAGAGCCGCTCGCGCTCGATCCCCTCCGGCAGCTCCTCATCGGCCTTCGGCACCACCTCCACCAGAGCGAGGCCGTCGCCGCGCTTGAGCGCCGTGCGCAGCGAATCCGTGAGCCGCTCCTGAATCCCTTCCCGCGCCACCAACCGGTCCACCACCACCTCGATGTTGTGGGCGTGGTTCTTGTCGAGCTCGATGTTGTCGGCCAGCTCGCGGACCTCCCCGTTGATGCGCACCCGGGCGAAGCCTTCCGCCACCAGGCCGGAGAGCAGCTTCACGTGGGTGCCCTTCTTGCCGCGCACCACGGGGGCCAGCAGCTGATAGCGGGTGGCTTCTGGAAGCGTGAGGATCTGGTCCACCATCTCGTCGATCGACTGGGGCCGGATCGAGCGATCGCACTCCGGACAGTGGGGTTCACCGGCCCGACCGAACAACAGGCGCAGGTAGTCCTGAATCTCCGTCACCGTGCCGACGGTGGAGCGGGGGTTGTGGCTGGTGGATTTCTGGTCGATCGAGATCGCCGGTGAGAGCCCCTCGATCGCATCCACATCGGGCTTGTCCACCTGGCCGAGGAACTGGCGCGCATAGGCCGACAGGCTCTCCACATAGCGGCGCTGACCCTCCGCAAAGATCGTGTCGAAGGCCAGCGAACTCTTGCCGCTGCCGCTCACACCGGTGAACACCACCAACCGGTTGCGCGGCAGGGTGAGGTCGATGTTCCGGAGGTTGTGCTGGCGGGCTCCCCGAACCCGGATCACATCCTCCAGGGTGCCGCCGTTGAGGGTCTGCTGGGCCTGCAGAGCGGCTTTCTCGGAGACGCTCAGAGCGCTGGCGCGGGGCATCCTGCCGGATCAGCAACAGCTGAGTCTACGGGGAGTCGCCCTGCCGGATCGCCTGAGCAATCCGGGGGTAAGCGCTGGGTGAGCCTGTTCAACCGAGGGTGTTGATCGCGCGGGCCAGGATGATGATGAACACCGAAATCATGCTGAGGCTGTGCATCACATGCAGCTTCTTGATCGGGGCTCCCACCAGGGTGTGGCCTTCCGGAGGGCCAAAGCAGTTGCTGGAAAGAATCGTGAAATAACAATAATCAATGAAACCGGGCTGCCATTTCACACTTGAACGGGTTTCACGGTCGATCATTTCCTCCGGGAAAAGAATGCCATAGGCACTGCTTTCGAGCTGGTCCTGTAACGCAAACAGAGGGTCTGCCGCCGTGAGGTTGCGGGGTGGGTGATCCACATACCAATACCAGAACAGGAAGATCAATGTGATCGAAAAATAGAGATAGACAGACTCAAACAACAGGCTGTAGGAGTTGAGATTCAGGCGATAGATCGCCAGACCTTCAGAACCCAGGTTCACCAGGGCCAGCGCTGTCACAAGCACTCCCAGAAGGCGCAGCCGGGTGTGGGATTGGGGGCTGTTGCTCCGCAACAGCCCTGGCAGACGCTGCAGCAGAACCCAGCCGAACAGCAGCAAAAGAACCGCAAACACCACCATCAGACCGTTGCGGGCCCAGTCGAGGATCCAGTTCCTGGAATAGTTCTCCGTGAGGTAATGGTCCAGAATGCGCAGCCGCAGCAACACGTTCAGCCCCACCGAGCCCACCAGCACCAGCAGGTAGGGCCTCACCCTCAGGCCACCCGCTCCAGCAGGCTGGCGGCGTAGCTGCGGGCGGCCAGGCTGTCACCACCGGCGAGTTCCACCAGTTCAGCCTGGCGGTCCTGAGTGTCCCGCAGTTGGGACACCCGCGTCTGGGTGATCCCGTCATCCACCTGCTTGCTCACCCGGAAATGGTGATCAGCCGCGGCGGCCACCAACGGTTGGTGGGTCACACAGAACACCTGGCGTTGATCGGCCAGCCGGCGCAGCAGCTCAGCCATGGCACCGCTCACCCGGCCGCTCACCCCCGCATCGATCTCATCGAACAGCAGGGTCACGTGGGGATCGGCCGCCGCCAGGCAGGTTTTCAGCGCCAGAAGGAAACGGCTCATCTCGCCGCCGGAGGCCACCTCCGCGAGGGGGGCCAGGGGCTGGCCCGGATTGGCGGAGAACTGAAACTGCACCACGTCGGCACCTTCTTCACCGGCTGCCGCGGGCTCGATCGCCACGCGGAAGCGCACATTGGCCAGCCCCATCGGCCGCAACGCCTCCATCAGCTGCTGCTCCAGGGAGCTGGCGGCAGCCCGGCGGGCGGTGCTCAGGGCGGCATTGGCGCGGTCGCGCCCAGCGCGCGCCGCAGCTTCCTCAGCCTCCAGTTCTTCCAGACTGGCCGCAGCGGTTCCTGGGGTGAGCTGCTCACGGAGCTGATCACGCCAGGCGATCAGCTGGCTGAGGTTGAGGCCATGGCGCCGTTCCAGGGCCTTGAGCCTGACGATGCGCTCCTGCAGCTGGTTGAGGCGCTCCGGATCGCTTTCCAGCGACGTGCCATAGCGGTCGAGATCACGGGCCAGATCCTGGAGCTGGGCCTGGAGGTCGCTGCAGCGATCCGCCAGCTCCTCGAGGGAGGCATCAAGCTGACGCATCTGGGCCAGCTCGGTCTCGCAGGCGGCCAGGTGGTCGAGCACGGCCGGCGCCGCCTCGGCCCCCTCCACCAAGCGGCCGATCAGCACCATCACCCCCTCCTGAAGCCGCACCCCGTGGGCCAGGCGGTTTTCTTCCGCCTGCAGGCACTCACGCTCAGCCGGATCCTCCAGCTGGGCCTCCTCCAGATCCTCCAGCAGCTGCTCCTGGCGCTGCCGCTCCTGCTGCCGCTGCTGCCAGCCCAGCTGCATCGCCTCCAGCTTGTCCGCCGCCTGGCGCCAGCTGCGCCAATGGGCTGCGGCATCAGCCAGCAGGATCTGCTGCGACTCACCGGCAAAGCGGTCAAGCCAGCGCCGCTGCTGACCAGACCGGGCCAGCTGCTGGGTCTGACCCTGCACGGTGAGATCGAGCAGCAACGGCCGGAGCTCCAGGATCTGGCTGCGGTTCACCACCACGCCATTGAGCCGCTGGCGGCTGCTGAGGCGATCGTCGTTCAGCTTCCACTCGCGGCTGAGCAGCAACTCCTCCTCATCGGCCTCCACCGCCTGGGCCTCGAGCCAGTCGCGGAGGGGAGGGGTGAGGCTGAAGCTGGCCTCAATCCTTCCACGCTCGGCACCACGGCGCAGCAACCGGGACGCCTGGGCGCCGGCCGCCCCGCCCAACAGGGCATCAAGGGCGTCAAGCAGGATCGACTTGCCGGCACCGGTCTCGCCGGTGAGCACGGTGAATCCGGCACCGAACTCCAGCTCGAGCCGCTCGATCAGAGCGATGTTCTCAAGGCGCAGACCCGTGAGCACGGCAGCCGTTGCTGGCGATTCCGACGCTAGCCAGGCCCGGCGGGTTTCCCAAGGGCTGGGGAAGGCGCAACGCCGGCATTGATTCCGAAAGCCATCTAACTTGACGGCCCCACCCCGTCCGTTGAGCCGATGCCTCCCACCACCGCTGCGGAGCAGGCCCTGGCCGCGATGCGGGCCGCGGTGTTCGGGGCGGATCCGATGGCACCGCCGCCACCACTCGAGCCCCGGGTGCAGGCCTCCGTAGATCCGACCGCGCCGGTGAACCGAAGCGCAGCTCCCGCCGAGGAGCTCAGCGACTTCATCGAAGCCGCAGGACTTCTGGAATACGACCCCGCCGTGATCACCCGGATCTACGCCGGTCACCCCCAGAGGCTGCTGCGCCGGCTCTGGCAGACCCTGGTGCCGATCGGGCTCTATCTGGCCGGAGTCGGCTTCGACTGGCTCACCCGTCGGCTGGCCAACCCCGAACACGCCCGCAACCGGGCCCGGGAAGCGGCCGATCTGGTGGCCTCCCTCGGTCCGGCCTTCATCAAGGCAGGCCAGGCCCTCTCCACCCGGCCGGACATCGTGCCGCCGGTGCTGCTGGAGGAACTGGCCCAGTTGCAGGACCAGCTGCCCGGCTTTGACCCGGCTCTGGCCATGGCCTGCATCGAAGAGGATCTGGGCGCGCCGATCCATAGCATCTTTTCCCGGCTCGAGCGCGAACCGATTTCAGCCGCCTCCCTCGGGCAGGTGCACCGCGGCGTGCTGATCAATGGCGAGAAGGTGGCCGTGAAGGTGCAGCGCCCAGGCCTGCGCGAACAGATCACCCTGGATCTCTACATCGTGCGCAACATCGCCGCCTGGCTGAACCGGAATGTGGGGCTGATCCGCTCCGATCTTGTGGGCTTGATCGATGAGCTGGGCAAGCGAGTGTTCGAGGAGATGGATTACTTCAATGAAGCCTCCAATGCTGAACGCTTTGCCAGCCTTCACGCCCACAATCCCCGGATCGCTGTGCCACGCATCCACCGTGAGGCAACCGCCAGGAGGGTGCTCACGATGGAATGGATCGAGGGTGTGAAACTCACCAACCTGGAGGCGGTCCGTGCCCTCGGGGTGGATCCCGATGAACTGGTGAGCGTTGGGGTGAATTGCAGCCTTCAGCAATTGCTGGAACACGGCTTCTTTCATGCCGACCCTCACCCTGGCAACCTGCTGGCCCTGCCCGATGGGCGGCTGGCCTATCTCGATTTCGGGATGATGAGCGAGGTGAGCCGCGAGAACCGCACCGGTCTGATTCAGGCGGTGGTGCACCTGGTGAACCGCAAGTTCAGCAAGCTCTCCAAAGACTTCGTGAGCCTGGGCTTCCTGGCCGAAGACGTCAACCTGGAACCGATTGTTCCGGCCTTTGAGCAGGTGTTCGGCCAGGCGATTGAAATGGGCGTGAGCCGCATGGATTTCAAAGCCGTCACCGACGACCTCAGTGGGGTGATGTATCGCTTTCCCTTTCGTGTTCCCCCCTATTACGCCCTGATCATCCGCTCGCTCGTCACTCTGGAGGGCATCGCCCTCAGTGTGGATCCGAACTTCAAGATTCTGGGAGCGGCCTATCCCTATTTTGCCCGCCGCCTGATGGAGGATCCGGATCCCCAGCTGCGGATCAGCCTCAAAGAGATGTTGTTCGACGGTGACATCTTCCGCTGGCAGCGGCTGGAGAATCTTGTGGCCAGCGCCGCCATGGGCAGCCAGCTGGATCTCGGCAATCTGCTCGACCAGGTACTGGATTTCCTGTTTTCGGCCAACGGCGGTCTGCTGCGCCGTCAGCTGGTGGATGCCGTGGTGGAGCGGGTGGACGCGCTGGCCTGGGCGGCCACCCTGCGGGTCGGGCGCCGGCTTCCCCCGCGCTTCCAGCCCCCGGGCCTGCGGCAACGAAGCCTGGAACCGGGCTTCGATCCCTTGCTCGACCTGGAACCCGTGAGCCAGCTGTTGCGGATCCTGCAGGCCCTGCCGGGCTTCGAGCCCTCCCTGCTGCTGGCTCGCCTGCCTCGGGTGCTGGGTGAACAGGAACTGCGGCGCATGGGAGCCGATGTGGCCCGCGGTCTGGCCGAACGGTCGGTGGTGCGACTGGTGCGCGACCTGCTGGTGCCGCCGATGGCCGCCAGTGCCTGATCAGGGCCCAGCCCTGCCGTGGAAGCGATCTATGGTGAACGGGAGTTCCTGAGATCCCGTGTTCCGCCTTCGGCGTCTTGGTTCTCATCGTCATTCCCGTCGCCACCAGCTCCTTGCCCTGGCTCTTGGCGTCGGTCTTCTCGGCCTTCCCCTGCAACCACCGTCGGTGCTGGCCGCCAACAACATCGTGCTGGTGAGCGGGGCCTTCCGCCGCTCGATCCCGGTGGATGACCTCGACCATCTCGCCCGGACAGGCGAGGCCCGCGGTGTGCTCTCCACCGTGCTCGCCTTCGCCGGACAGAAGCCCGAGCAGGTAGCCAAACTCCTCAATGAGTCGGTGAACCTGCCGGTCACCCTGGTGAGCCGGCTGCTCAACACAAGGATCGGGGAAGCGATCCTGCAGCGGATCGCACGGATCGTCTACCCCCTCCAGGCCAGCGATGTGGGCGTGCCGGCCCTTCGTTCCGCCATCGTGCTGGCCGCCGCGCAGGGCAACGGTTCGATTTCAGCGCTCCGGTTCCTGCGGGCCTATCCAGCGAGCGAACTGGAGGTGAGCATCCCCGCGCTGCAACGCCTGATGGGCAAGGCCAGCTCGATCAGCGAGCTGGTGCGGTTCTTCTCCGAATCGCCGCTCGATGGCCTGCGAGGCGACAGCGCTGAAACCTCACCCGTGAAGCCCTGAGCTGGCCCCGTAGATTCGCCTCAGCCCCTGTTCCAGCTCCTTGCCCCTGCTACAAACCCTGAGGCGCCTGGGCATCGGCAGCAGGCCAACGATGCAGGACTGGCCGGGGCTGATCGAGGCTTATCGCCGCTGGTTGCCGGTGAGTTCCTCCACCCCGGTGATCACGCTCCGTGAAGGGGCGACTCCCCTGATTCCTGCCCCGGCGGTGAGCGAGCAGATCGGCCGGGGGGTGCAGGTGTATCTCAAGTATGACGGCCTGAACCCCACGGGCTCCTTCAAGGACCGGGGGATGACCATGGCCATCTCCAAGGCCCGGGAGGCCGGATCCGAGGCGGTGATCTGTGCCAGCACCGGCAACACCTCCGCAGCTGCCGCGGCCTACGCACGCCGCGGTGGGATGAGGGCCTTCGTGCTGATCCCCGATGGCTACGTGGCCCAGGGAAAACTGGCGCAGGCCCTGCTCTACGGCGCGGAGGTGATCGCCATCCGGGGCAACTTCGATCGCGCCCTCGACATCGTGCGCGAGGTGGCCGACCAGTACCCGATCACCCTGGTGAACTCGGTGAATCCTTTCCGGCTGCAAGGACAGAAGACAGCCGCTTTCGAGGTGGTGGATGCTCTCGGTGAGGCTCCCGACTGGTTGTGCATCCCCGTGGGAAACGCCGGCAACATCACCGCCTACTGGATGGGTTTCAACGAGTACCGCCAGGCGGGCCTCAGCCGGCGCCTGCCCCGGATGATGGGCTTCCAGGCCGCGGGCTCGGCGCCGCTGGTGGTGGGCCACACCGTGGAGCAACCCGACACCATCGCCACGGCGATCCGGATCGGCAATCCGGTGAACCGCGACAACGCCCTGAAGGTGCGCAGCGAAAGCGGTGGAGCGTTCACCGCCGTGACCGATGCGGAAATCATCGAGGCCTACAAGCTCCTGGGCAGCCGGGAAGGGGTGTTCTGCGAACCCGCCAGCGCGGCCTCGGTGGCCGGCCTGCTCAAGCGCCGTGAAGAGGTGCCGGCGGGGGCCACGGTGGTGTGCGTGCTCACCGGCAATGGGCTCAAGGATCCCACCACGGCCATCGAGCACAACGACGCCATGTTCCACACCGGCCTGGAGGCTGATACCGCCACGGTGGCGAAGGTTCTGGGCTTCTGAGCGGCTGAGCAGCGCCACACCAGGCGGCAAAGCGTCTGTGGGCAACCTGTGGAAACCGACCACCAACACGGGGAGCGTGGGGGCCGGGCGGCACGAACCGGGAGGGGGCCGTTTCCCCCAGTACCGGGAAACAGCGGAAAACGCCCCGCTCTCCTCAGTTCTGAGCAGCGCGTTCCACGGGCCTGGATCCGGCAGATCGCTGCTGCCGCCAGCGATCCATCGTTGTTTCCCCAGTTTCCTCAGCCCCTGTTACGACGGATTGTTCTTCTTCTCTTTCTTTTTTTCAATCCTTCGAACAGAAGACCGGGGGGCACCATTGCGGAAATCAGGCCGCTGTGGAAGCGTGGGTGCCATCGTTGGCATTCCAAGGGCCGCCCATCCCCATGAAGCTGGTCTGTTCCCAGTCGGAACTGAGTTCGAGCCTCCAGCTGGTGAGTCGGGCCGTGGCGGCCCGGCCCACCCACCCTGTGCTGGCGAATGTGCTGCTGACGGCCGACGCCGGCACCGGCCGGCTCAGCCTCACCGGTTTTGACCTCAGCCTCGGCATTCAGACCAGCGTCCCGGCCAGCGTGGAAACCAGCGGGGCGATCACGCTCCCGGCCCGTCTGTTCGGCGAGATCGTGGCCCGCCTCGCTTCCGACAGCCCGATCACCCTCAGCTGTGAGGAAGGCAGCGAGCAGCTGGAGCTCACCAGCGTGAGCGGCAGCTACCAGGTGCGTGGCATGCCGGCAGAAGACTTCCCCGATCTTCCCTTGGTGGAGAGCGGCGACCCGATCCGCCTGGAGGCGGCCTCCCTGGTGAAGGGGCTGCGATCAACCCTGTTCGCCAGCAGCGGCGACGAGGCCAAGCAACTGCTCACCGGCGTTCACCTGCGTCTCGATGGCACGGCTCTGGAATGCGCCGCCACCGACGGTCATCGCCTGGCGGTGCTCCTGCTTGAGGAGGCCACCAGCACGGCCCGCCTGGATGAAGAGGAGGGTGCCCCGTTTGCGGTCACCGTTCCAGCCCGCTCGCTGCGTGAGCTGGAGCGGATGCTTTCCGGCCGGCAATCCGACGACCCCCTCAGCCTGTTCTTCGATCGCGGCCAGGTTGTGTTTCTCTGGGCTGATCAGGTGCTCACCAGCCGCAGCCTGGACGGCTCCTATCCCAGCTATCGCCAGCTGATTCCACCCAGCTTCGGCCGCCGGGTGCTGATTGATCGCCGGGCCCTGGTCGCCGGTCTTGAGCGGGTGGCCGTGCTCGCCGATCAGCACAACAACGTGGTGAAGCTCAGCGCCGATCCCTCGCTGGGGCAACTGGTGCTGCAGGCCGATGCCCAGGATGTGGGCAGCGGCTCCGAGGCTCTCGCCGCTGAGATCAGCGGCGAAGCCATCCAGATCGCCTTCAACGTGCGCTACCTCCTGGATGGCCTCAAGGCGATGGGCTCCGATCAGGTCGCCATCGCCTGCAACGCGCCCACCACGCCCGCCGTGCTCACCCCCATCGATGACAGCCGCTTCACCTACCTGGTGATGCCGGTTCAGATCCGGTCCTGAGCGTGACGACATCGGTCCGTTGAGCCTCCCGCAGCAGCTGCTGATGCGTGATCTCCTGAAGCGGCGGGTGCGCTGCTCCCAGGGGCTGGATCGCGGAACCGGTCTGGCGGTATGGATGCATCCCCCCGTGCATCGGGTGCTCGGTTGGGTGTGCCGCCCCTCGATGTTCGGGGACCGTCGTCTGGTGTGGCGGCTTGATCAGCTGCGCGACATCGGCGAGCTGGAAGCGCTGGTGAAGGGTGAGCCGGCCGAGACCGACAGCGACACGATCCTGAGGCTTCCCACCCTGTTCGAGGCGGATCTGCTCGATCGGCACCGGGAGCCGATCGGAACCCTGGTGGATGCGGCCGTGGATCTGCGCAGCGGACGGATTCTCGACTACCTGGTGAGCCGCAGCGACCCCAGGCTGCCGGGCAGCAGCCGCTGGCGGCTCAGCCCGGATCGGATCGTTGATCAGCAGCCGGGCCGTGTTTTTACGGCGCTCGAGGGTCTGGATGATCTGCCCATGGCCCGCGCCAGCGTGCGGCAGGAATTTCTGCGTCAGTCCCGCCGCTGGCGCGATCAGATGCAGGATGCCGGCAATCGCCTGGAGCAGCGGGTGGAGGGGTGGCTGGAAGAGCCTCCCTGGGACGACTCCCAGGAGCGCTCCGGCGACCGCCCGGAGGCCACTGACACGTCCGAACCCTGGGACGACCGCTGGGATGATCAGCCGTCGCAACGCCCGGAACGTCGTTCTCCGCGGCGTGCCCCCCGCGATGAGGACGATCCCTGGATCTGAGCTCTGTCAGGTCCCTCGTCCACACTGGAATCAGCTGATTGGCAGGCCGTGGTTGCCGCCCCCGATTACTCCGTCGCCGACGCCCTGAAGAAGGAGAACCTCAGCCAGGCCGACTACGACGAGATCTGCCGCCGTCTCGGACGCGCCCCGAACCGGGCCGAGCTGGGCATGTTCGGCGTGATGTGGTCGGAGCACTGCTGCTACCGCAACTCGCGGCCGCTGCTGCAGGGCTTCCCCACCACGGGGCCGCGCATCCTGGTGGGCCCGGGTGAGAATGCCGGCGTGGTGGATCTGGGCGAGGGCCAGCGGCTGGCCTTCAAGATCGAGAGCCACAACCACCCCTCGGCGGTGGAGCCGTTCCAGGGGGCGGCCACGGGTGTGGGCGGCATCCTGCGCGACATCTTCACCATGGG
>JAYKGZ010000137.1:0-12556 GCA_035284925.1 Cyanobacteriota bacterium | reverse complement strand
TCACGAAGGATTCATCCGGCGTTGGGATGTTTCGGATCATGAAGGGGTTGGAGGTGTCCACCGTCGACACCCGCTGGAAGTTGATGTCCGTGCGGCTGAACTGGGGACAGATGTGGTTGATGTAATCCGGCATGCGGCGCAGGATTGTGTCCACCGTGGCCTCAGCCGAATAGCCCCGTTCTGAGTTATCACGGGCGATCTTCTGGATCCACTCCAGGTTCACGATCGGCACCACCCCGATCAGCAGGTCAACCAGAGAGGCGGTGTCATAACCCTCACCCACCACTCCGCCATGCAGGCCCTCGTAGAAGAGCAGGTCG
This sequence comes from Cyanobacteriota bacterium, assembly GCA_035284925.1. Taxonomy (GTDB): domain Bacteria; phylum Cyanobacteriota; class Cyanobacteriia; order PCC-6307; family Cyanobiaceae; genus UBA5018. The sequence continues at coordinate 12,236 of JAYKGZ010000137.1, read as the reverse complement.
GTCTGGGAGGGAATCGGCTCCCAGGGAGTGAACTGGCCGGGGTCGAGGTTCGTTCCCAGGCGCGCATTGTGCTCGGCGGCCTCCTCGACTGAGTGGAGGTAATAGCGCTTCTCACCGCCGCCGGTTTCGCCATAGGTGCGAAACAGCTCCTCCAGCTTGTCGAAGATGTTGGCTTCCGGGCCGAAGTGGGAGAAGTTCTCCCCTTTGGCCAGGGCCGCCGCCATGGCCTCCTTCATGGGACCGCGCTCATAGCGGTGGTAGCTGTCGCCTTCCACCACAGCCGGGGTGATGCCCTCGCGCTTGAAGATCTGCTCGAAAGCACGCTTGACGGTGCTGGTGCCGGCGCCCGAGGAACCGGTGACGGCAACGACCGGGTGACGCTTCGACATCGGCGCAGGGAGAACGGAACGGGGGGGAGTCTGGCAGGTCGCCCGCCTCATCCAGGCAGAGCCTGAAGCAACTGTTCGCCCATGGCCCGGCAACCCAGCCGGGTGAGCCCCTCGGCCATCAGGTCGCCGGTGCGGAATCCGGCGGCCAGGGTTGTTTCCACCGCCTGCTCCAGATCGGCGGCCGCCAGATCCTCGCCAAGCCCGAGTCGCAACATCATCGCGGCGCTCAGCACCATGGCCATCGGGTTGGCCAGATCCTGGCCGGCCAGATCCGGGGCCGACCCATGGATCGGCTCGAACAGGCCCGGGCCTTCGCCGCCGAGGGAGGCTGAGGGCAGCATTCCGATCGAGCCGCTGAGCATGGCGGCCTCATCGCTGAGCACGTCGCCGAACAGGTTGCTGGTGAGCAGCACATCGAACTGTCGAGGAGCCCGCACCAGTTGCATGGCGGCGTTGTCCACGTAGAGGTGGCTCAGTTCCACATCGGGGAATTCGCCGGCGTGGATGGCCTCCACCCGCTCGCGCCAGAGCTGACTCACGTCGAGCACGTTGGCCTTATCCACCGAGCAGAGGCGCCCGCTGCGCTGACGGGCCAGGTCGAAGCCGATCCGGGCGATGCGATCGATCTCGAAGTCGGAATAGGCCATGGTGTTGAAGGCCCGAACCTGATCACCGACCTGCACCCGGCCCTTGGGCTGGCCGAAGTACACGCCACCGGTGAGCTCGCGCACCACGATCAGATCCACGCCCTCGATCACCTCCCGTTTGAGCGTGCTGGCATCGATCAGTGCCGGGATGATCTTCACCGGACGGAGGTTGGCGAACAGCCCCAGCCCTGAGCGAAGGGCCAGCAGGCCGGTTTCGGGGCGCTTCTCCCGCGGCAGGCTGTCGTAGCGGGGGGCACCGATCGCCGCCAGCAGCACGGCGTCTGCGGCCCTGCAGGCCTCCAGGGTGCCGGCGGGCAGCGGCTCGCCGCAGGCCTCGATCGCCGCCCCCCCGATCGGCTGCTCGTCGTAGACGAGGCTGAACCCGTGGCGCTGGCTCACCGCATCCAGGAGTCGGCAGGCCACCGCCATGATCTCGGGCCCGATGCCATCACCGGGCAGCAGGGTGATCCGGTGGCTGGCTGGGGTGGTGCCTTGCATGGACACGATGCCGGACGGGGAGGCGATGACCTGGCCGACAGTAGGTGGGCCCGCTCAGGCTTCCGGGGCGGACGGCTGAACCGAAAGCTGCTTCTCGAGCCGTTTCAGTGACTTGAGCATCTCCGGGAGCGACTTGAACACGGTGGCGCTGCGGATGAACTGCCGAGCGGGAATGGCCGGCACACCGCAGACCACTTCCCCACGGGCCACATTGCCGGGAATCGCGGCATTGGCGTAGGCCATCACGCCATCACCGAGGCTGATCTTGTCGGCCACGCCCACCTTGCCGCCCAGCACCACGTTGTTGCCCAGCAAGGCCCCACCGGCGATGCCCACCTGGGAGGCCAGGGCACAGCCCGAGCCGGTCCGAACTCCATGGCCGATCTGAACCAGGTTGTCGATCTTGGTGCCTGACCCAATGCGTGTCTCACCCATGGACGGTCTGTCGACGCAGGTGTTGCAGCCGAGTTCCACCTGATCTTCCAGAACCACGTGGCCGGTCTGGGGCATCTTTCTCAGCCCCCCTGTCGTGGGGATGAACCCGAACCCCTCGCTGCCGACAACCGCATTGGCGTGCAGCACACAGCCCTTCCCGATCACGGTGCGCCGATGGATCACCACTCCGGAGTGGATTTCGCTCCCGGCATCCACGTGAACTTGATGGTGAAGCACGGCGCCTGCATGGATGCGGCAGCGGTTCCCGATCCGGCAGTCAGCCCCGATCACGGCGAAGGGGCCAATGAAAACATCAGCTCCGATTTCGGCCGTGGGATGAATCCTGGCCGCGCTGTCGATGCCCGGCTCAACCGGATCTTCGGGATGGATGAGCTCCAGGGCTTCAGCAAAGCTCAGCTTTGGGTGATCGCTCTCAACCCAGGCAATGCCCTGGCTGCTCGCTGCAGCCTTCAGCCGTGAATTGCTGGCAGGAATAATCAGAGCTGAGGGATTGGTTCCCGCGACAACTTCATCGCCGGAGCCGGTTTCATAGAAGCTGATCTGTCCTGGAGCCGCGTGATTCATCGGGGCGGCCGCATCAATCACCGGGTCGCCGGCAAGCTCCCTGGATGCAGATTCACGGATGGATGGCAGGCTCTCGATCAGCTCACTGAAACGCATGGAAACTCAAGCCGAGCGCAGCTCAATCTAACGGCCCGTTTCAAGCGCACACCCTGTTGTGATCAGGCTGTCAGCCAGCCGTGATCGCCAGTTCGTCGCGGTGCACCACCTCCACCCCTTCCCGGCCGATCAGCTCACTCAGCACATCGCTTCCATAGGCGCTGATTCCTCGCCCCAGCTCGCGCCCTTCGCCATTGAGCAGGCACACCGCTTCCCGTGGCCCGAAGCTTCCCTGCACTGCGATCAGGCCCACCGCCAGCAGGGAGGCTCCCTGATGCAGGAGTGCGCGCTCGGCACCCCCATCCACCACCAGCTTTCCCTTCGGCAACAGGGCATGGGCCAACCAGCGCTTGCGATCGCTGAGGGGTGTGGTGCTGGGCTGAAACACGGTGCCGAGGGCCTGGCCTGCCAGCAGCCCGTCGAGCACCGCCGGATCACGGCCGTCGGCCAGGCGCACCCGGATGCCGCTGGAGGTGGCGATCCGTGCGGCGGCCAGTTTGGTGGTCATTCCGCCGGTGCCCCATTGCCCGCCGCCGCTGGCCACCGCGGTGAGACCTTCCAGCTCCTGAAGGTTGCGCACTTCGCTGATCGGTTTCGCTTCCAGGTCGGTCCGTGGATCGCCGGAATAGAGGCGGTCGACATCGGTGAGCAGGATCAGCTCATCGGCCCCCACGGCCACGGCCACGAGGGCGGAGAGGGTGTCGTTGTCGCCGAAGCGCAGTTCATGGGTGGCCAGGGTGTCGTTTTCATTCACCACCGGCACCACCCCCCACTGGAGCAGTTGCTCCAGGGTGCGGCAGGCGTTCTGATAGCGCCGGCGGGAGGCCAGGTCACCGCGGGTGAGCAGCACCTGGGCCACGGACAGACCGCGGACGGCGAAGGCGTCCTGATACAGGGCCATCAGACGCCCCTGGCCCACGGCGGCCGCAGCCTGGAGGGCCACCACCTCGGTGGGTCTGGAGCCCATCTCCAGGATCTGGCAGCCCAGCCCGACCGCGCCACTGCTCACCAGAGCGATCGCCTCATCGCGGCGGCGGGCCCGGTTGATCGCAGCGGCCAGATCGGCGATCACCGCCGCCGTCGGCCGCTCGCGGCTGCCCCGCAACAGGCTCGTGCCGATCTTGATCACCCGCCGCATCGTGGCTGTCCTCAACCCGTGCTGGTGTGGAGACTGGTGCCAAGCCAGCGGGCGAGCCGAAGCTCCAGCTTCTGCAGCCTGTCGCGCTCACAGGGTTCCCCCTGGCAGTCGGTGGGTTTCACCAGCACGGTGAACAAGCCGAGCCGGTTGCCGGCCACCACATCCGTGAACAGCCGATCGCCGATCAGGGCGACTTGCTGCGCCGGCAGATTCAGCTCGGTGAGCACCCGGCGCAGGGCCGAGCGGCCCGGCTTACCGGCGGAGGTGGTGAAGGGAAGGCCCACCTGCTCGGCAACCCCGCCGATCCGACGGCGGGAGGGATTGTTGCTGAGCAGCTGGATCGGCAGTTGCCGCCGTGCCTCCTCCAGCCATTGCTCGATGCTGCTTGGCAGTCCACCGCGATGCCTGGGGAGCATGGTGCGATCGACATCGAGCACGAGAGCCCGGATCGGGTGGGACGGGCTGTGGATCAGCTCCTCGATCGGCACCTGGGCCAGGGTGCCGTTCACCACCCAGTCGGGACGCAAGAGCTGGCGCAGGGCGCGCATCGACGCCATCAGGCACGATCCTCGCGCTCATCGAGTTCAGCCTCGATGCGGGGCTGAACGCGGTCGAATTCCTCCCCTTCCACCAGCACCGCCTCATTGCCTTCCATCCGCGCTACCACAAAGAAAGGATCCAGCGGGATGTACAGCCCATACTCCTGATCCTCCACCAGGAAATTCACCAGCAGTTCATAGGTTTCCGACTCTTCATCGCTCCCTTCATCGTCTTCAAGAGCTTCGGGATCCGGTTCATCGAGATCACCGCTCACCGTGAGGGTCACAGCGGATCGCATCAGGGTGAGGTCGTGCTCCTGGAGCACGATGTCGGCCACCGAGAGGATCGGTTCGGTGGCATCCACCGTGTCGATCGGTTCGGGCTCCTCGTCGTTGTCGGACAGGCGGAACAGACACACCGGGGTGTCCACCGGTGTGAGCAGGGCATAGTCGTGGCCATCAAGGGGAATGAGCTGCTCCAGAAAGCAGAGCAGCTGACGGCCGCTGGAATCACGAACAAGCACCGTGGGCACATCAGCGGCACCGGCCATGGAGGAACCTTCGGGGCTCATGACGGGGAGGATTCAGATCCCAGGATGGTGCACAGCGGCAATCTCTGCCATTAAAAAGCCCTGTCGGCTGAATTGGGGCGCTCGCCGATGGGTTGCGGGTCTGGGCCCTCCGCCAGCCATTGCTCCAGCAGCAGGGCGGCGGCGGCACTGTCGAGGGCGCCGCTGCGGTCGCCCGCCAGGCCGTGGCGGTCAGCGGCCGCCCAGCTGCTGCTGTGTTCGTTCACCCAGGCCAGGGGAAGGCTGAGGGCAGCGGCCAGGCGCTCGCCGTAGCGGTGGCAGTGGCGGGCCTGGAGGGTGGGCAGGCCCGCGGCATCGAGCGGCAGTCCCACCACCAGGGCCGTGACGCCGCGTCGAAGCACCAGCGTCCGCAGTTGGTCGAGATCGGCCGGGAAGGGGCCACGGGCCAGGGCCGGGAGGGCTGTCACGGTGAGACCCAGTGGATCGCAACCGGCCAGGCCGATGCGGCGCCGGCCGACATCGAGGGCGAGCACCGAACGGGGCTGCGGGGAGCGCAGACGGACCATCGCGGTGACTCAGGGGGGAGCGCTGGGTGTCGGCAGCGGCCGGCGACGGGGCTGCAGCTGCTCCAGCATCGCTTCAATCCGCTGGCTGGAGCGCTGGGCGAGCGGCTGGGGCGAGCGGCTCCAGACGCTCCGAGCCATCAGCACCCGGTCCTGGCGATGGTCGGCCCCAAGGGTTCTGAGCCAGGTTTCGCGGCCGCGGTCGCGCTCGTCACAACGCAGCCAGAGCGCTTCGCCGCCCAACTGCTCGGCCGCGTGGCACACCAGGAAATCAGCGCTGGAGCCCAGCAGCTGCTCCCAGCCTTCCTGAAGGGTGAGTTCGAGGTCGTGACCTCCTCCGGGATGGTCGCCGACCCAGCGGGCGGCCGCCACGGCCTCGGCCCGGGCCGGATCCACCAGCAGCCAGCCCCTGCCGGCGCTCTGGTCGAGCAGGTCTTCACTGCTGCGATCGAGGAGCTGGCGCAGCCGGGCCGGGCAGGCGCCCTGCTCCAGGTGCCAGAGCAGCTGCGCGTTGCGACGGTTCAACGTCTCCAGCCGCAGCTCAGGGGCTGGGTTCGGTGCGGGCCGCTCGGTCGTGGCCGGCGGTTGCCAGCACCACAGCTGGTCGTTGCGAAGCGGCTGGAAGCCCTGTTCGCGCAGCAGCGCCAGGCGGGCGGGATCGGTGCTGGCGGCCAGGGCGATCCAGCTGCGGGCCGAGCGGGCGTCGGCCATGGCATGGCGGAGCAGGTCGGAACCCAGCCGGCGCCGATCAACCTCCGGAACCGTGCGCAGATGCTGAAGCTGCCAGCAGCTGCCGCTGCGGTTGAGGCGGCGGGTCACGATCAGGCCGAGGGCATCCTGAGTGCCGCGGGCGAAGGCCACCAGCACTTTGGGCGCCAGGGACGGGCGGCGGGCGATGGCCTGGACGATCCGCTCGGGTAATCCGAGCAGCACCGCCCGTTGGAGCAGGGGATGGAGGGGAAGGAAGACCGGCTCTCCCAGCAGGGGCAGATGCCAGCCGGCCAGGGGTTCGATGCGCCAGGGGGATCCTCCGGGATCGTGACCTGCCGGACCGAGGCTCTGATGGCGCCACTGGGTTCGCCATTGAGGGCGCCATGGTGCTCGGATCATGGCGATGGCTCCGGAACTGGCCCAACCCACTGTATTCAGTGGGGGAACGCCTCAGCGGGGGCGCACCAGCACCAGCGGTGTGCGCTCATTGGCGTTGCCCGCTGGGTTGGGACGCAATGCCCGCTGGAGAAGCTGCTGATCACAACCGCTGCTGGCCGCCAGCACCTTGACCCGGCCCAGGTCGTTCACGTCCACCACCGCCACGGCCACCCCTAGCTCGTCGGCCATGGCCTGGCAGAAACGGCCCGGCTCCTCCGGCCCCAGCACGATGGTCTGGTCGTAGGGGGGGGTGGTGCCGGTGATGTCGTCGATCAGGCGAGCCTGGTCACCGGCGAGTCGATAGAACCAGCCCCTGAGCCCCACCAGTTTGAGGGCGGTGCCCACCAGCCAGGCCATCAGCACCCGGGCGGGCCCCACCAGATCGATCAGGCTCTGCAGCCCGCAGGCGCTGGCCAGGGAGCTGGTGGGATGAAACACGCGGCAGAGCTGGCGGGCCAGGCACGACGGTTCCACCGTGTCCGGGTGGTGGTAGCGGCCCTGAATCACCGCCAGCGGGGTTTCGCCGATGGTGAGCACATCGCCGGGCTGGAGCACCTGACCGGCGTAGTGACGCAGAACGGTTAGCGGTTCGTCGAGCACCCCAAGCAGGTGGGTGCGGATCGGCAGCACCTGGCAGCCGTCTCCTTCCCGCCAGGTGGCGGTGGCGGCGGTGGCGGCACCGGGGCGCCGCAGCGGCACCAGGATTCCATCGCGGCGCGGCAGCCGCCCGAACGGTCCGTAGTTCAACCAGTGAATCTCCACCCAGAGGGTGTCGAGCAGGGCCTGGAGATCAACATCCGGATCGGCGCTGATCCGCAGCCGGATGCTGGCGGCGGTGCTCTTGCGACCCTTCACGATGTAGGCAAACCAATAGCCATCCGGTCGGGCGGCTTCATCCGGGTGGTGCGGATGCACCTGGGTGTCGATCTGAACGCCGGTGAGTGGGCCCCGGCCCAGCAGGGTGGGCTGCACCCGGAACTCGGGCACGAACACCTCCATGCGGGGGTGGGGGTTGGTGATCGTGACGGTTCCATGGACCAGCACAGCCTCCCCCTGGCGCTGGATCTTCCAGTTGCCGGCCCTGATCTTGAGGGGTGAGGCCGGACGCAGGCGGTGACGCAGCTCCAGCACCAGCAGCAGCAGGGCCAGCAGCAGGCCGGCGAGCAGCACCAGCTTGAACAGCGTGAAGACCACGGAGGTGGGGCGGTGTGGTTCGCCGGAGCGTAGGTGGCAGGGCCCAGCCCGTTCTGCCGGGAGGGACGTAGCGTCCAGCGAGTGCTGGCCGTGTGAAGCGATGCGCAAGACCTTCGTGCTCGATACGAACGTGTTGCTGCACGACCCGGCTGCGCTCACCCGCTTCGAGGACAACCACGTGGTGATCCCGATCGAGGTGGTGGAGGAGATCGACCGGTTCAAGCGGGATCCCTCCGAGAAGGGCCGTAATGCGCGTCAGGTGTCGCGGCTGCTGGATGAACTGCGCACCAAGGGAAATCTCTCCGACGGCGTGCCGCTGGATGAGAGCTCCGGCGCCGAGCTGAAGGTGGTGTTCTGCCGCAGTGAAACCCTCAGCCAGCTGCCGCCGGAGCTCAAGGCCGGAAACGGCGACAACAACATCCTGGCGGTGGCGTTGGAGCAGCAGCGCCTCGGCAACGTGCGCGACGGGCAGCCGCCGGTGGTGCTGGTGACCAAGGACACCAACCTGCGGATCAAGGCCGATGCGGTGGGGCTGATCGCCCAGGACTACACCACCGACAAGGTGGACATCGCCGATCTCTACCCGGGCTTCTGCGAGCTGTGGGTGAGCGCCGAGCAGATGGACCGGGTGAAGGATGAGGCGGGCCTGCCGGCGGCCGATCTCCCCCTGGCGGCGGCGGGGATCCCAGCGCTGCTGGCCAATGAGGGGGTCACCCTGGTGGACCAGCTCCAGCCGGCCCACACCCTGCTGGCCCGCTATGACGCGGCAATCGAGGCCCTGCATCCGCTGCAGCGGGCTCCGAAGGTGAAGCTGGGCCGGATCCAGGCCCGCAACCGCGAGCAGACCTTCGCCCTGGATCTGCTGCTGGATCCCGGCGTGCAGCTGGTGACCCTGGTGGGCAAGGCGGGCACTGGTAAAACCCTGCTGGCCCTGGCGGCGGGCCTGCACCAGGTGGCGGATGAACGGGCCTACGACCGGTTGCTGGTGACCCGCCCGGTGATCTCCCTGGGCAAGGAGATCGGCTTTCTACCCGGGGATCTGGAGGAGAAGATGGGTCCCTGGATGCAGCCGATCATCGACAACCTGGAGTTCCTGCTCGGGGCCGGGGAGGAGCCCCGGCACCAGGGCGGGCGGGGCAGTGGTGGAGCCAATCGCGCCCCCCGCGGCAGCTGGGCTGATCTCAAGGCGATGGGGCTGCTGGAGGTGGAGGCGATCAGCTACATCCGCGGCCGTTCGATTCCGCGCCAGTTCATGATTGTGGATGAGGCCCAGAATCTCACGCCCCATGAGGTGAAAACGATCGTGACCCGGGTGGGAGAAGGCACCAAGATCGTGCTCACCGGTGATCCCTACCAGATCGACAATCCCTATGTGGATGCGGAAAGCAACGGCCTCACCTGGCTGGTGGAGCGCTTCAAGGGCCAGCGCCTGGCGGGCCATGTGAGCCTGCTGCGGGGCGAGCGCAGCGCCCTGGCCGAGCTGGCGGCGAACCTGCTCTAAGCCGAAGTTTTTCCGATCTTGTGTCGACCACAAGAGCCGGGTTCTCCATCGGCGCGGCTTGAGCAGATTGAGGTTGGGTCTGGTGTTAATCAGCTTGGCTGATTTATTTGAATTCGTTGCGTTACAGGCTGAGTCTTGTCCTTTTGGGCAGGCTCAGCTCGTTTGTCCTGACACGAGAACCTGGTTATGGGGGATGGCCAAAGCGGTGGTGATGTGCTTTGAGGCCTGAACATGATCCTTGCCCACTCGAGTGATCCAACGCGCCTTTGTGGTGGCGGCCATTCCATTTGCATTCATCAGAATCGCTGCACTTTTGAGCAATCAAGTCCGGCCTTGCAGGACCTAGCTAGATGTCGGAAGAGTTTAATAGTTGGTCCATGTCCATTCGCTTTTTGATAGCTCTCGTTTCGACGGGCCTGTTGATGACCGCCCTACCTGCAAAAGCAGAGACTGGCGAAAACGGGGGCAGCGACGATGCCATCAAATTAACTTGGGACAATGGCATAGTCATCACAAGGAAAGGGCTCGATTGGTTTAGAGATCTAATTGTGACCCCGTTTGCTAGTATCTACGAGGCATTGAATCCTCCTGCTGATAGTGTCATCGACGCTAATACGGAAATTGACTTTACAGAAACGCCAACAAGCTTCGTGGCTACCTTCGATGGCTTTGGCGCTGTGAAGCGATCTGAGGAAAATATCTCCGTTGAAATTAAGGGAAAATATTGGCGCTTCAATGGAGACATCAATGTATACAATGAAGTTGATTTGGAGGGGACTTCGGATGATGCCGACAAGATTGAGCTTACGTCTGCCACGCTCAGGCATACGTATGGACCGCCTGATTATTCTGGTGACCATGGGCCTGCCGATTCGCTCCGTCCCAATGTTTTTTATGTGGCGAACCAGTCTGGCTTGGAACCTGGCGGCACTGGAAATTACTCTTCGGCCGAGACGACCGGCCTGGCCACGCATTCTCCTCATCAAGACAAGCTCGTATATTCCCTGTTCGATGGTATAACTGTATCCCGAGATGCGACCTCTCTATTTGGGGAGGAGGACTGGCATATCACTGGCTTTACTTATCAAGTGAGAGCTGAACATGTGCCGGGTCCGCTTCCTCTCTTCGGCGTTGCTGGAGCTTTTGCATTCAGTCGAAGGATTCGGAAGAGAATTAAAGTAAGCCCTGGGTGATAGGTCGCCCACTAAGCGCCAGGGGCCTCAATTGGCGCGGGTTGGGCACCTTTAGGCTGGGTAGTGCCTGCGGACCCAGCCCCGTGAGAGTGCGGATATCCCAGTTGGAGCAAGGGTCGACTCTTGCTTGCCTGCACCGCCACCGGTTTCAGCCAGCCGTCGGTGAGGCCAGCCTGAATCCGTTCTTCCGTATCGGAGAACTGTCCGGTGAGCACTTCGCGCAGCACCGCATCGGCCATCAGCACCTCGGTGAATAGGGCCCGCAGCCATGTGATCCCGTTCACCCGGGCCAGGGCGATCAGCGGGCTGGCGTCGGCGATGACGATTGCAGCCACTGCTCCAGGGTGTCGAGATCGTCTTTGGTTTCGGAGGCAGTGAGGCGGATCACCGGGATGCCCAGCCGGCCGAGATGGGAGATGAAGCCGGCCACATCCATCTCCGCCACATGGGCTGCGCGCACCAGCGACAGCTCACCATCACGGAACAGGGCCGTGGCCAGGGCCGCCCGCACACCGGGCGCCTGAAGCAGCCCGCCGGTCTCAAGCCCGATCAGCACCGCATCCGGGTTGTCGCGATTGAGCACCACCACCGGCCCTTTCTTGGCCTGGCGCAGCGCGGCCCCTGGATTGTTCTTCAGACCCTCACGCTCACCGCATGCATAGCCCATTCCTCCTGGGATGCACTGATGGGAGGATCGTAAGGGCTTGATGCATGGGATGCCTGGCTCAGGCTGCTTGACGCTGCCCTGGCGTTGCGAAAACAGATCGATCGAACGCCATGAGAGGAGCCAGCAGCCAGACGGTGATTCAATGCAGGCCTATTCGGTGCGGCAGCTCGCCCGTGGTGAGCAGCCAATGGCGGCCTTGCTTCCGGCTGGCGGGGGTGAGCGAACAAGACTGTGAGCAACTGGCGGGGGCCTTTGTCTACTCCGGGCTCCTGAAGTGAACCCACAGGGCCGTGCTTCGCCGGAGCAAAGGGGCCTGGCACCAAGCAACCGTCGTAGGTTCCTTCCACCCCAGATCGTCTGGGATAGCTATGCAGTGACTGCATAAGAGCGATGGCTGAACCCCTGCCGGCGGCCCCTGAATCCCGCGAGATCCAGGTGTTTCTCTCCAGTACCTTCCGCGATTTCAGCGAGGAGCGCAGGCTGCTGGCCACCCTGGTGTTCCCGGAGCTGAACCGGCGCGCCATGGAGCGGGGCGTGGAGCTGGTAGAGGGCGGCCACGCCGTGGGCATCTGCCTGCGGGAGATCGAGCGCTGCAGCAGGCTTCTAAACAGCGAACATCGCCTGAAGAACATCCAACAGCTCATTGAGCGTAGTCTCCGAAAGTCTCCCCAAATGCTTGACGAGATGCTCTCTGTGTACGGCTCTCAGCTGATCTGCCACAACGTGACCGTCTTTCCCGTCAAATGTGCAACGCACACGAAAAGGGTATGGATGACCACCAATTGTGAGCGGCGCAACGATGAAAGTGCGTAGGTGAGAATTCAGCTCATCCGGCGACATTATGACACATGGCCTCGTCTTTCTGATTTCAGATCCGCGAGTGGGATTCAACGCGACAAGGAAGATATCGCCTCTTGAGACGTGTTCTTCAGTCACTATGACCACTCTTCTTCATCAAACCGAGTGGGGCTCATTTCATCGAGAAGTCCCTCCGGCCGGAAGGACGATGCCGCCTCTGCCCAGCCCGCCCTCGGGTGAGCCGATGGTCTGATGGTCAGAACTCCTGGAGCCGCCTCGATCTCGACTTCGTCAGCCAGGCCTGCAACCTCAAG
>JAYKGZ010000136.1:0-9280 GCA_035284925.1 Cyanobacteriota bacterium | reverse complement strand
CCATGGCGTAGTGGAACCACTCCGATCCATCTCGAACTCGGCTGTGAAACGCTGCAGCGCCGACGATATTTGGGGGGTAGCCCCCTGAGAAAATAGGTCGATGCCAGGTTAAACCTCTTTCCCTTTGCTATCCCTCAATAAGCTTAGTGTCACCAGGCTGAGGTCGGTGATTTGCTCGTAGTCATGTGTTTGTAAGAGCGCCTGATCCGAACGGCAGCTCAGCAGCACAGACATTCCCACTGATTCGGCAGCGCTCAGTTCAGCTGTGCTGTCGCTGATGAACAAGACATTCTTGGGGCACGTTCCCAGCTTTTGGCAGATCATGTCATAACTCTGCGGTTCCTGTTTGGGTCCTGTTTTAGTGTCAAACCAGTGGCTGAACAGCCCGCGCAGATCACCACCTTCGCTGTAGCGGTAAAGCAGCTGCTGGGCGGCAATCGAGCCCGATGAATAGACCGCGAGCTTCAGGCCGTCCCGGTGCCAGCGTCGCAACGCTGCAGGCACATCCGCATACAGGGGCGCCCGCAGCTCTCCCTTCCCGTAGCCTTCTGCCCAGATCCGTCCCTGCAACTCCTTCAGAGGCGTCAGCTTTCGGTCTACGTTGATCAGATAGAGGAGATACTCCAGCACCGAACCTTCCTCACGGAACCTCACCCCGCTTGCGTCGGCCTGGTTGTCGTACCTCCAGGCTTCGCGAACCTCTTCCACGAGCTCCGCGACCTCAGGGTCGGTTTGATGGGTCTCAAGGAAGCCGCTCAGGTGCTGGCTGGCGTAGGGAAACAGGACCTCTGCCACGAAGGTCACCGGACAGGTGGTGCCCTCGATGTCCAGCAGCACATGGCTGCAACCGGAGAGCTGATGCGGCTTCAGCCGGCTGGGATCCACCAGTTGCCGTCGCCAGCGCTGCTCCAGCAGGAACTCCAGAATCTCCAGGTGACGCTGCGCTTCTCCCAGGGTCTCGCCCCAGGCATAGAGCCCGTGGCCGGCGATCAGCAACCCATGGGGGGCCTCCTCAAGCAAAGGCCGGGCTCGCTCGCTCAGGCGCCTCAGGTTCTGGTCGTTGGGCAGCACCGGCAAGGCCACCGCCGTGGCATGGGTCTGGATGCCGGACAGTCCCTTCAGCATCTCCAGATCGCTGAGCAGAAGCTCTGCGTGGTGCTCCTGTCCCACCATCTGCGACAACAGGGTGGCGGCCTGGGAATGGGTGTGCAGAACCGCCCCTGCGCCGGTTTCCTCCACGATTGTGAGGTGCAGCGCTGTTTCAGCGCTGGCACGGCCGGCGCCGCGGCAGACCACCCCGTGCCCATCCACCACCACCAGCTGCTCGGGCTTGACGGCTCCCTTCTCCACCCCACTGGGTGCCATCAGCAACCGCACCGGATCACGCTGGAGTACGCAACTGAAGTTCCCCCCGGTGCCGTCACACCATCCCCGCCTGTGGATCGAGGCCATCACCTCCGACAGCTGGGCGGCGAGCTGGTGTTGCATGGGGTGTCTCGGGTCAGTGCTGGCAGTTCGGGCACCAATGGGTGCTTCGTCCGCAGAGCCGGTCCCGTTGGATCGCCGTGCCGCAGACCCGGCAGGGTTGGCCACTGCGTCGGTACACCCAGGCCTGCCCTCCGTAGTTTCCGTTGATTCCACTGAGATCCCGGAAGTCACTGAATGTGGTGCCGCCGGCTCCGATGCTCGTCCTCAGCACCTCCACAAGGGCTTCACGCAGGGCAGACAGTTGCCCTGGCTGAAGTCGACCGCTGCTCAGATCAGGCCGGATCCGCGCGGCAAACAGCGATTCATCCGCGTAGATGTTGCCCACGCCCGCCACGAGTGATTGATCCAGCAGGGCTGTCTTGATGGCTCGATTGGATCCGGCCAGACGGTGCTGCAGGTAGGCCGTGCTGAACGCCTCGCTGAACGGTTCGGGGCCCAGCCTCTTCAGGCCGCCGATCACGGAGGCTGGATCGTCTCCCGGCGGCACCCACCACATCTCACCAAAACTCCGCACGTCCTGGAAGCGAAGTTCCTGGCCCTCTGCATTCCAGAGCCGCACCCGGGTGTGGCGGCATGGCTCCCTGGGCTGCTCAAGCCAGAGGAACTGACCGGTCATGCGCAGGTGGACTGCCCAGTGGCCACCAGAGCTGCCATCGGCGCGCTCGAGGGATGACAGCAGGTACTTGCCGCGGCGCTGCCAGCCAAGGACCCTGCAATCGGTCAAGCCCGTCACGAAGGTCGCCGGGTCGTCGGGGCTGGCTATCGCCCGGTTACGACAGACCTGCACCTTCGCGATTCGAAACCCGCTGGTGCGTTCCTCAAGCCCGCGCCTGACGGTTTCCACCTCGGGCAGTTCCGGCACGGGCTGGAGGAGTCGAAGGAGCTGGCTAGGCCTTCTCCAGTTCGGCTTCGGCGAAGTTGTTGGTGTTGATGCCGCCTTCCGAGCCGCTGTAGCCGTTGTAGTTCACCTTGTCGAACCGCACCACCACCGGGTAGCGGATGCCGGAGGTGTCGATGGAAGCGACGGTTCCGAGTTCGTTGTACCAGTAGGACTCAGGACGCTTGATGCGTACTTTGTCGCCGCGGGAAATGGCCATCGCTTGGCGGGGGATGGGGTAGCTGCCAGAGGGAAGATACCCGGGGCGGTCGCATGGGATCGGCGCGGCGTCACGATTCGTCGCCCTTCCAGCCGTGTCACCATCATCGATCGTCCCTTCGTGAACTGGCCATGGCCGACGTGATGCCGGACCCACCGGCGCTCAGCCTGGAGCTCCCGGATCCCGAGAGCGATGCCATCTCCACGATGGAATTCCTCGCCCGGCTCGAGGCGGCCTGGGCGGTCTGTGACCGGTTCGATCTGCAGACGGAGATCTGGCGTGGTCGCATCCTCAGGGCGGTGCGTGACCGGGAGAAGCGAGGGGGAGAGGGGCGCGGTACAGGCTTTCTGCAGTGGCTGCGCGAGCGGGAGATCAGCAAGACCCGCGCCTACACCCTCATCCAGCTGGCGGATTCCGCCGACAACCTGGTGGGGGATGGGCTGCTGGCCGAAACCAGCGTGAACAACTTCTCCAAGCGCGCCTTCCTGGAGACGGCCCAAGCAGATCCGGAAGTTCAGCTCATGATCGCGGAAGCGGCCAATGAGGGGCAGCCGATCACCCGCAAGCAGGTGCGTCGCCTCGCGGATGAGTTCACCGCGGCCACCAGTCCGCTGCTGCCGGAGGAGGTGCGCCAGCGCACTGCCGAAAACCTGCTGCCACCGCGTGCGGTGGCGCCCTTGGTGAAGGAACTGGCCAAGCTGCCGGAGGAACAGCAGCAGGATCTGCGCCAGGTCTTGCGTGAAGAACCGGAGCTCGACCGTGTTCGTGAGGTGACCCATACGGCCCGCTGGCTCAGTAAGGCCGCGGAAGCGGCCCTGGCGGTGCGGGCTTTTCAGGTGGATCAGCTCGATTTCGACAAGGCGCTTCAGGAAGCCCAGCGGCTGGATGCCCTGGGCGTGCTGGCCGATGCGGTGGGCCAGGCGCAGATGTTGGAAAGTGCTGTGCTCAAGCTGTACACCAGCTGGAGGCGGCTGGGTGGGCTGCAGGAGCGCCTCTGGCTGGAGAGCGGCAGCAGCACCCCTCACCTCAGAGAGCTGGTCACGGCCCTGCAGACCCTGAGCGGAAGCACCCTGAGGGTGTCGCTGGGTGAACTGGCAGGGGGCAAGCGGGTGCGCTTGCAGCTGGTGGAGGAGTCCTCCGAACAGCTGGAGGCACCGCCCCTGTCGCTCTGACCACCACCTCTGGCGCCGCTAAGTTGGTCAGGCGCTGCTGGTAGTGGCTTGGCCGCTGATGCTCCGCCTGATGCTCCGCCTGATGCTCCGCCTGATTCGCTGCTTGAGGCCCTGAACCGGCACTTCGGCTGGCAGGCCTTCAGGCCCGGGCAGAGACCGGTGGTGGAGGCCTTGCTGGCGGGGCGCGACTGCCTGGCGGTGCTGCCCACCGGGGGTGGAAAGTCGCTCTGTTATCAGCTGCCGGCGGTGGTGCGCCAGGGGCTGGTGCTGGTGATCTCCCCTCTGGTGGCCCTGATGCAGGACCAGGTGCGGCAGCTGGAACGGCGGGGCATCGCAGCGGCCTGCCTTCATCGAGGCCTGGCCCCGGCGGAGCGGCAACGGCTGCACGAGCGCCTGCGTGATCAACGGCTGCGCCTGCTGTACCTGGCTCCGGAGCGGCTGCAGGCCGAAGCCACCCGTCAGCTGCTGGATGAGTTGCTCGATGCCCGTCAGCTGGTGGCCCTGGCTGTGGATGAGGCCCACTGCATCAGCGACTGGGGCCATGACTTCCGCCCGGACTATCGACGCCTGGGCCAGCTGCGGGAGCTCTGCCCGGGTGTGCCCCTGGTGGCGCTGAGTGCCACCGCCGCCCCCCAGGTGCGGGCCGACATCATTCGGCTGCTGCAATTGCGGCGACCGTTGGTTCAGGTGCGTTCCGCGCGCCGCTCCAACCTGGTCTATGCCATGCAGCGGCGCCCGGAGGAGCCGTTGCCTCTGGTGCTTGAGGCCGTGGCGCAGGCCCGCGGTGCCGTGCTCATCTATGCCCGCACCCGTCGTTCGGTGGAGCAGTGGGCGCTTCGCCTGGCGGCCGTTGGCGTGGAGGCGATCGCGTATCACGCCGGTCTGGATGCCGAGAGCCGGGCTCGGGCTCTGGAACATTTCCTGGAGGCGGCTCAGCCGGTGCTGGTGGCCACGGTGGCGTTCGGGATGGGGGTGGACCGTCCGGATGTGGGCCTGGTGCTGCATCTGGATCTGCCGGCCAGTGCGGAGGGCTATCTGCAGGAATCGGGCCGGGCCGGACGGGATGGCCGGCCGGCCCACTGCCTGGTGCTGTTCGATCCGGCCGACCGCGTCAGCCTCGGTTGGGCCATTCGCGGCACCGATCGGGGGAACGATCGCGGCGATCACTTCCAGCACCAACGCCTCGAACTGGCGCAACGGCAGCTGCGGCGCATGGAGGCGGTGGCGGAGGGCGAGCGTTGCCGGGAACAGGCCCTGCTGATGGCGGTGGGGGAGGTGGTGCCTGCCTGTGGCCGCTGTGACAACTGCCTGGCCGTACCGCGGAGGCGCGACTGGTCTGAGCAGGCCACATTCATCCTGGAGGCGCTCGAGGATCGCCACGGGCGGGATGTTCGCAGCCTGGTGGACGTTCTGGCTTCGCAGCGTTCAGACCGTCATGGGCAGGATCCAGCCGTCTGCTGGGCCTGGCTGACGCGGCGCCTTGTGCAGGAAGAGCTGGTGGGTGAGAGCGATGATGGTGCCCGGCGCCTCTACCTCAGAACCAGTGGCCGCCAGTACCTACGCAGCCCCTGGCCCCTGTTCTGGGCAGCCTGATCAGCTGCCCTTGGCCTTGCACAGATCACTCACCAGTTGCTGCTCCGCATCGGTGCTCGGAGATTCCCAGGTTTTCCACTGGCCCGTGGGGCTGGTGGCATTGAGCTTGCGGGCGCCGCAGTTGATCGCGGTGTACAGCAGCTGGCCTGAAGCATTCAGGCTGGGTGCCACGTAACTGCCTCCCATGGACTGCCACTTGGCCCAGTCCACCTGAAGGGGCCCGTAGGTCCGCCAGTCGGGGGTTTCCGGTTTTTTGGCGGTGGCGGTGGCGACGACAACCGGCTTGGTGTTGGCGGCGGGAGCCTTGGTGGCCGCTGGGGTCGTGGTGGCTGCTGTTGCTGCGACGGCTGTTGTGGTGGTGGTGGGCTTCCTGGTTGCGGTGGTCGGGCTCGAGCTGCTGGCTGGCTTGTTATCAGTGGCCGGAGCCTTGGTGGCTGCTGGTGTTGTGGTGGCTGCTGTTGATGCGACAGCTGTTGTGGTGGTGGGTTTCCTGGTGGCAGCAGCCGTGGTTGAGCTGGAGACCGGAGCGGCTGGGGCGGCGCTGCTCGCTGTTGACGTTGTGGTGGGTTTCCGGGATGCCGGAGCCGTGGTTGAGGCGATCACCGGCGCGGCTGGGGCCGTGCTGTTGCCACCGGACGTCTGGGGGCGCTTGGCCACGGCGGCTGGCTTCGGTTTCGGCTTCGTGGGCGCGGCGGCCTGGGCTGGCTTGATCGTTGGCCGTGGGGCCCTCACCGGGGGGGGAGCGGTGAGCTTCAGGCGAGTGCCGCTCATCAGCAGGTCCGGGTCGCTGATGGAGTTGAGAGACGCCAGCTTCTGCATCGGCAGGTTGTAAGCCTCGGCAATCTCAGAGAGGGTCTCGCCCTCCTTCACCACATGCTCGCGGCTGCCGGAGTTCGTGCTGCCGGTGCGGGTGCTACTGGTGCCGCTGGGCTGGCGGGCGCCTGGAACGACCAGTCGGCTGCCGGCCTGGAGCTGGGTCGGATCACTGATGCCATTGAGCTGCATCAGCCTGTTCACGCTTGTGTTGTAGCGCTCGGCGATCTCCCCGAGGGTTTCCCCACTCTTCACGGTGTAGTTCGAGCCAGCGCCCGAGCTGGGGCGGCTGCCGCCACTGCCGCTGCCCCCTGTGATCACCAGGCGTCTGCCGGCTTCCACCATCGCTGGATTGGTGATTCCATTCAGTTGCATCAACCGTTGCAGGCTGATGCCGTTGCGCTCAGCGATCTCTGAGAGGGTGTCGCCCGGATTCACCACAACGGAGGCGCCGTTCCCGCCGCCTCCCCCCGTTTGTCCGCCTGACGGCCCACGGCCGGGGATCACCAGCCGCTGGCCGGCCTGCACCAGGGTGGGGTCCTTGATGCCGTTGGCCCTCATCAGCTGATTCACGCTCACGCCATGACGTTCGGCAATCTCCGAGAGGGTCTCACCCGGTTTCACGGTGATGTCAGCAAGAACCGGCAGTGGCAACACCACCGCTAGGGCCAGTGCGGTGAGGACACGGCGCATCGACGCTATCGATAGATTTCTATAAGGTTAAAGGGGCCTCCCCCCCCTGCCCAGGCCATGGGTCGATCAGCACTGCTGATCCCCTGGCAGGTTCCGGGAAACCGTTCAGGCCAGCAGTCGTCGGATCAGCGGCAGTTTGCCGGCGTAGGGCGGGTAGCGAAGCGGGAGATCCAGCAGGAATGGGCGGCGCAGAACACTCCGCTCGTGGGAGAAGGTGCGAAAGCCGGCTTCGCCGTGATATCTCCCCATCCCACTGGGTCCGACGCCACCGAAGGGCAGGGCGGCGGCGCCGCCCTGAAGCACCACGTCGTTGAAGACCACGCCTCCGGAACGGCTGGCCTCCAGCACGCGCTGCTGGGCCTCCCGGCTCCGGCTGAACAGGTAGAGAGCCAGGGGGCTCGGACGCCGCCGGATCTGATCAAGAGCTTCCTCGAGCCCGTTGATGGTGAGCACGGGCAGGAGCGGCCCGAACAGCTCCTCCTGCATCAGCGGATCATCCAGGCTGTCCACGGCCAGCAGCGTGGGTTCGATCCGCCGTGCTGCCGCGTCACTTCGCCCCCCCACCAGCACCTGCCCGTTGCGTCGCGCACCAGCCAGCAAGGCTTCCAGATGCTGGAATCGGGTGTCGTTGACGATGCATCCCAGGTCGGGTGAGCGCAAGGGGTCTGGGCCATAGAAGCGCTCCAGCTCGGTGGCCATGGCAGCCACCAGGGGATCGCGAACCATCGGTTCCACCAGCAGATGATCGGGGCCCACGCAGGTCTGGCCCGCATTGAGGCCCTTGCCCCAGGCAATCCGCCGGGCGGTGACGCCCAGCTCCGCATCCCTGAGCACGATCACCGGGCTCTTGCCCCCCAGCTCCAGGGTCACCGGCGTGAGGGAGCGGCCACAGGCCTGCATCACCAGGCTGCCCACCCGGCCTCCGCCGGTGAAGAAGACATGGTCGAAGCGCTGCTCCAGGAGCTGGCTGGCTACGGCGGCATCGCCGAGCACCACCTGAACGGTCTCGGGGGGGAAGGCTTGACGCAGAAGCTCTGCAACCAGGTCCGCGGTGTGGGGGGCCTGTTCCGAGGGCTTCACCACGGCGCTGTTGCCGGCCGCCAGGGCGCTCACCAGGGGGTGGAGCGAAAGCTGAAGGGGGTAGTTCCAGGGCCCGATGATCAGCACACAGCCCAGGGGTTGGGGTTCCACCCAGGCACGGCCGGGTAGCAGGGCCAGATCCAGCGGAACCGGGCGCGGGGCCATCCAACGACGCAGATGTCTTCGGCTGAGCGCGATCTCCTGACGGATGGCCACCAGCTCGAAGGTGGCCTCCACGGGGGATTTGCCGAGGTCGTGGGCCAGGGCCTCCAGAGCGGCGGCTTCGTTTTCGGACAGGGCCTTGCTCAGGCGTTCCAGCTGCTCGAGGCGCCAGCGCAGTGGGCGGGTCTGTCCTTGCACCACCGGCTCCCGCATCACCGCCAGATCCGGCAGGGCTGTCTGCGTTTGTGGGGCGTGGGGCGTGGGGCTGCTCACGGATCAGCAGGCAGGAGGAAACGCACGCTGGCAGAAAGACTCTCGTCGAGGGGAGATCATCCCCCGCCACCGGGCCAGTGGCAGACCTGCAGGGCGGCCAGTCGCACCAGTTCGGCGCCACTCACGCCGAGCCGCCTGGAGATCTCCTTGCGATGGGATTCCACTGTGGTTCTTTCCAGCCCGAGCAGGCGGGCAATCTCCTTGGTGGCCGCACCTCGGCCGATCAGTCGGAACACCTCCTGCTGGCGGGATGTGAGTCGGTTCAGGGGCTCGCAGCTGGCCGGTCGCTGGGTCGTGGGGTCCACGCTGCTGTCAGCGAACCCCCGCATCAGGGCCGCCGTGAGGTTCTCAAAGGTCTCCGTCTTGTCGATGACGGCGAGGACGTGGGGCTGCAGTTCCGCCGGACAGACAAAGGCAGACGCCGCCGCCGTAAGCACCAGGATTCGGCAGTGGGGATTGGCTTCCAGCGCCTCCTGGGCCACGGAACAGCCCGAACCATCCGGGAGAACCGGATCCAGGATCAACAGATCAGGTCTGTGAGTCCGGCAGAGTGCCAGCCCTTCCCCGCAGGTCCGGGCGATCCCGAGCACCGTGAGGTTGTTGATCGGGGCCAGCACGGTACAGAGAAGCTGGCCGAACATCATCTGGCCATCGAGGATCAGACAGCGCAAGACCATGAATCGCGATCTGTTCCGGAGCCCGTTATTCGCTCATTGTTGCGGGCCTGACTCCACGTTGCGCTGGGGCGCCCTCGAGTCGATGGCGTTAAGGAGAGCAGTCTGGGGAGATAAGCCCTTGACGAGACTTGAACTCGTGACCTCTCCCTTACCAAGGGAGTGCTCTACCGCTGAGCTACAAGGGCGTGTGGAAGGTGGGCCGGGTTGGATTTGAACCAACGTAGGCAGAGCC
>JAYKGZ010000135.1:0-8790 GCA_035284925.1 Cyanobacteriota bacterium | reverse complement strand
TTATCCCCCCCGGCTATCAGGGGGTCGTCGAGAATACAAGCACCACAAAAGGCATTGCCGGCATCAGCGTCAACGGTCAGCTTAGCTCCCGCTGGATTTCAAAATCCAGTATTGGAGCCATCAAGGCAAATACCATTACGGCATCTGCCATCATCGAAGCCGATGGCAATATCGGTACGATTGAGGCATTGCGATTCGTCAAGGTACCGAAGCTTGTCGATGCTGATGTGCCGCAGCCCGAGCCTGTCGAGCTGGATGGCACATTTATTTCCCACAAGGGAAGTATCGGCAGTATCCGCTCAGCCGCAGGGATTGACGCCAACTTCCGCGCAGGTACAAGCATTGGTTCCATCACCGCACTCAATGGTGGCATCAACTCAACCCTGATCGAGGCCGGCCAGAACATCGGGCTGATCAGCTCCCAGGCTCAAGTCCTCAATGGCACCAAGGTGGTGGCTCAGAATGGATCGATTGCTGGCCTGAAAATCTACAGCGGCGACTGGGGCGGCGTGATGCGCACCGGCAAGGCAAATATAGGCGATATTTATGTTGAAAAAGGCTCGCTTCAGAACTTCAGCCTTGCTGCAAAGGGAAGTGTGGGCAATATCACGGTAAAGGGCAGCAGCACGATCGTCGGCGGCACTTATACAGCAGGCACGAACATGGGTACAATCACAGCTAGCGCGGCCCGAGGTGTGGCGATCCAGGGAGCCCTGTTCCAGGCAGGGGATGCAAATGGTCAATACCTGGATGCCAATAATGTACGGCAGACGAGCCGTATTGCCGGCTTTAATGTTGAAGCCCATGGCGCTACCCTCTTGCCCCCCGTAAGCCCTGGTTTGCCCGCCGAACCTGCCATAGAGGCGGCCCATGGCCTGCAGGACGTACAAATCCTTGCCGGCAGAATCGGAGCAATTCGTTCACGGGCGTGGACGGGTACAGGCATTCTCGATACTGTGATTCATGCAAAAGTTAATGATATAGACAGCATTACCGGAATTGGGAACGGACATGGCCTGGCTGAACTCACGGTGGTTGCCCAGCGCAACCTCGGCAATGTGACGGGCATCTCCGAGATGAATGGCCAGGGCATCGAAGCTTCGCGCTTCAACGCCAACGACGGCACCATTGGTACAGTGTCTGGTCGAGGCGGTGTTGCCGGCGGCCACGGAATTCATGAAAGCACGATTCAGGCGGATGGCGAAATCAAGGGTCTGAAAGGAACCAGCAATGCCAACTCCGGAGACGGCATCCGCCTTCTCGATGCTCGGGCCGCAGTCTTCGGCACCATCGATGCAAGGGTGCTGGGAGGGAAGGGAGGTCAGCCGACCAATCCACTGGGCGGAGGCATTGTGGAGTCGGAATTCAAGGGCTATGCCGATACAACTGCTGAATTCATCAGCTACGCGGACAAACCCACCGTCAAGATCAAGAATCCTTATTTCGGGCGCAATGGCATCAACGGGATTACAGTTAACTCGCGATCCATTTATGGCAAGGGAATCGACCGCAGCATCTTTGACGTGAAGGGAGGCTTCGGCCTGATCAACAGCCGCGCCTTTGCCAACAGCGCCATCTTCGATAGCGAGTTCACAGCAAACTACGGAGACATGCAGCAAATTGTGGCGGAGTCACTCAGCGGGGGTAATGCCATTGATGGCAGCACCTTCATTGCCGCCAATGGCTCAATCGGCAACGGCAAACTGGGGCTTTCTGCCAAGGCTGGTGGCCTTAGCCCAGTGGATCACGGCATCAATGCATCCATTTTCGAAGCATCCAAAGACATCGGCGTGATTTCGGCGAGCAGCAAGGGTGGGGCTGCCATCAACGGTTCCGACTTCACGGCCGACAGTGATTTCGAAAGCGTTGGCATTATCAAGAGTGTCAACGCCATAAGCCAGGGCGAGAATGTTCAGGATTCGCCTGCAATTCGAGGTTCCGAATTCATCGCGACAAAGATCTTAAAAATAGAAGCGACTGTCAAGGATTTTGACGGCGGTGCTGCTATCTCCGGGTCTCGTTTCACCGCTCGCACAGCTACCTACGACCCAGCAAGCGGTGCCTTCAACAATCAAGGCAGTATCGGCAGCATCAAGGTCGTCAATCAATCGAGAGTGGGCAATGGCATAGAAACCAGCCAGTTTATTGCTGGGGCAGCCGGCAGTATCGGCAGCATCAATGTGAATGTGCTCGACAAGGCGCCAGAGGCAATGAACACACCGGGGTTCAACAAGGGCGCCAGTGGGCGAGCCATTCACCAAAGCGAATTCAGAGCCAGCGCCCTCGATCCCGATCAGACCGCTCTTACCGGCACGATCGGCTCGATCAGCGTGAAGGCAGGCCGGGTGATCCCAGAGCTGGTGCCCGACCTGCTGCTGCCACCCAACAGGATTCCCCCGAATGACCAGGCGACGCTTGAGGCATCAGGCATCAATGCCAGTTATTTCGCTGCCTATGGCGGCATCGGCCTGATCAAAGTGGAGACGATCGGCAGCGGGGTTGTTGGTTCGGCCTTCCTGGCCAACAGCGACCCCCTCAATGGGGTCGCTGGGGTTCTCGCCAACAGCCTCGCCCAGCAGCGCGGCCCCGGTGCCATCAAGGGGATCCAGGTGAAGGCCAGTGGCCTCAACGCCAGCGGCACTCTGCTGAGCCTTTTTGCCGGTGCCTCTCTCGGCAATGTGTCGGTGGCCGCCAACGGCTTCCCCATCCCCAATCCTCAGGCGTGGATCCAACAGCTTGGAAATTTTGCCAATCTGGCCACGGCTTTGCAGTCAGGCCAGATCCTGCCGATCGTGCAGACAGCCCTGCCCCAGCTGCTTGATTTCCTCACCCAGCCGCTGCCGATCAGCTCCTCGCCGGTAACTCTTACTGGCTTTGTTGCCATCAAGGGCAACATCGGATCGATCACGTTCACCAACACCAGCAGATTCGGCAATTTCCCGTTCCTTGGGTCGCTGGTCTATGCGCGGGGCTCCTACGGACCCGTTACCACCACCCCGGTGGCCGTGAAGGCACCGGCCGACGCTCTGGCCGAAGGCTTCCTGAGTTCCCTCGGCTTCCAGTCACCGAATGTGTTCACCCTCTACCCGCTGCCGACCACCTTCATCGGCCGCTCGCGGGGTGGCAACCTGCCTGCCCCGCTGGTGGCATAAATGGAGGAGGGGCAGCGCTTACGCACGCTGCCCCTCGCTCCACCAATCGAGCGAACGGCGGCCCGATCAGCCGCCGATCCGAAGTTGACGCATCAGCCTTCCTGCTTGAGCTCTTCGACGATCTGTTGCTTGCTCTCCAGCGTGCGGCCCATGGGAATTTGGAACGGATCGGGGGAACAAGCCGGGTACGCGGCCCATGACGCCCGGTGATGTACCGGACTCGAGGCCGCTGCACGTTCCAGACCCTGTCGCACGCTCCGGAGTTCTCTGGAGCGACTTGAGGCAGACCGTTCGCGTTCACCTCGGCAGGAATTACGGCCTGTTGAAGCCACCTGCTGTCTTTGGTAGGGCGCGTGCCCTTCTGGCTTTCGCCAGCTCCTCACCGTACACCAGAATCAACGCTTAAAGCCCCACAGGTACGAGGGCCCTCAGCGCCAGAGGGGCCAGCACTCCGAAAGCGGCCATGGCTCCCCCCAGAAGCGTGGAGCCCAGGCCATGGCCTGGCTTGGCTCTGGCGGCTGGTTCAGTGAGCTGGCCAGCGACCTGCTCCAGTTGCCGGGCCTCCTGTTCTTCCCCCCGCAGGCGATAGAGGGACGCTGCGTAGGAAAGATCGGCGGCGGCACGCTCCATCTGCCCCAGTTCACTGCGGCTGATGCCCCGGGCCACCCAGCTGATCGCCGCATCCGGCTGACGGCGGATCGCATCACCGAACCAGCGCTCGGCATCCGGGAAGCGGCCGGCCCGGGCGGCTTCGACCCCGGCATTGTGGAGATCGGGATAGCTCAGCAGGTCGGCGGACACGCCTTTTGCCTGCTGCCAGTGCGCGCGGCTGAGGGCTCCGACCTCCAGCCGCGCCCCGCTGAGATCGGCCTGGCGAAGATCAGTGCCGTCCAGTCGCGCCCCCCTCAGATCCACCCCCCTCAGGGAAGCGCCCAGCAGGCTGGTGAAGCTGAGATCCGCCCCGTTCAGACGGGCCCCATCCAGGGAGGCCTGACTGAGATTGGCACGCTGAAGCCGGCTTCCACGCAGGTCGGCGTCGCGCAGATCGGCATGCACCAGATCGGCATCCGCCAGGCTGCAGCGAGGGCAACGACGGGTCTCCAGCAGCCGGATCACGTCCTGATCGCCGGCCCGGACCACCGGAGTCGCGCTGAGCAGACCAGCAGTGCTGAGCAGACCAGCAGCCTTGAGCGCAATCCGGCGGCGGTGGCTCATCAGGCGGAACCCGTTGCAGGGCTTATAGCGTCGATTGTTGATGGGCGGCAGAGGGAGCCCTAGCGTTCTGCCATGGCCAGCGTGGAAGCGAGCGGGCGCCACGGTGGCAACCTCGCCGCCGCCGCCAGGGAACTCGGACGACCTCCCTCCGCCCTGCTCGATGCCAGCGCTTCGCTTGTGCCCTTTGCTCCCGGCCCGCGCCTGCACCTGGCCGCGGCTACGGCCGCGATGGGTTGGCGGCTGCGCACCTATCCCGATCGTGAGCTGCGGTCGCTGCGGGCGGTCATCGCCCGGCATCACGGCCTGGAACCCGGCTGGGTGCTTCCGGGCAATGGGGCTGCGGAACTGATCACCTGGGCGGGCCGTGACGCGGCCGCGGCCGGGATCAGTGCCCTGCCGGCACCAGGCTTCGGCGACTACGGCCGGGCGCTCGACTGCTGGGGGGGAGCCTCCAGGCCCTGGCCGCTGCCGCTGCAGTGGGACAGCGGCTTTCCCCAGGTTCTGCCGGAACCACCGGAGGCCGAGGTGATCTGGATCACCAATCCCCATAACCCAACGGGTCAGTTGTGGGACCAGGCCTCCCTGAGGCGGCTGCTGGCCCGGCATCGCCTGGTGATCTGCGATGAAGCCTTCCTGCCGCTGGTGGCGGGCGGAGAAGCCCACAGCCTGATTCCCTGGCTGGGGGAACACCACCAACTGGTGGTGCTGCGGAGCCTCACCAAGCTCTACGGACTGGCAGGTCTGCGACTCGGGTATGCCCTGGGCCATCCCGATCGCCTGGCGCGCTGGCAGGGCTGGCGCGATCCCTGGCCCGTGAACGGTCTTGCCGCGGCCATCGGTGAACGCCTGCTGGAGGATCCACGGCGTCACCGGCGTCACTGCGAGCGCGTGCAGCGCTGGTGCTCCGATGAGGGGAGCTGGCTCTCCCGGGGGCTGGCCAGCCTGGGAGAGGGCCGGGAAGCCCTGACTCCGCTTCCCTCGGCCGCCAACTTTCTGCTGGTGCGTGCCGAGCGGTCGCTGCTTCCGCTGCGCCAGACCCTGGCTGAGCGCCACGGCATCCTGCTGCGGGACTGCCGCAGTTTCGCCGGCCTGGACTCCCGCTGGCTGCGGATCAGCCTGCAGGACCGCCGCGGGAACCGTCGCTTGCTGCGAAGCCTGCGGAAGGAATGGGGCCTGGAGACAACGACTCCAGGACGCTGACCAGCTGCTGGGCCGCATCGGCCGTTGCCAGCTTGGCCATCCCTTCGGCCATGGAGAGCAGAGGATCGGCTGAAGCATCGGCTCCACGCAGCCGCGGGCCCAGCAGGCGCCAGATCGCCCGCTCCAGGGTGGGCTCGGCCGGGTTGTGCTGCAGCACGATCACCGCGGCACCCAAGGCCGCCGCTGCTGCCGCATTGGCGTCCTGGTGACGATCGGCGGCGGCTGGGTAGGGCACCAGGATGGCGGGTGTTCGACACACCGCCAGCTCGCTGAGGGCACCGGCACCGCTGCGGCTGATCGCGAGATCGGCGTGCTGAAGCAGGCCCGCCATGGCCTCAACCCCGGCGAAGGGTCGTTGCGCCACGGCGCCGGCCAGGGCATCGGAGAGGGGTTCGCCGGCTTCCGGATCCTGGGAGCCCGTGAGCAGCACCACCCGACATCCCGCTGCCACCAGCCGCGGCAGCAGGGGCCGCAGCATCCGATTCAGGCCCAGGGCCCCCTGGCTTCCGCCCATGGCGAGAAGCAGCGGACCTGGCCCATCGGGCACCCAGTCAGGCAGCGGAGCCGGCTGGAGCATCGTGGTTCGCACCGGAGTGCCGGTCACCAGGGGGCGGCAACTCCCGAGCCGCTCCACCGCCTGAGGGAATCCAAGCGCCACCCGGCTGCAGAACCTGCCGAACAGGCGGGTGACGCGGCCGGGAATGGCGTTGCTCTCATGCAGCACCACCGGCACACCGCTCCAGCGGGCCGCCAGGATCGCGGGGGCGGCGATGTAACCACCGGTGGTGAACACCACCTTGACCCCATCGCGTCGGATCAGCCGACGGGCCGAGCAGGTGGACGTGAGCAGGCGCAGCAGGTTCAGGAGCTTGCGCAGACCACGACCCTGCAGCCCGCCAGCCCTGACGGTATGGAGCGGATAGCGGCTCGGCACCAGCTGGCGCTCCAGTCGGTCCGGCACACCCAGCCAGTGCACATCCCAGTCGGTGGGAAGAGCTTCAGCGACGGCGAGAGCCGGGAACAGGTGGCCACCGGTGCCACTGGCGGCGATCAGAAGCCGGGGCATGGCTGGGGCGCTCGCCTGAAGACGGTGGCGCGCCTAACTTAAAGGGCTGTCATGGACCACTCCTCGGTCCTGGTTGCCCCGATGAGGCGTCTGCGTTTCCTGCTTGCTGTGCTGATGATCGGAGCGGCGGCCGGATGGCCTGGGATCGACCGCCCCCTGCAGGCGGAACCCGCCAGCCCCAGCCAGCTCAGGGCGCTGGAGTCAGCGCTCAACAGCGGAACCGACATCACGCCACTGCTGGATGTGGGTCCTGGCCTGGATCCCCATCTCCAGGAGCTGCGCCGCCGAACCCTGATCAGGCAGTTCCCCGATGCCCGCTGGCAGCTCCGGGCGGGCCCCGCGCTCCGGGATGGGCGCCCCAGCGTGCTGGTGAGCGTGACCGGAAGCCGCGGTGAAGGCCCGACCCTCACCCGCCTGGAAGCCAGCCAGTTGCTCATCCTGGAGAGCCAGGGAGGCCGGATCAATGGCCAGACCGTTGTGAAGGAGCAGGCGATCCTGCGCAGCGGAGGATCCCTGCCGGTGAGTCTGCAGATTCCCGATGCCGTGCTCACCGGCCAGCGCTACGACGTGGACGTGCTGTTCGATGAGCCCCTCGATGGCGCCATGGTGGCCGGCGGCATCGCCGCCCTCACGCCCCAGCAGGTGGCTGCGATGGAAAGCCCGGATCTCCAGCTCGACAACCTGGGGGGAGGGGGCCTGTTCAAGACCGTTCAGGCCCCCTTCAATCCCGGCTCCCAGACCTGGGCGGTGCTGCTGGTTCACCCCGATGGGATTGTGAGTGCCACCAAGCGCGTGCGGGTGGTGGCCGATCGGGCGGCCCTCCAACCCTGAGGCATGGCCCGGTGCGGACTGAATCCGGGGGGCGTCAACCTGGCGCTCAGGCCTGCAACGCCTTGACGAGCAGCTGATTCAGTTCTTCGAGCTCCTCGTGATCCAGCATCCAGTCCCCTTTGTTGTCCTTGGTGACATGGCTGGCCTCGAGCATCCAGCCGTCCTCAAGCTGCTGGGCCACGAAGTGACGGGACTCGACACGGATCGCCATCGTTGATGGAGCAAAGAACGGCAGCCAAGGGCCGCACTCTCAACCCTATCCGCTCAGCGATGGGGCAAAAAAATCCCCCCTGAAGGGGGGATTCAGCCATGGCCCGGGAGCGTCGAATCAGGCCTCGTCGAGGGCCGCCACGCCAGGCAGCACCTTGCCTTCGAGCAGCTCGAGGCTGGCGCCGCCACCGGTGGAGATGTGGCTCATGCGTTCAGCCAGGCCTGCCTTCTCAACAGCGGCCACCGAATCGCCACCACCGATGATCGTGCAGCAGCCCTTGCTGCTCAGATCGGCCAGGGTGGTGGCGATGGCGTTGGTGCCGGCGGCGAAGGCGTCGAACTCGAACACGCCCATCGGACCGTTCCAGATCACTGTCTGGCAGTCGGCCAGGGCGTCCTGAAACACCTTCACCGAATCGGGGCCGATGTCGAGGCCCATCCAGCCGTCAGGAATGGCCTCCACCTTGGCGATCTGGCTGTTGGCATCCGGGGCGAAGTTGTCGGCCAGCACCACATCGGTGGGGAGCAGGAACTGCACGCCCTTGGCTGCGGCCTTGGCCTCCAGCTCCTTCGCCAGCTCCAGCTTGTCTTCCTCCACCAGACTCTTGCCCACCGCCAGGCCGCGGGCCTTGTAGAAGGTGAAGATCATGCCCCCGCCCACGAGGATCTTGTCGCACTTGTCGAGCAGGGCCTCGAGCACGCCGATCTTGGAGCTCACCTTGGAGCCACCCACGATCGCGGCCAGGGGGCGCTTGGGTTCATCGATGGCGCCCTGCAGGTACTGGAGCTCCTTCTCCATCAGATAGCCGGCCACGCTGGGGGAGAGGGCCTTGGTGACCCCTTCGGTGGAGGCGTGGGCGCGGTGAGCGGCGCCGAAGGCATCATTCACATACACATCAGCCAGCTTGGCCAGTTCGGCGGCGAAGCCCGGCTCGTTCTTCTCTTCCTCGGCGAAGAAGCGCACGTTCTCCAGCAGCACCACGTCGCCGTCGGCCATGGCGGCCACCTTGGCCTCGGCATCGGGGCCGATGCAGCTGTCGGTCTTCACCACGGGCTTGCCGAGCAGCTCCGCCAGGCGGGCGGCCACGGGGGTGAGGCGCATGGCCTCGTTCACCT
>JAYKGZ010000134.1:0-7900 GCA_035284925.1 Cyanobacteriota bacterium | reverse complement strand
CATGCTCAAAAACGGCTGCAAGGTGAAGGTGCTGGCAGCACTCTCCAACTTGTTCATGGCGCGGCATGAGCTGCTATGCAGAACATGATTGGGGGCATGGTGTGCCCATTCGGGGCAAACACCGCCCCAAATGAGCGAAATCCAGCTTTCAAATCGGCGAATTCAGGCTGATCGGAGCCTGGTCGGCGTTCAAAATGTTCATAAAGGACAAATCAAGGCCAGGTGGCCTCCTTGAGTGCTTGTAGTCCAGAGGTTCCCTAGTAGTCAGATGTCGACAGAGCCGCGGCTGCCCGAGACTGGCAAGCGCCAGGGGTGATCTGATGCCCGTTGATACCTCCTCTTCTTTGGGCGCCAATGGATCGTCAGGCATCAGCTCCAGCTGCTGACCCTATTGCGGTTGCACCGAGAAGGTCTGCAGCCAGCGGTGCACGGTGCTTTTGGAGATGCCCGTGGCCGCCGCCAGTGAGCGGGCACTCCAATGGGTGCTGCCATCGGTCGGCCTGGTCTTCAGAGCGCGGTTGATCACTTCCGCCACGTCCTCGTCCTCATACGTGCGTGGCCGGCCGGGCCTGAGCTCGTCATGCAGGCCTTCCAGACCCTGTTCCAGATAGCGCTTGCGCCACTTGCCGACAGTCATCCCCGTCAGTCCCATCCGCTTGGCAATCGCCGTATTGGACTCACCGGCTCCGCAGGCCAGAACGATCTGAGCTCGCTGCACGATCGAATGGGGCAGCGATCTTGATGGCGAGGGCCTGCAACTGCTGGATCTCGCCCTCATCAAGGGCCAGCGGAGGCATCGGACGACCAACCATGGCAAGACGCCTCGAATCGCACTCTGATTCTAGTTGCTATTTCCGGGACGGGACATTAGGCCGGTAATTCAGGCAGTCCGGGAACCACCGACCGTCGCAGGGTCTGCAGAATCAGGGAGAGGCCAAGGATCAGACCTACCGCCGTGGCGCCAAGCCCCAGGGCGCTCCATCGCCAGCAGCGGAGTTTCAGCTGGTTCAGCTCACCGGTGCGCAGCGACCAGCGCATGCTGCTCGAGCCGCGGAGCGGCTGGATGGCCGCCGGGGAGGCCTTCAGCACGGCCCGGGGCGAAACCGGGTCGAGGTCTAGGGCCAGCTCAAGACCCTTGAGCCCCGCCAGAGGTGTGAGATCGAGCTGGAGTTCCACGGTCTGCTGCACTCCCAGCAGAAGGTTGCGCTCCCGCAGGCTGAGCACAGGGGCTGGAACCTCCAGCCCCCCCAGCCGTGCAGCTTCCTGGAGATCATCGCTGATCTGCCCCAGGGCCTTGTGGGCTGGCAGCACGGGGGATTGCCAGCGCTGCCGGGGCGCTGACAGCTCGGAACCGGTCGGCGGCCGCCGCTCGAATCCATGGACGGCCAGATAGTCGCCGAACATCCGTTGCCAGGGGGAGGGCCGCGGCTGATCACTGAGGAGGTCATAGGCAATCTGCAGCCGACCGGGTGCGGCGAAATGCAGCTCTCCACGCACCTGGACGCAACCACCCAGCAGGACCGCCAACAGCAGCAGCATCGCGGCCAGCAAGGCAAAGCCAAGGTTTGGGCTGGTGGGGCCCACCGGTGGGGGAGGAGGGGAAGGCGGCTTGCTTGAGCGGTGACGTCCTGCCAGGGAGCGCAGACGACCCTCCACGGCCTCCGTCTCCTTCAACTCTGGCAGGGTGATCGACCACTCGCGGGGACGCTCGAGTGCCGGTGCCTCGAGCACAGCCAGCAGTTCGCGGGCCTGGGCGCGCAACCGGGCGTCATGACAGCGGTTGAGCTGCTTGCAGCAGGCAATGGCGCGACTGCTGTCACCCTGGCCCATCCAGGCGGTGGCCAGGATCAGCTGCAGCTCGGCTCCCAGCTCGGTGCCGGGACCATGCCCGGCAATCAGGGGTTCCAAGGTGCGGATCACCAGCCCGTAGTCGCCGCGTTCAAGACTGCGGCGACACTCCATCAGGGTGGCTTCCAGGGATGGGTCGGCATGGCTGGCCATCACCGCAGGGTGCGGTCGCTCCCAACCACCATGGTGCCGATTCCCGCGTCGGTGAACACTTCCAGCAGCAGGGCGTGGGGCGTGCGGCCGTCAATGATGTGAGCGGCACCGACGCCCTGGGCGAGGGCTCGGATGCAGCACTCGGTCTTCGGGGTCATGCCGCCGGCAACCAAACCAGCATCGATCAGCTGCCTGGCGCCTGAGAGTGTTATCTGACGGATGAGGCTGGTGGGATCCTGCCGATCCCTGAGGATCCCAGGGGTGTCGGTGAGCAGGATCAATTTCGCGGCCTGGAGGGCGGCCGCGATCTCGCCGGCCACTGTGTCGGCATTGATGTTGAGGGCCTGACCGCTTGCGTCGGCGGCCACGCTGGAGATCACCGGGACGTAGCCCGCTTCCAGCAGTGGTTGCAGCACCGCCGCATCAATGGCGGCGACGTCTCCCACCAGACCGAGCTCGCCATCGCCGTAGGTGCGCGCCTGCACCAGCGCGCCATCGCAGCCGCACAGTCCAACGGCCCGGACTCCCACCCGGTTGAGCCCGTTCACGATCTGCTTGTTGACGCGTCCCACCAGCACCATCTCCACCACGTCCATGGTGTCGGGGCAGGTGACGCGCAGCCCATCCCTGAACTGGGGTTGAATCGCCAGTCGGTTCAGCCAGAGGTTGATCTCGGGACCTCCGCCGTGGACCACGACCGGGCGGACTCCCACTGAAACCAGCAGGGCCAGATCCCTGTAGACCGCATCACGCAGGTCGGCGCGGCTCATCGCTGCTCCTCCATACTTCACCACCACCTGGCGACCAGCGAAGCGCTGGATGTAGGGGAGGGCCTCACTGAGAACGGAGACCCTCAGGGAGTCGTTGGGGCTGATCAGGGAATCTGAGCTCAAGAGTCTGAGGGGTGGTCGAGGATCAGGCGGCCAGATCGGAGCTCAGGACGGCCTGTTGCGAATCGGGTTTCCGGTCGGGGAGGAGTGAGAGGTCGAGCTGATCGGCTCCAATGGTCTTGAGCTCCGCCTTGAGGCCTGGCCCGAAGAAACGTCCCAGTCGCCCTTGCTGCCCTTCCCAGCGCTCCAGGGGCACGGCTCCGACGGAGAACCTCAGCCGCAGGCCATAGGCCCCTTCCTGGTCGAGTTCCTCGATCTGCAGCAGCTGGGGAGGGCTGTCATCGTCCCAGAGCTTCAACGCCATCAGGGAGGTTTCCAGATGGGCTTTCTGGCCGTAGCGCCAGCGGGTGACGTCAGCCAGGAGCTTGCGCAGGGCTTCGCTGGCCGGTCGGTCCCGCAGGCCGCGGAACCGATCGGCCGGGGTGATCCGCTCCGCTGGCGGGAGTTCGGACGATTTCAGGGCCAGCCCACCCAGCAGGATCGGGATCCCGTAGAAGATGGTGGGAAGACTCAGATTCGGATTGCCGCTCGCATAACCGAGCCAGCCGATCACCGACAGGGCGGCTCCGGCGATCGTCACCAGACTTCCCGGGGAAAGGAGTGCTTGCATGGGTCCATCCTCCTGCATCCGATGCCCGAGAGCGCACCAGCTCCAAGCAGCCCTGCGTCAGGCCCGGGTCGTTCGGCGGACGACTGCCGGACTGGGGGGGGGGGCACCCAACCCGAACAGAATCTTCAGGACTTGATGGCAGCCCTCCAGGCCGATCGGCTCTGGCTGTTACGCCAGATTGACGGGGGCCGCTGGGGTGAATGGCGGCTGGATCTGGCTGCGCTGGAGCGGGAGCTCGGACAGCTGCTCGATCAGATTGAGCGGTTGGAACAACACCGCTGAGCGGATGGCGTGATCGCCATCCCACACCTGATGGGTTCAGAAGGGGATCTCGTCATCACCCTCGAGCAGGTCGGGCACCAGGGGTGAGGTATTCCAGGCGGCCTCGGCCGGTGGTGGCGGGGGAGCCGTCCGGGCGGCCGTCGGGGCCGGTTTGGGCATGGCAGCAGGTCCCGCAGCCGGCCTGGGCGAGGGGGGGGCGCCAGCGGCCATCAGCGGGTGGAGGCGAGCGAGGGTGAACTCAGCACGCTTCTCCTTGACGCCATCCTGGCGAGTCACGGTGTTCATGCGCAGACGACCCTCGATCACGAGACGCTGGCCAGGGTTCACCCGGTTCTGGAGGTCCTGGGCGAGATTGCCCCAACCCACCACCTTCAGCTCGGCCGGAGGTTCATCGGGCCGCAACCCGTCGAACCGAACAGCCATCTCGGCGACAGGGGTCTGGTTGTCCTGGGTGTAGCGCACCTTGGGTGCCTCCACAACCTCAACCTCCAGCAGACAGTGATTCACGCCCCAGCCCACCCGCAACGGTGCCCATCCTGATGCACCGCCAAACCCGCCGAGGGAGTCCAAGGGCCTGGCTGATCGCCGGCACCGGCGATGGCCTGCGGCTGGCGTGCGCTCTGCACCAGTGCGGCTGGCGGCTTCTGGTGAGTGTCGTGAGCCAGGAGGCGGCACGCCGCTACCCAGAGGATCCAGGCCTGGAGCTGGCGGTGGGTGCCATCGAGAACACGGCCGGCGTTCTCGCGCAGCTGGAGCGAGCCCGGCTGGATGGCGATCCCTTCCTGGCGGTGGTGGATGCGAGCCATCCCTTCGCCTCGCGGATCACGGCCCGGCTGGTGCAGGCCTGGCAGGAGCTCCAGCCAGCTCTCTGCCCCCCGTTGTTCCGGCTCAGGCGCGGCGAGCTCGACGATCCTCCGCTGGCCAGGCTGCGGAGGCTTCCTGATCTCGAGGCCCTGGCGTCAATCCCCCTCCACGGGCGCCGGCTCCTGCTAGCGGTCGGGAGTCGGCATCTCAGCCAGGCCGTGAGCCTGAGCCCCGGCGCCGTTCATCACGCCCGCCTGCCTCCCACCCCGATGGCGTTGCAGCAGGGGGGGGCGGCCGGTTTGATGGCGGACCGACTGGCCTGTCTGAGACCAGGGGACCCTGCCGAGCTGGGAGTGCTGAGGGCTCTGTTGCTCCGCTGGCAAATCGACACGGTTCTGTGCCGTCAATCAGGGGGTGTCACGGAGGCTCTCTGGCGGGGGCTGGCGGGGGAGCTGGAGCTCACCCTGCTGCTTCTGGTGAGACCCACCGAACCCGCAGGCCTGCTCCTGCTGGAGTGGGAGCCGCTGCTGGAGGCGTTGCAGCGGCTGCGGGATGCCTGACGGCCCCCGGAAGCGGCATGCTCGGCCCATGCCAACCGCCACCAGCCATGGAATCCGTCGCCTCCAGCCCGATGCAGCCTGCCGCGCCGCCATTGAGCGAGGTGGTGCTGGCCATCACCACCGAAGCCAGCCTGGAGAAAGCGGAAGGTTTGGCGCAGGTGCTGCTGCAGCGGCAGCTTGTGGCCTGCGTGAGCCTGCGGCCGCTGCGCTCCCTCTATGCCTGGCAGGGCGGCATCGAAGACACGGCCGAGGTGGAGCTGCTGCTCAAGACCAGCCCTTGCCGGTTGGCAGCGCTGGAAGCCTGCGTGCATGATCTGCATAGCTATGACACGCCTGAGTGGATCAGCTGGCGGGCAGGGGCAAGCCCGGCCTATGCCAGCTGGTTATGGGCAGCCACCAGCTCCCGGAGTGAACCCTGAGGGCGTGGTCCCAGCTGGGTGACGACGGCACCGGCGCAGAGTGAACCCAGGCGCCCGCAGGCCTCCAGCGAATGGCCCTGGGTGTGGGCATGCAGAAAACCGGCGGCGTAGAGATCTCCGGCTCCGGTGGTGTCCACCAGAGGGCCGAGCCTGAAGGGTTCCACGGGCGTGGTTGCCTCGCCGCTGAGGATCAGCGAGCCCTGTTCACTCCGGGTGAGGGCTGCGATGCGGCAACGGCCCCGCACCTGCTCCGCGGCCTCCTCAAAACTGTTCGCCTTGTAGAGCGAGGTGATCTCCATTTCATTGGCGAACAGGATGTCGACGTGGCCGTCGACGAGTTCCTGGAAACTGTCGCGGTGCCGTTCCACGCAGAAGGCATCGGACAGGCTCAACGCCACCTCGCCGCCATGGGCCCGGGCCACTTCCGCGGCGGCCAGAAAAGCCTGCTTCGCCTCGTCGCTGTCCCACAGGTAACCCTCCAGATAGAGCACCTTGGCCTCAGCCACCATCGACAGATCCAGATCGTCGGGATGGAGCCCCACGGAGGCTCCAAGGAAGGTGCACATCGTGCGCTGGGCATCCGGTGTCACCAGGATCAGGCAGCGGGCGGTGCTGGGGCCGGCCGTCGCGGCAGGGGTCTCAAAGCGGGTTCCCACCGATCGGATGTCATGGGCGAAGATCGCTCCAAGCTGGTCGTCCCTGACGCGACCGATGAACCCGGCCCTCCCACCCAGCTGGGCAATCCCGGCAAGCGTGTTGGCCGCTGAGCCGCCGGAGGTTTCCAGGCCGGGCCCCACACTGGCGTAGAGCCGTTCAGCCTGCTGTTCATCCACCAGGGCCATGGTGCCCTTGGTGAGGCCATGGTTCTCGAGGATGTGCTCGTCGGCCTGAACCAGCACATCCACGATGGCGTTGCCGATGCCGACGACGTCGAGAGACTTGGCTGTCATGGGGTTGGGGGGTTGAGAAGGGCCCGTTTGGGGCCATGGATGGGGTCTTCGACAAGGATCGTCTGGTCGCGATCGGCGCCGAGCGACACGATCGCGATGGGCACCTCCATGAGCTCAGCCAGGTAGCGCAGGTAACGCATGGCCTTCTCAGGCAGATCCTCAAGCGTTCGGCACCCGGTGGTGGAGGTCTGCCAGCCGGGCAGGAGTTCATAGATCGGCTGACAGACCGCAAAATCCTCTGCGCTGCTGGGAAAGTGCTCGATGCGCTGCCCATTCAGTTCATAGGCCACGCAGACCTGGATCTGTTCCAACTCATCCAGCACATCCAGTTTGGTGATCGCCAGGCAGTCGAGGCCGTTCACCTCCACGGCGTAGCGGCCGATCACCCCATCAAACCAACCGCAGCGCCGCCGTCGGCCCGTGGTGGTTCCGAATTCGCCGCCCCGGTCGCAGAGGTGGTCGTTGAGGCTGCCCTCCAGTTCGGTGGGGAACGGCCCTTCCCCGACCCGCGTGGTGTAGGCCTTGGCGACACCGATCACCCGATCGATCAGGGTGGGCCCCACCCCCGCTCCGATGCAGGCTCCACCGCTCACCGGATTCGATGAGGTGACGTAGGGGTAGGTGCCGTGGTCGAGATCGAGCAGCGTGCCCTGGGCCCCCTCGAACAGGATGTTCTTGCGGGCCCGCGCCGCTTGATGAATCACACGGGTGCAGTCGACCACGTGAGGGGCCAGTCGTTGGCCATACCCCACGTAATCGCGCACGATGGTTTCAAAATCGAGGGGCTCCAGGCCGTAGACCTTCTCGAGCAGGTCGTTTTTTTCGGCCAGGGGACCAGCGAGGCGATCGCGCAGGCGCGCTTCGTCCAGCAGGTCGATGATCCGGATCCCGTTGCGTTCGGATTTGTCGGCATAGGTGGGGCCGATGCCCCGGCCGGTCGTACCGATCCGCCGGTCGCCGCGCCGATGCTCCATCGCCTGATCGAGGAGCCGGTGGTAGGGCATCGTGACATGGGCCGTGGAGGCCAGGCGGAGTCCGTCGATGCCAATGCCGTTGGCGGCAAGCATGTCGAGTTCCCCGAGCATCACCCGGGGATCAACCACCGTGCCTGAACCGATCAGGCAGATCGTGTCGGGATAGAGGATGCCGGAGGGGATCAGGTGCAGCTTCAGCACCTTGTCGTCGACGACAATCGTGTGGCCGGCATTGACGCCGCCTTGATAGCGGACGACAACGTCGGCGGACCGGCTGAGCAGGTCGGTGATCTTGCCTTTCCCCTCGTCGCCCCACTGC
Organism: Cyanobacteriota bacterium; assembly: GCA_035284925.1. Classification (GTDB taxonomy): domain Bacteria; phylum Cyanobacteriota; class Cyanobacteriia; order PCC-6307; family Cyanobiaceae; genus UBA5018. The sequence goes on along the minus strand of JAYKGZ010000134.1, from coordinate 91 downwards.
GCACCGATGACGACGACGTTGGCCAAGGAACGAGCAGCCCGCAGCCGCTTCTGAGCAGGAGGAGTGAGCCTCTCAGACCGGGCGACCGTTC
>JAYKGZ010000133.1:0-4123 GCA_035284925.1 Cyanobacteriota bacterium | reverse complement strand
GGGGGCCGCAACGGCTCGGACCCGACCCCCGGAACATCAGCCTTGTTGCCCACCACAAGCAGGGGGGTTCCCTCCGGCACGCTGGCCCGCAGGGCGGCATCGGCATCGCTCCAGCCGACCGACAGATCGAACAGCAGCAGCACCAGATCCGCGGAGGCCAGGGCCTGGCGACTGCGCTCGATCCCCAGCTCCTCGATCGGGTCGTTGGTGGGCCGGATGCCAGCGGTGTCAAGCAGGGTGATCGGCACGCCCTCGAGCACCAGATGGCTCTCCAGCAGATCCCGCGTGGTGCCGGGAAGGTCGGTCACGATCGCCCGCTGGCGGCGGCTGAGCAGGTTCAGCAGGCTCGACTTGCCCACGTTGGGCTGCCCCACGATCGCCACCCGCAGGCCCTGTCGCAGCAGTTCCCCCTGACGGGCCTCGGCCACCAGATGCTCCAGCTCGGCCTGAACCTCCACGATCGCCGCCGTCACAGCGGCGCCATCCAGTGGCGGGAGATCGTCCTCAAAGTCGACCCGCGCCTCCAGTTCCGCCAGCTGATCCAGCAGCCGGTTGCGCAGGGCCGTGATCCGGCGCTGCAGTCCGCCATCGATTCCCGCCATCGCCAGCTGGGCCGAGCGGCGGCTGCGGGCCGTGATCATCTCGCTGATCGCCTCAGCGCGGGTGAGGTCGAGTCGGCCGTTCAGAAAAGCCCGCAGACTGAATTCCCCGGGCAGGGCCCGACGTGCCCCCGAGCCCAGCACCAGCTCGAGCACCCGACCCACGGCCACAAGCCCGCCGTGGCAGTGGAACTCCACCACCGTCTCGCGGGTGAAGCTGCGGGGTGCACGCATCAGCAGCAGCAGGGCCTCATCGATCCGCTCGCCGCGCGACGGATCCACCACATGGCCGTAGAGCACCCGATGGCTCTCCCAAGGTTGCTGGCCAGGGGCCTGAAACAACCGCTGGCCGATCGCCTCAGCCTGCGGGCCCGACACGCGCACGATCGCCACACTGCCCTCGCCAGGGGCGATGGCTGTGGCCACAGCCGCAATCGTGTCGGTGGACAAGCAGAGGCGGGGCCGGCTGAACCGGTCCGATCAATCGATGCATCCAGTGTCCCAACCCGAAGGCCAGCTGAACGTCAGCTGGCCGGGAAGCCGGGGCAGACCATCAGGTCGATGTGACGGCCGGCTGGCTGACGCCACTCGCGGAACTCTTCCGCTAGGGCGCGATGGGCCCGGCCCTGCTGGCTCTGTTCCAGCTCCACCAGGCGCTGATGGACAAGATCCAGGGTGTCGTCGATCAGCTGGGCGGCCTGTTCCGAGGTCATGGCTACTCCAGAAAGTGACGTGGTTTTAGACAGGGCATGCCGATGAAGCTGTAGTCAGGCACACCCTGCGCCGTTGTGTGGGCAGATCGAAACCCTGACAGCATGGGAGCACCCAACACAGCGCCCATGGCCGATCCGACCATTCCGGGCTCGATCGATGGGATCGAACTCACCGCCAAACCGTTGCTGGATCTCTCGCCACCCAGCTTCAGCAGCGTTGCCGAGGAGCGGCTGCACCGCAAACAACGGCTGGCCGGGGCGTTGCGGGTGTTTGGTCGCCTGGGGTTTGGCGAGGGGGTGGCCGGCCATATCACCGCCCGGGATCCTGAATTTCCGGATCACTTCTGGGTGAACCCCTTCGCGATGTCGTTCAACCGGGTGCGCGTCAGCGACCTTCTGCTGGTGAACCACGCCGGTGAGGTGGTGATCGGCAATCGTCCGGTGAACCGGGCCGCGTTCGTGCTGCATGCGGCCATCCATGAACGGCGGCCGGAGGTGATCGCCGCCGCCCACGCCCATTCGCCCTACGGCAAGGCCTTCTCGAGCCTGGGCAGGCTCCTGGATCCGATCACCCAGGATTGCTGCCTGTTCTTCAACGACCACCTGTTGATTGAAGCGGACGGCGGCAAGGTGGTGCTGGAGGCCGATTCAGGACGGACCTTCGCCGATCACTTCACCGAGGGGAAGGCCGCCATCCACCGGAACCACGGGCTGTTCACGGTGGGACAGAGCGTGGATGAGGCCGCCTTCTGGTTCATCGCGATGGAACGCTGCTGCCAGAGCCAGCTGCTGGCTGAAGCCGCCGGCACCCCGAAGCTGATCCGGGAGGAGTGGGCTGCCTACACCCACGCCAACACCGGCGGTTCCCAGCTGGGCTGGCTCAGCTTTCAGTCGTTCTGGGAGGACATCCTCCACAGCGATCCGGAGCTGCTGGAGTGAGGGGGCTGGTCAGCCGATGCCGGTGCGAGCGATGTCGAGCACGTCGGCCATCGAGCCGATCTGGTCGAGGGTACGCCTGAGCTGGGCGGCGCTTTCGAGCTCCACACGCAGATCGATGCGGGCCGGCTTGCCGGGATTGGTGCGCACGCGGGCATCGCTCACGTTGATGCGGTGATCCGAGAGGCGGGTGAGGATGTCCTTGAGCACCCCCACCCGATCCAGCACCTCGATGCGCAGCTGCACCGGATGGCGCCGCTGCGTTGGGGCCGCCGGATTCCATTGCACCGGCAGGCGCCGCTCGGCCGGCACCTGGGCCGCATTGCCGCAATCCTGCCGGTGGATCGTGATCCCGTGATTGCCCAGGGCCACGGCCCCCAGGATCGGCTCACCGGGCAGGGGGCTGCAACAGCCGCCCATCCGATATTCCAGACCATCCAGGCCCACGATCGGGCTGGAATCGCCGTGGACACCGGGGTGAGAAGCAGCGCCAGCGCCAGCTTGCTCACGCTGGGCCGACAGATTGCGGGCAAGCTCCTCATTGCTGAGCACGGGCGCCGCAGCCTCGGAGGCCAGACGCAGCTCCTCCCTCAGGCGGTTGAGCACCTGATGGAGCGTCACCCCCCCGAACCCGATGGCGGCTAGCAGGTCGTCGGTGCCCACCAGATTGCAGCGGCGCGCCACCCGCTGCATCGCTTCCCCATGGAGCAGGGCATCAAAGCCATCACGGCCAAGCTCCCGCTCCAGCAGCTCGCTGCCGCGGCGGATGTTCTCCTCACGGTGGCTTTTCTTGTACCACTGACGGATGCGATTGCGGGCCGTGGGGGTGGCCACGAAGTTGATCCAGTCGAGGCTGGGATGGGCCGACTTGGCGGTGATCACCTGCACGAAGTCACCGTTCTGCAGTGGAGTGGCCAGGGGACAGAGGCGATCGTTGATGCGCACTCCCTGGCAGTGATTGCCCACTTCGGAGTGAATGCGATAAGCGAAATCAACGGCCGTTGATCCCTTGCGCAAGCCCACCACATCCCCCTTGGGGGTGAACACGAAGACCTCCTCGTCGAACAGGTCTTCCTTGATCGAACGCAGAAAGTCGCTGCTGTCTTCGCCAACGCCATCCTTCTGCCAGTCAACAAGCTGACGCAGCCAGTTGAAGCGTTCGGCCTCGGCGCCGGAGGCCGCCGGCGACCCGCCTTCCTTGTACTTCCAGTGGGCCGCGATGCCGTATTCGGCCACCTGGTGCATGTCGGCCGTGCGGATCTGCACCTCAAGGGGTCGGTGCCGACCGATCACAGCCGTGTGCAGCGATTGGTAGCCATTGGGCTTGGGTAGGCCGATGTAGTCCTTGAACCGGCCCGGAATCGGCCGGAAGGTGTCGTGCACCACCGCCAGCGCGCGGTAGCAACTCTCCAGATTCGGGCAGAGGATCCGCAGCGCCGCCACGTCGTAGATCTCGTGGAAGGCCTTCTGCTGGCGCTGCATCTTGCTCCAGATGCCATAGAGGTGCTTGGGCCGGCCGCTCACCTCACAGGCCTCCAGCCCCATCGCCGCCAGCCGCTCCCGCAGCAGGTTCACCGTCACCCCCAGGCGCTCCTCCCGGTCGCTGCGCTTGGACGCCACCTGCTGCTGCACGTCGCGGTAGGCCTCGGGCTCGAGGATCTTGAAGGCCAGATCCTCCAGTTCCCACTTGAAGCGGCCGATGCCCAGCCGGTTGGCCAGGGGCGCGTAGATCTCCCGCGTCTCGCGGGCGATGCGCAGCTGCTTCTCCGGTTTCAGCGCCGCCAGGGTGCGCATGTTGTGCAGCCGGTCGGCCAGTTTCACCAGCACCACGCGGATGTCGCTGGCCATCGCCAGGAACATGCGCCGCAGATTTTC
>JAYKGZ010000132.1:0-3555 GCA_035284925.1 Cyanobacteriota bacterium | reverse complement strand
TGATCCGGCGGGAGACCAACCATGCCAAAGCCGGCCGGCCCGGCCAGATCCGGGCCAAGATGAATGCCCTGGTCGACCCGGCCATCATCGCCCTGCTGTACGAGGCCTCACAGGCGGGAGTGCGGGTTGACCTGGTGGTGCGGGGGATGTGTTCGCTGCGACCGGGTCTGGAAGGGATAAGCGACAACATCCGTGTGGTGAGTGTGATCGGCCGATTCCTGGAGCACTCACGGCTGTTCTGGTTCGGCAACGGCGGCGAACCGGAGGCCTACATCGGAAGCGCCGACTGGATGCCCCGCAATCTTGATCGTCGGGTGGAGGCGGTGGCGCCGGTGGAGGAGCCTCGCCTGCGCGAACAGCTGGAAAAGGTGCTTGAGCTCTATCTGAACGATGCCGGGGCCTGGCACATGGCCAGCGACGGCCAGTTCCACCAGCTACCACCCGAAGGCGAGGGCCTCCTGGCTCAGAAGGAGATGATGCGCCGCTGGCGAGGTGGACTGAAGAACAGCCAACCCAGCTGAAGCTCCGGAAATCACGACAAATCAGCGAATTTCTGTGTCCAGCGCCACATTCAGCCAGCTGTTCTGCGGAGATCCTTAACCTTTGCGCCAGATTCTGCCCTGTTCGCAAGTGGCCAATTCAGCAACTTCTACATCCCTCAGGATTGTTTGACAGCCATGGTGCTACCGTAACTTCAAATACCTTCACACGGAGGCATGGGGTGATGGGGACGCCTCAGCAATCCGCTCAGCTTCGCCTGCCTCAGGTGAAGTCTGTGCGCAAATCAATGTCAGGCGAGGGAGCGTCCCGTTCATCCGGCCGCCTGAGCGCTGATTCGATCGGCTGGTATCTGAGCACGATCGGCCGCGTACCGTTGCTCACTCCAGCTGAGGAGATCGAGCTCGCCCATCACGTGCAGGCCGCCAAGGCCCTGCAGGGATTGCCCGTTCAGGAACTCAGCCCCAGGCAGCGTCGTCAGATCCGCATGGGACAGCGAGCCCGCGACCGGATGATGGCCGCCAACCTGCGGCTCGTGGTGAGCGTGGCCAAGAAGTACCAGAATCAGGGGCTTGAGCTGCTCGATCTGGTTCAGGAGGGAGCGATCGGACTGGAGCGGGCCGTTGACAAATTCGATCCCGCCATGGGCTACAAGTTTTCCACCTATGCCTACTGGTGGATTCGCCAGGGCATGACACGGGCCATCGACAACAGCGCCCGCACGATTCGCCTGCCGATCCATGTGAGTGAAAAGCTCTCCAAGATGCGTCGCATCAGCCGCGAGCTCTCCCACCGTCTCGGCCGCCAGCCGAACCGCCTGGAACTGGCCCATGCGATGGGCATGGCTCCCGAGGAACTCGAGGATCTGATCTCCCAGAGCGCACCCTGCGCGTCTCTTGATGCCCATGCCCGCGGTGATGAAGACCGCAGCACCCTGGGTGAGCTGATCGCCGATCCCGCCAGCAACGAGCACTTCGACTCGATGGATCGCACCCTCCAGAAGGAGCATCTGGGTTCCTGGCTGTCCCAGCTCAACGACCGTGAGCAGAAGATCCTCCAGCTGCGCTTCGGGCTCGAGGGAAGTGAACCGCTCACCCTTGCTGAGATCGGCCGTCAGATCAATGTCTCCCGGGAGCGTGTGCGTCAACTGGAAGCCCGGGCGCTGATGAAGCTCCGCCTGATGAGCAACATGCAGCAGGCGGCCTGAGGCCGGTGGGGGGTCAGTGGTTGGGAATGGCGGCGATTGCCGCCTGGCTTGGCCTGCTGGCCCTCACTGCTCTCTGGGTCCGCCGCACCTGGAGCGGCCAGAGGGAGTGGAGCCGCAAGTTGGTGCACATCGGTGCCGGTGCGGTGGTGCCGCTGGCCTGGTGGTTCGAGATCAGGGCGGGCATTGCGATTCCCGCCGCCGGGATGGTCACCCTTCTGGCCGCCCTGAATCACCGGGTGCGGGTGCTGCCGGCGATCGAGGACATCGACCGCCAGAGCTACGGCACGGTGGCTTACGGGGCCTCGATCACCACCCTGCTGTTGCTTTACTGGCCTTCCCAACCTTCCTCTGTGGCCGCCGGCGTGATGGTGATGGCCTGCGGCGACGGACTCGCCGGCCTTGTTGGCCCTGCGGTGCCCTCGTTCAGCTGGACGCTCTGGAAGCAGCGCAAGTCGCTGGCCGGCACCCTGGCGATGGCCGCCGCCAGCCTGGTGGTGCTGCTGGGGCTGCGCGTTCTAGCGCTGGACCAGGGGCTGCCAGCCCCTTCGCTGCCGGCCCTGCTGGCCATCACCGCCGCCGCGGTCGGCCTTGAGCAGGTGGCGGTGCTGGGAGTCGACAACTTCACCGTGCCGGTGGCCGTGGGCTGCCTCTGGAGCAGCCTGGCCCACTGACCTGGGCCTCCTCAATCAGGCGCGCAACATCGCCTCACAACGCCGCTCCCAGTCCTGCTGAGTGCCGATCCCCGCCACCAGAACCCGCTCAGGAGGCTCCTCCCGCAGGCGGAGCTGCCATTGGCGGATCGCTTCGGCCCGTTCCATCCACACCCCCACCACGCTGCCCTGAATCGTTTCCAGTTCCCAGCAGCGCTGGCGCGCCACGTCCCGGGACCAAGCCAGTAGGTGGTCGAGCTGAAAGGGGCGGAACCCGGCGAAGGCGGGGCCCGTCCCCGCAGCGGAGCTCTGTTCGAGATAGAAGGCCTGAAGGGGATCGGAAAGGCCGCAGAACTGCAACAGCACGGTCATCACGCACCTCAGACGTTGATAGCAAGAACCCTATTGAGCCGCCCCAGCAGTGGAGTTCAGAGCGAACATTCTGACAGGTTGAGATAAGCTTGGCACTCAGACTTTGCGAGTGCCAATCACAGTCAGCAGCTCCCAGTCAACAGATCCCAGTCGCTCAGGCGAGTGCGAAGCTGGGGGTTGCCTGGACGGTTCGGACGGCCGCGGCCAGCTCGTCGAGCAATGCTTCGGTGGTGGCCAGATCGATACAGGCATCCGTGATGCTCTGGCCATAGGTGAGCTGGCTGAGATCGGCCGGGATCTTCTGATTGCCGGCCACCAGGTGGCTTTCCAGCATCACCCCCATCACCTGCCTGGAGCCGCCCCGCACCTGCTCGGCCACGTGGCGCAACACCTCGCTCTGGAGCCGGTAATCCTTGTTGGAGTTGCCATGACTGCAGTCCACCATCACCCGCTCAGGCAGCCGGTCGCGCTGCAGGGCCGCCGCCACCTCCTCAATGGCCTGGGGGTGGTAATTGGTTCCCCCCTTCCCGCCCCGCAGCACCACATGGCCGTCGGGATTTCCGGTGGTGCTCACGATCGAAGCACCGCCATCCTTGTTGATCCCCAGGAAATGGTGGGGTCGGGCCGCAGCCTGCATGGCATGGATCGCCGTTCCCACGCTGCCGTCGGTGCCGTTCTTGAACCCGATCGGCATCGACAGCCCCGACGCCATCTCCCGGTGGGTCTGGCTCTCGGTGGTGCGGGCACCGATGGCCGTCCAGCTGATCAGATCCGCGATGTACTGGGGCACGATCGGATCGAGCAGCTCAGTGGCGGCGGGCAGGCCCC
>JAYKGZ010000131.1:0-22705 GCA_035284925.1 Cyanobacteriota bacterium | reverse complement strand
CGGGCCTGAGCACCCCGGTGGCGATCAGCAGGCCGGCCGCCAGCAGACCGGTGACTTCCGGCGCCAGCCAACCGCTGATGAACAGCACGATCGAGCCGCTGAGAACGGCCAGAGTGATCAGGGCGGCCGGCTGACTGGCCACCTCCAGAAGATCGGTCATCGCGGCGTTGCGGTGCTGGCAACATACAACGGTTCCAGGATCGGGATATCGGACTCTCCAGTCGATCCGCCGCGGCCGCCGAACCTTTTTCCTGAACCGAGCGTGGGAAAATCCGCCAAACCTTCTCCCGTGATCGGCCTCTAATGCCCCGTCTCTCTTCCAGGCTCAGGGGGCTCTTGGCTGCAGCACTCCTGATCTCTCCCCTGGCGGGCTGCGCCCCGGACGGCGGCTCCGGGGTGCAGAGCCAGAAGCTGGCCATGATCAAGGGCCGCGGCCAGCTGATCTGCGGGGTGGACGGCACCCTGCCCGGCTTCAGTTTCCTGGAACCCAACGGCCGCTACTCCGGCCTCGATGTGGACATCTGCAAGGCCGTGGCGGCCTCCGTGCTGGGCGACCCGGCAAAGCTGGAATTCCGCAACGTCAGCCCCAGTGAGCGCTTTGCTGCCCTGGCCAGTGGTGAGGTGGATCTGCTTTCGCGCAACACCACCGCTACCCTCAGTCGCGATGCACCCGGCGGCAACGCACTCAGTTTTGCGCCCACGGTGTTTTACGACGGCCAGGGGGTGATGGTGCCCGTGGCCAGTGGGATTCGCTCGTTCAAGGATCTGGCCGGGAAACCGATCTGCGTGCAGACCGGCACCACCACCGAGCTCACCCTGGCCGATCGGATGCGCCAGGAAACCACCCCCTACACCCCGCTGAAGTTCCAGAGCAGCGAACAGACCATGGCCGCCTACCTGGGGGGTCGCTGCGCAGCCGTGACCAGCGACCGCTCCGGGCTGGCCGGCAAGCGGACCAGCTTTCCGAAGCCCAACGACCATGCGCTGCTGCCGGATGTGCTCAGCAAAGAACCCCTCAGCCCGGCCACGGTGAATGCCGATCCGGCCTGGGCGGATGCGCTGCGCTGGATCGTCTACGCCCTGATGCAGGCGGAGGAACTCGGGATCACCAAAGCCAACCTCGAGGCCAGGCTGGCCGAAGCCAGGGCCAACGTCCAACTCGCCGACCTGCGCCGCTTCCTCGGCATCGAGGGGGATTTCGGCAAACAGCTGGGCCTGCCGGCCGACTTCACCGTGCGGGCGATCCAGGCCGTCGGCAACTACGGCGAGATCTTTGATCGCAACGTTGGCCAAGGTTCCAAGCTCAAGCTGGACCGGGGCCTCAACAAACAGTGGACGGAGGGCGGCCTGATCTACTCCCCACCCTTCCGCTGATGGGCACTCCCTGGTGGCGCGACCGCAGGGTGCTGCCCTGGCTTGTTCAGGGCAGCGTGGGGCTGGTGGTGCTGGTGCTGATCGCCTTCCTGCTCAGCAACCTGGTGCGCAACCTCACGGCCGCCGGTCTGCTGCTCACCTGGCGCTGGCTGGGGCAGCCCGCCGGCTTCGACATCGGCGAATCCCTGCTTCCCTTCCAGGCCGAGATGCCCTACTGGCGTGCCCTGCTGGCCGGCCTGGCCAACACCCTCCGGGTGGTGGTGAGCGGAGTGGTGGGCGCCACGCTGCTGGGAACCCTGGCCGGCATGGCCAGCTTCTCCAGCAACGGGCTGCTCAGAGGGGTGGTGCGGCTCTACGTGGAGGTGGTGCGCAACATCCCGCCGCTGCTGCAGCTGGTGTTCTGGTATTTCGTGGTGTTTCTCTCCCTGCCCAACGGGGCAGAAGCCTTGCAGCTGCCGGGTGTGGTTCTGGCCAAATCGGGGCTCCACGTCGCCGGTTTTGAAAACGGCCTGCACTGGGCCGGCCCCCAGCTCGCCAACGGCATCTGGCGGGCCCCGCTGCAACTGAGCGTGGAGTTTGCGGCCCTGCTCACCGGCCTGATTGTTTACATCGGTGCCTACATCGCGGAGGTGGTGCGCGGTGGCATCGCAGCGGTGCCCCGGGGCCAGTGGGAGGCCGCCTCAGCCCTGGGGCTGGGCAGGCTGGCCAGCCTGCGCCATGTGGTGCTGCCCCAGGCCCTGCGGGTGATCATGCCCGGTCTCAACACCCAGTACATCTCCCTGGCCAAGAACTCCGCGCTCGCGGTGGCGGTGGGCTACTCCGACCTCTATGCCGTGGCCGAAACCACCCTCAATCAGACCGGCCGGGCCGTGGAGGTGGTGATCCTGCTGCTGGCCGGCTATCTGGCGCTGGATCTGCTGATCTCGGGCCTGATGAACGGCCTCAACCGCCTGGTGCAGATCCGTGAGCGCTGAGCGAAATCCCCTGGGGCGCCTACGACGGGAGCTGTTCTCCACCCCCGCTGACGCCCTGCTGAGCCTGGCCCTGATCACCGTGCTCAGCACAGCCCTGTTCAGCCTGCTGCGCTGGGCCTTCAGCCAGGCCGACTGGGCGGTGGTGCAGCTCAACAGCACCCTGTTCGCCGTGGGGCGTTACCCGCTCACCGAGCAGTGGCGGCTCTGGCTGCTGGCCAGCCTGCTGGCCGCCGCCAGCGGCATCACCTGGGGGCTGCTGCGCGCCTTCCCCAGGCCCGACCGCGGCGGCGAGCTCTGGCCCCGCAACGACCGCATCGCCGTGGTCGCGCTGATCCTGGCGGCCCTCTGGACCCCCTGGGCCCTTGGGCTCACAGCGATCAATGCCGGGCGTTGGCTGGCGATCACCGGCCTGCTGGTGATCCTGCGCTGGCTGGCCGGGCGCTTCGGAGCCCGACTGGATCAGCGCCGCGCCGGCTGGCTGGCGCTCGGCTGGCCGCTGCTCTATCTGCTGGGCATGGTGCTGATCCATGGCGGGCTGGGCATCACCCCGGTGCCGAGCTCCGAGTGGGGAGGGCTTCTGCTCACCCTGCTGGAGGCCAGCTTCGCGATCCTGCTCTGCTTTCCCCTGGGGGTGCTGCTGGCCCTGGGTCGACGCAGCGAGCTGCCGCTGCTGCGCTGGGGATCGGTGGCCTACATCGAGCTGATCCGGGGAGCACCCCTGATCACCCTGCTGTTTCTGGGCCAGAACATCCTCGGGTTTCTGTTGCCGGGGGGGCTGGCACCGGAGCGGGTCTGGCGGGCGGCCTGGGTGCTCACCTTCTTTGCCGCCGCCTATCTGGCCGAAGCGGTGCGATCAGGCCTGGCCGCCATTCCCAGGGGGCAGCTGGAGGCAGCCCGCGCCCTCGGGCTCTCCACCCCCCAGGCCCTCCAGCATGTGGTGCTGCCCCAGGCCCTGCGGGTGGCGTTGCCGGTGATGGTGGGTCAGTTCATCTCCCTGCTCCAGGGCACCACCCTGTTGTCGCTGATCGGCCTGATGGAGCTGCTGGGCACGGCCCGCTCGGTGATGGCCAATCCCGACTTTCTGGGCCATTACGGAGAGGTGTATCTCACCCTGGCCATTCTGTTCTGGTGCTGCTGCGCCGCCCTCGGGCTGGGTAGCCGCGCCCTGGAGCGGCGCCTGGATCCCCAGCATGCGACAACCCACTGATCCGCCCCAATCCCACGATTCCCAACCATGACCAGCAGCACCGCCAGCTCCAGCGCCGGGCCGATCATCGAGGCCAGGGACGTGCACAAGTGGTACCCGAACGGGTTTCACGCGCTGCGGGGGGCCGCCCTGGAGGTGAGCCGGGGTGAGGTGGTGGTGATCATGGGGCCTTCGGGATCGGGGAAGAGCACCTTCCTCCGCACCTTCAATGCCCTGGAAGACTTTCAGCAGGGCAGCATCCACATCGATGGGATGCCCCTCTCCAACGACCTGCGCAACATCGATGCGATCCGCCGGGAGGTGGGGATGGTGTTTCAGCAGTTCAATCTCTTCCCCCACCTCACGGTGCTCGAGAACCTCACTCTGGCCCCGGTGCTGGTGCGCCGTCGCCCGCGGCTGGAGGCTGAGCAGCGCGCCCTGAAACTGCTGCAGAGGGTCGGCATCGCCGAGCAGGCCAACAAATTCCCCGGGCAGCTCTCCGGCGGCCAGCAGCAACGGGTGGCCATTGCCCGTTCGCTCTGCATGGATCCCCAGCTGATGCTCTTCGATGAACCCACCAGCTCCCTCGATCCGGAGATGGTGCGCGAAGTGCTCGATGTGATGCAGGGCCTGGCAGCCGATGGCATGACCATGGTGGTGGTGACCCACGAGCTGCGCTTTGCCCAGCAGGTGGCCGACCGGGTGGTGCTGATGGCCGATGGAGCCGTGGTGGAGATCGCCCCACCCGACCGATTCTTTTCCAATCCCACCCAGGAGCGCACCCGGCGCTTCCTCGATCAGATCCTTTGAGCGCGGCGCCAGCTCAAAGGATCTGATCGAGATCGGCACCGGCGTCGGACTGCGCCGCAGCAGTGCTCACGGCCGGGCACACCAGCAGTTTGTCCACCCGTTTGCCGTCCATGTCCACCACCTCGAAGCGGTACCCCTGCCACTCGAAGTGGTCGGCCTCGCGAGGGATGCGCTCGAGCACATGCATCACGAAGCCGGCCAGGGTGTGATAAGGCCCCTCCTGATCGATTCCAAAGATGTCGCGATCGATCAGTTCTGTGAAGGCATCCAGGTCGAGACCCGCGTCCACCAACCAGGACCCATCCTCCCGCGTCACCACCAGGGGCTCCACCTCGTCGTCGACCGAGGGCAGATCGCCCACGATCCCCTCCATCAAGTCGTTGAGGGTCACCAGACCCTCCACCCCGCCGAACTCATCGGTGACCAGGGCGATATGGATGCCGCTGCGCTTGAAATGCTCGAGCACTGACAGGGCCCGGGTGCTTTCCGCCACGAACAGGGGCGGCTGCAACAGCTCCTCCAGGTTGATCGGTTCGCCGGTGAGCTTGGCGAACAGCAGGTTGCGCACCCGCACCACTCCCAGGCAGTCATCCAGGCTTCCCTTCCCCACAGGGAAACGGGAATGGGTGCTCTCCAGCACTTCCTGGAGGCTGTCCTCCAAGGGCTCCTCCAGATCCAGCCAGCAGATGTCGGTGCGGGGGGTCATCAGGGTTTTGATCGTGCGATCGCCCAGCCGCAGCACCCGCTGCACCATGTCGTGCTCCACCTCCTCAAACACCCCGGAGTCGGCACCCTGACGGATCATCGCCTTGATCTCGTCTTCGGTGATGTCGGGCTCGCTGCTGGTGGACACGCCCAGCAGCCTGAGCAGGGCATCGGTGGACTTGCTCAGCAGATGCACCACCGGTGCGCTCACCTGCGACAGCCAGCGCATGCTGGGAGCCATGGTGCAGGCCAGCTCCTCAGGATTGGCGAGCGCCAGGCGTTTGGGCACCAGCTCGCCGATCACCACGGAAAGAAAGGTGATCACGGCCACCACAAGGCCGAAGCTGAGACCCTCGCTGTAGGGAGCCAGCAGGGGCACACTCTCCAGCAGGGGGGTGAGTTGCCGGGCCACGGTGGCGCCACCCACCGCTCCACTGAGGATCCCGATCAGGGTGATGCCCACCTGCACGGTGGACAGCAGCTCATTGGGGGAATCCGAGAGGCGGATCGCCACCCTCGCGGAACGCCGCCCCCGGTCCGCCAGCTGCTGCAGCCGATGACGGCGGGCGGAGACGATCGCGATTTCGGAACCGGAGAAAAGACCGTTGGCAACGATCAGCAGCAGGATGATCAGGATCTCCAGCGCCAAGAAGGGAGCCGTCTCCAGGTAATAACTTTCAATCTACAGGGATTTGCCGATGGAATACCCGGGTTCGGATCAGCTTCCGGGCAGCTTGCGCAAGTCATCAGCTGCGCCCATCACCACCAGCAGTTCGCCCTGCTCCAGCACATGGGAGGCCGGTGGGTTCACGGTGAGGTCGTTGTCGGGCCCGCAGGCCAGCACGCTCACGTTGTAGTTCTTGCGCAGGTTGAGATCGCGGAGCGACTGGCCCACGAACGCCCTGGGCACGCGGATCTCCTCAATGCTGTTGCGATCGTCGAGACGGAGCCGCTCCAGCAGGTTGGGGCGCACCAGCTCCATCCCAAGCCGCAGACCCTGCATCTTGGAAGGGAACACCACCCGGTCAGCCCCCACCCGCTGCAGCATCTTCATGTGCAGATCGGTGGTGGCGCGGGCGATCACCTGCTTCACCCGGGTTCCTGGGGCGTCCTTGGCGATCAGGGTGGCGGTGATGCTTACCCCGAGCGGTTCGCTCATCGCCACCACCACGGTGCCCATGTCGAGCACACCGGCGGCCCGCAGCGCCTCCTCATCGGTGCAGTCCACCACCCGGGCCTCGATCGAGGGGTCGATCTGGCGCAGGGCATCGATGGCCCGCTGGTCGTTGTCGATCGCCAGCACATCAGCGCCGCTGCGTGCCAGCTCCTCGATCACCGCCGAACCGAAGCGGCCCACACCGATCACCGCGAAACCGCTTGGGTCAGGCCCCTGCTCAGGGCGCCATTGCCACCAGGAATGGAAGGAGGTCATGGTTGGAGATCAGGCACCGGATCAGAGAAACACCTCTTCCCGGGGATAGCCCACCCGATCGGGCGGCCGGTTCCCGTACAGAGCGGCGAGGAGCAGCATGATGCCAAGCCGGCCCACGAACATCCCCACGATCAGCACCAGCTGACCCCAGCGGTTCAGCTCGGCTGTCACCCCAAGGTCGAGGCCCACCGTGCAGAAAGCCGACATGCAGGTGAACAGCTTTTCCAGAAAGCTGAAGCCCTTGCTGGCTTCTTCGCCGATGGCCGTGGAGCCGATGGCCGTGGAGCCGATGCCCAGCAGCAGGGCCATCAGCAGCACGAACAGGCCGGAGGCCAGGGCCACGCCCACCGCCTTGAGCAGCAGATCGCCGGGAATCAGCCGGTTGCGGATCACCACCTGCTTGCGGCCCTCCAGGGTTGATTTGGTGGCTCCCATCAGCAGGGCGAAGGTGGTGGTCTTGATGCCGCCGCCGGTGCCGCCTGGGCTGGCCCCGATGAACATCAGCACGATCATCAGCAGCAGTCCCGCCTCCGAGAGCGTTTCCATCGAAAGCGGCACGGTGTTGAAGCCGGCGGTGCGGGTGGTGATCGACTGAAACAGGGTCACCTGCAACCGCTGGCCGAGGTTGAGCTGCTGGATCACCCCACCACTGGCGAACTGCTCGGTGAACAGCAGGCCCAGGGCACCGATCACGATCAGCAGCACGGTGCTGCGCAGCACCAGGCGGGTATGGAGGCTCAGGCGGCGCAGACGGGCCAGCCGGAAGCGGTTGGCCCACACGTCGTTGATCACCCGCCAGCCGATGCCGCCGATCACGATCATGGCGGCGATCACCCCGTTCACCACGGGGTTGTCGCGATACCCCACCAGGTTGTCGCTCCACAGCCCGAAACCGGCGTTGTTGTAAGCGCTGATGCAGTGGAAGAGGGAGGCCCAGAAACGCTGCAGCGGCCTGTCGATGTCGGTGAAGCCGAAGGCATAGAGCACCACGGTGCCCAGCCCCATCACACAGAAGCCGGCGATCAGGATGCTGTTGAAGGTGGGGCCGATGCCTCCCACCCCGAATTCATCGAGGGCCCGGCCCCGATCCAGGCGATGGCGCAGGCCGGAGCGGCCCTGAACGAAGCCCTGCAGGAAGGTGGTGATCGCCATCAGCCCCAGCCCACCGGTGATGATCAGCCCCGCCAGGGCCACCTGACCGAAGGGCGTGAGGTCGCGGCTGATGTCGATGATCGAAAGGCCGGTCACGGTGATCGCCGAGGTCACCGTGAACAGGGCCTCCCACAGACCCACCTCATCCGTTGAGCAGAGCGGACTGGCCAGAATGAAGGTGCCCAGCACGATCACCAGACCTCCGGTCACCACCGTGAACTGGGGCACCGTGAGCTTCTGGCGCCAGTGCTGGAGGGCCTGCAGCGGGGACCGAGCGGGGTAGCCGGCCATCAGCCACGCGGAGTTCTGGCTCAGAAACCTAGAGGAGAGCTGCACTTTCCCTAGCCTGATCGGGAAAGACATGTGTTGATGCAGGATCTGATTGCCCGCCTCCCCGTGCTGATCGGTTCAGCGGTGGAGGCCAACCCCCTGATGGGGTACGTGGTGATCGCGGCGGTGATGCTGCTCGAGAACGTATTCCCGCCGATTCCCTCGGAGCTGGTGATGCCCCTGGGAGGTTTTTATGTGCAGCAGGGAAAGCTTGAGCTGGTGCCGGTGATCCTGGCCGGGCTGATCGGCACGGTGCTGGGAGCCTGGTTCTGGTATGGCATCGGCCGGCTGATCAATGAACAGCGGATCGAGCGCTGGCTCGACCGCCACGGCCGCTGGATCGGCATCAGTGCGGCGGATCTGGCCCGCAGCCGCCGCTGGTTCAACCGCCATGGCACGGCGGTGGTGTTCTGGGGGCGGATCATCCCGGGGGTGCGCACCCTGGTGTCGGTACCGGCCGGGATCGAACTGATGCCCCAGCTGTCGTTTCTGGCCTGGACCACCGCCGGCAGTCTGCTCTGGGTGCTGGTGCTCACCCTGCTGGGTCAGGGGCTGGGCCAGGGCTACCAGAGCGTGGAGCTGTGGATCGAACCGGTGAGCAAATTGGTGAAGGTGCTGCTGGTGCTGGCGGCTGTTGGGGCAGTGACCTGGATCACCCTCAGGGTTGTTCGCCAGCGCGGTCGCCGCTGACCTGAGACGCCCTGGCGGATCCGTTCTGGGAGTCGGCCAGGGAACCCTTCTCTGCACTCACACCCGAAATGATCACCACCGCGGTGGTGAGCAGTGAGAAGACCGCCACCGCAGCCGCCCCCAGCCATCCCACATGGGGCTCATTCCCGTCCGGGGGAGGAAAGGGCGTTCCACAGTCGGCGCACACCAGCCTGGACCGGTCGGAGGCCGAGCGCGCCGGCACGCGGCAGAAGCAGCGGGGACAGGACATGGCGCAGCGGCGGTGGGAGCGAGAATTCACTGTTAAGTGGTCAGTTGCCCCGGCGGCTGTAGCGATTCGATCCATTCCGCTGCTTCATGGCCTGGCATCCCCATCTCTGGCACCCCACCACCCAGGTGGCCACGGCCCCGGAGCCGCTGCGGGTGGCTTCAGCCCAAGGGGCAGTGCTCCAGCTCCACGATGGCCGGGAGCTGATCGATGCAATCAGCAGCTGGTGGGTCACGCTCCACGGCCATGGCGAACCCCGGATCGCCGCGGCGATCGCCGAACAGGCCCGGGTGCTCGAGCAGGTGATCTTCGCCAACTTCAGCCATGGCCCGGCCGAGCGGCTGGCGGAGCGTCTGGCGGCCCACACCGGCCTGGAGCGCCTGTTCTTCTCCGATAACGGCTCCACGGCGGTGGAGGTGGCCCTGAAGATCGCCTGGCAGTGGTGGGGCAACCGCGGCGAGCCGCGCCGCCAGCTGATCGCCTTCGAGGGCGCCTATCACGGCGACACGGTGGGAGCGATGGCTCTCGGCGCGCGCTCGCTGTTCACCGCAGCCTATGAACCGCTGCTGTTCGAGGTGGCGCACGTGGCCTGGCCCCACACCCACTGGCACGACGACGACGTCGAGATGCGCGAACAGCAGGCGCTGGCGCAGCTGGAGCAGGCCCTGACGACACCCACCGCCGCCGTGATCCTCGAACCGCTGATCCAGGGGGCCAGCGGCATGCGCCAGGTGCGGCCCGGCTTCCTGCGGGCCGTTCAGGAGCGGGTGCGCGCCAGCGGGGCCCTGCTGATCGCCGATGAGGTGATGACCGGCTTCGGCCGCACCGGCGCCCTGTTCGCCAGCGTGCGCGCCGGCATCCGACCCGACCTGATGGCCCTCTCCAAGGGCCTCACCGGCGGCTTTCTGCCGATGGGGGTGACGATGGCCAGCGAACGGCTCCATCAGGGCTTCATCAGCGACACCCCCAGCCACACCTTCTTCCACGGCCACAGCTTCACCGCCAATCCGCTGGGCTGCGCCGCCGCCCTCGCCAGCCTGGATCTGCTGCAGGCCGATCCGCCCCGCTATCAGGAGTTCGAGAGCCGCCACCGGCCGCTTCTCGAGGAGCTGAGCGCCCTGCCGGCGGTGCAGCGGCCGCGCTGCCTCGGCACCATGGCCGCCTTCGACCTGCAGATCGGCGAGGACAGCTATCTGAACCCGATCGGCCGACGCGTCCAGCGCCATTGCCTTGAGCAGGGCGTGTACCTGCGGCCCCTGGGCAACGTGGTGTATCTGCTGCCACCGCTGAGCATCAGCGAGGCCCAGCTGCAACGCTGCTATGCGGCCATCGGCTCGGCGATCGGAGAGCTGACCTGAACGGAGATGGTGGTGGTGGCCGGAGCCGTCGCCGGCTCTTGACGCTGCCGCTGCAGCCGATACAAATCCGCCACCCCCCGTCGTCTCGCCATGGTCGAGCTGATCGCCCTGGTTGCGGCCATCGCCCTGCTCAGCCGCTGGAACGAGCTGCGGCGTCTGGTTCACAACCGCGGCGATGAGGAGATGCCCGACGAGGCAGACCTCGGCCGGACGACGGCCACAACGGGAGGGCGGCGATCAGCGGAGGCGGGGGACCCGGGGTTCCGCTCCAGCTGGGATCAGTATCTGGATGAGAAGAACGACCGTGCCGCCTGATCGGCTCCGGTCGAGGACTGAGCACGGCGGTCGTTGTCAGGAGCGAGGCTGACGACGATCGAGGAAGGGCAGACGCCAGGGGGGCCGCCGGCGCCGGCGACGGACCTCCCGCAGGCTGTCGGGATCCACCGGCATGGCACGGGGGCGGTAATCGAGGTTCTGCAGCAGCTCGATCGCGGCGTTGATCGGCAAGGGATGGTGGAAGAGGTAGCCTTGGGCCCTGCTGACGCCATTGCTGATCAGCCAGTCGCGCTGGGATGGCGTCTCAACCCCTTCAGCGGTCACCGACAGACCGAGATCGCTGAGCATCGACAGCATGGTGCGCAGCAGCGTGCGTTGGGATTCGCCGGGTTCATCGAGGCGTCGCACGAAGACCCGGTCCACCTTGACACCCTGCAACGGCAGGGAGATCAGCCGGGCCAGGGAGGAATAGCCCGTTCCGAAATCATCGATGGCGATGGCCACCCCGCGGGCGAACAGATCCGCCAGAAAATGCTCGAAGGATTGGCTGGTGTCCTGAAACGCATCCTCCAGCAGCTCCACCTGCAACACCCAACCCAGCGGCAAGGGGTTGTCATCCAACAGAGTCAGAAGACGGGAGCGCAGGTCCTCATCCTCCAGCATGATGCCGGAGAGGTTGACGCTCATCGTCATCGGGCGTTGTGGGATCGGCATCGCCAGCAGCGGGATGGCGGCGAGGGCCTTTTCGATGATCAGCAGATCGAGCTCACCGGTGATGCCGCTCTCGGTGAGCATGGGGATGAAGCTACCGGGGGTGAGCAGCTCGGATCCCCGCTGCCAGCGGGCCAGAGCCTCGAAACCGATCGGCTCGGCCGTCGTCAGATCGACGATCGGCTGCAGGTAGGTGTCGAGCGACTTGCTGGCGATGGCTTCCCGCAGGTCGGACTCGAGGCGGTAGCTCTCGCGCGCCACCACTCTGGTTTCCGAATCGATGAAGCGGAAGGCGCTGCCGGCGGAGCGCAGAGCCATGCGCACAGCCATGCTGGTATCCGCGAGGATCGCCTCGGCGTTGTCGTAATTGCGTCGATAGACGGCGATGCCGATCGACACGCCCATCGCCAGGGTCTGGGCGCCGGTGCGATACACCTGATTGGTCAGACCGATCACGCGATCGGCAACGCGCTGAACGTCGGCATCGTCCACATCAAAGGGGAGGAGCACAACGAGTTCAGCATCGGCGAATCGCGACACGGAACTGCCGCGCGGCACTGCGGCGAGCACACGGCGAGCCCCTTCATTCATGAACTCCTCGGCCAACAGGGCGCCGAGGGTGGCGTTGACGCGGTCGTAATCGCGGAACCGGCAGCGCATCAGGGCGAAGGGGGAACCCACCTCCATCGCCAGGATCAGCTCAAGGGTGCGCAGAAGCTGATCGCGGCTGATCAGCCGCTCCAGGGAGCCGAGGCCCACGCGATGCCCGGCAACGGGCAGGCGATCCGGCCTGATCGGCGGAGGGGTGTCCAGGGTGTGGACCCGCCGCAACACCTCGAGGTGGAGGATCGTGAGCGACGCCAGCCGCGTCAGGCTGTCGAGCTGATCCGAGCTGAGCTGATGGGGCTGACGACTGATGACACACAGGCTGCCGAGGGCATAACCGTTCGGGGAGACCAGGGGGAAGCCCCCATAGAAACGGATGCCTGGATCACCGGTGACGAGCGGGTTATCCGCGAATCGGGGATCTGCGAGGGCGTCACCGATGATCAGGGGCTCGCGCTGCAGGATGGTGTGGGCGCAGATCGCGATCGAGCGGGGTGTCTGGGTGCGGGACAGCGGGGCTCCGACGCAGCTCTTGAACCATTGCCGGTCCTCGTCGACCAGGCTGATGATCGCGATCTCCGTGCCGGCGATACGCCGGGCCAGCTCGGTGATGTCGTCGAAGCTGGCGTCCGGACCTGAGTCGAGCACACCGAAGGAGCGAAGCTCATCGACACGGGCTGCGTCGTCGGCGGGAATCCCAGGAAATTCCACAGCGCTCAGCGGGCCAGGCGGGTGAGAACGCGGCCATCACTCCAGGCGAGGCGGTTACGACCACCGCTCTTGGCCGCATAGAGGGCCTTGTCCGCCATGTTGTACAGGTAATCAAGGTTGTAGCCGCAGTCAGCGGTCGCGGCAGCACCGATGCTGGCGGTGAGCCGGAGCTGGTGGCCTCTGTAGTTGAAACGCCCCATTTCGAGCTGCAGCCGCAGACGTTCCAGCGCCTTCCCGGCCGTTTCACGCGAACCGTTGAGAAGAATAGCAAACTCCTCACCACCGAAGCGGCAGACCAGATCTTCGGGCCGGGTGACCGTTCGCAGAATCTCAGCCACATGTTCGAGGGCGGCATCTCCGCAGCCATGACCGAAGGTGTCGTTGATGCGCTTGAAGTGATCGATATCAAGAACGGCAAACACGAGATCAACCTGACTCGATTCGAAATCGGCGAGCAGGGCCTTCACCTGTTCCATGAACATGGTTCGGTTGCTCAACCGCGTCAGCCCGTCGGTGTATGAGGCCGAGGCGAAGCGAGGAATCAGCTGACTGCTCAGCAGCAGCCAGAGCGGCAGCATCAACACCCCGGAGGCTGCCATGCTCATGAGGAACAGCAACAGCAGATCCTGGGAGTAGTCGGCCACGACCACCCCCGGGTCGTAGTTGACGACCACGAGCAACTCCCGGCGGGGCAGACCGATGTCCGCGCTGGGAAGAGTGGCCGGCCGAAGCACGGTGAAGCTGCCGGTGCGAAGCTGCAGGTCTGAGGAGACCATCGCAACACAATCAGGTCGGCGTTCGCGGAAGCAGGCGACCAAGGAATCAAAATCGGGATCGTTGGTCTCGGTTCGACTCAGCTGGGGATCGGTGATGGAGAGCCCCAGCCAGCCGCTGCGCGAGGAGTAGACAATCTTGCCAAATGGATCGACCACCAGTAGCACGTTCATGCCATCGAGCTCATCCTCCCGCGGTGAGCTGGCATAGGCGAGGATCGCGGCCTGGCGGGCCTGCTCCGTCATCGGGCTGGCGAGAACGGCCTGCACCACATCGCGGGCATGTTCGGCGTCGTAGATCACTTCACGATGCCGCTCCACGAGGTCGAACACCCCTGAAGCCATGGTGAGGAGCAGTGAGGATCCGACCCAGTAGCCGATCAGCAGTCGCTTGAGAAACCGAGCGGACTCGCGGAACGGCACGGGCAGGTCGGTCATCACTGATCAACCCCGCGCTGCAGCACCCGCAGCAGCTTCGACACAAGGGCTTGGAGACGGCCATGGGCCTGTTGTTCGGCCGCGAGGAAAGCCGCCACTTCGGTGGAGGCAACGCCGCTGCGATCCAGATGCTGCCGCAGGGCCTCGCCGAAGCGTTCGGCATCCTGCAGCGACCGTTGCGCCAGCTGCAGATCTCCACCCAGGCTCTTCAGCTCATCCACGGACAGGCCCGCCTGTTTCTTGAGGGTGGTGACGTCAACCTGATTGGCCACGTAATAGTCGGGAACATCGCTTTCGCCGCTGCGGATCGGATAGAGCGTGAGCCGATTCCAGAAACGGGTGCCATCGAGTTTGTAGTTGATCAACTCACCGGTGTAGGACGTGCCGGTCTTGAGGGCCTGCCGCAGACGGTCCAACTCAGCCGGATCGGTTTCAGGCCCCTGGAGGAAGCGGCAGTTATAGCCAATGGCCAGCTCTCTGGAATAGCCGGTAATCGCCGTGAAGGCATTGTTGACGTAGATGAGTGGAGCATCAGGCTGTCGCATATCGGCGATCGAAATACCAACGATCGAATCGTCGACGACACTGCCGAAGATGGAAAGCTCCTGCAGCTGGTCGGCAAGGCGGGCGGCCAGGGTGGATTCTCTCTGGTTGGAATCGAGCAGTTGACGGTTCACTTGGCCGAGTTGGCGGCTCTGGCGCTGAAACACGCTGGTGGCCGCCACGGACGTCACCCCGACCAGCCCGACATAGGCGAACAGCCAACTGAGACTGCCGAAGCCATCCACCTGCAGCCCCCGCACGGTGACCTCCTGAATCCCGCGCACATCACCGACCTTCCAGTCCCGCTTGGGAGAATCAGGGTGGGCGTTGTGGCATTTCACACAGGCGGCACGCATGAACACCGGTGTGGCGAGGCGATAGGTCGAGCGACCCAGACCGTTGCCCTTGAGCTCGGTGACGGTCTTGCGCTGGGGATCCGCTCGGAAGGCCTGGATGGCGTTGCGTTCGAAGGAATCGAGGGGATGGGTCAGCCGGCGAGCGAAGGGATAGTCGGAGAGAAACTCGTAGGAGATGCGCCCATCGCTGTGGGCATTGTCGAACAGCGCCCCCAGCTCGATCGAGAGGGTGGCAGGAATGGGGATACCGCCATGCACCTCACGATAATTCTCGGTGTAGACAGCCTGACCATCCGCCGCCTGCAAGCGGGCGATGACGTTGTCGGCGTAATAGGAACGGATACCGGAGGCCAGCGTGGAAATCTCATCCGCCTGCAGTCGCATCTGAGCCACCGTCGCCCCGGACATGGCCGTGAACATGACCACCGGCAGCAGCACCAGGCTGGCCACGAGCAGCCAGAGAACGGTGTCAGGCCGCCAGATGGCTCTCCAGAGGGCGCTGAAACGGCGGATGAACGAACGGGGCGAGTCCGATGGGTCCGCGGACGGGGACCGACGGTGTCGCTTCTCCAACACTCAGGGCCTCATCACCTGATTGGCTCAAGGCTAGCGCCGCGATTGAGACTGCACCGCGCTGGTGGGGCGCCTTCCGTGGCCCTTCCGGTCGAGCGGACGCGGTGCGGCGGTGCAGGTGCCGAAATCGAGCGTGCGAATGCGTCCCTGCGGGCTGCGGGCTTCGATTCGCGATCGTCCATCGGCGGCCAGGCGAAGCAGAACGGTCTCGCCCGGCTTCTGACCGAACTCGTCATTCACCAGGAAGAACTCAACCAGCTGGCGACTGTCACCGCCCCTCACCAGGCGCCCCTCGCTCTCGCGACCTTCTCGCAGATCAAGGGCGTGGTCTGGCGCCTGACCGGGGGTGTAATCGGAGATGAGGCTGACGGTGCCCTGTTCCTCAGCGATGTGCAGATGCACGAAACCGTTGGTCTGGAAGCGGCAATCGGCCATCGCCGGGGCCTGCCAATCCCCATGGCCGCCTGCGCCGCATCCGCTCAGGCCGAGCCAGCAAAGGCCCACCATCAGACTGGGCACGGTGGGGCGCTGGCAACCGAAACCGCGACGGGAAACCCGCTGGAACCACCCGTGGAAGTCAAGGCAGACAGCAGCCGCGGGCCAGGGGCAGAAGCGTGGGGGATCGTCCGCCGGCACAGTTCAATTCCGACACATCCAGCCTAAGCGGCAGGGGATGCGAAATCCGCATAACGACTCCTGAACCGTGCAGAGACAGGCCGATGTCGGGGACTCTGATCAGCCGGGCAGGATGACCCGATCGATCACATGCACCACGCCGTTGTCACAGAGCACATCGGCAGTCACCACTGAGGCGTTCTTGATCTCGAACGGGTCAGCCCGTCGGATCGGAATCGGCGCCCCCTCCAGGCTGTCCCACTGAGGCTGCTGAATCAGATCGGCACGCTGGTGGAGGCCAGCCAGAACGTGGTACTTGAGGATGCGTGCCAGTTGTGGAGGATTGTCCACCAGGGTCTGCACCGTGCCGGGCGGCAGGGCGGCGAAGGCTTCATCCACCGGTGCGAACACGGTGAAGGGGCCCGGGCCCTCCAGCGCACTGCGAAGGCCGGCGGCGTCGACGGCCGCCAGCAGGGTGTTGAAGACACCGGCGGATGCAGCGGTGTCAAGGATGGTGGCCATGGCGCGATAGGAAAGAGGGATTCGATCCGTGGATACCCGCGGTCAGCGATAGTCCTGGGTCTGAATGTCGGAGAGGCGGGCTTCAGGCCGCAGAAAGCGATCCATCTGCGCCTCAAAGAAGCGGCGGTTGGCCATCAGGTGCTCGGGATCGGTGTCGTCGAGCGGGTAGAGCAGTGCACAGCGCAGGGCCTGGATCACCGCCGACGTCACGTTGTACATGGAGCGCTGGAAGGTGATGCCCAGCTGCACCAGCTCATCCTCCTCACCGCGGCGATGCTGTTGGTAGATCTCGCGCAGGTAGGGCGGCAGGAAATGCAGCATGTCCTGCATCAACAGCGTCGGCGGGATACCCGCTGAGCCCACCGGATAGACATCGGCATAGAGGATGCCGTAGTGGAAGTCGGCCTGGTCAGCGGGAACCTGACCCGCCTGGGCGTTGTAGCTCTTGGTGCCGCGGAAGGGTGAGGTGCGGTAGAACACGGCCTCCACATAGGGGAGAGCCGCCTCATAGAGCCAGGTGAAGCCCTCGCTCTTGGGGATGATCTCGTAACACTCCTCACCGATGTAGAGGTGATGGTAGATGGGGCGTCCCGCCACGGCGAAGATGCCGTTGACGAGAAAGTCCATGGCATCGGGCACACCCTTGAAGCCGCCTTCGTCGTAGATGTCGCTCATCTCGAAGAAAACCGGCGCCATCACCTCCCAGAACAGGCCCAGGTTGGCGTAGTAGCTGAGCTGACGAACCTGTTCCAGGAACATCTCCGGGAACAGGGCATACAGCCCCAGCATCAGTGGGTTGCCCTTGAAGTAGGCCTTGATCGCCCGATCGGCGTTGGCCCTATAGGCATCGCCCACCAGATAATCGTTGAAGCGGCCGCCCATGCCCTGGTGCCAGAACATGGCCTGCATGCAGGCCTCGGCGAACTCCATGTTCACCCGGTCGTGCCAGAGGTGATGCAGCAGCTTGGGCATGCGCCCGCTCTCACCGCGCTCCATGAACTCGAGCAGCTCAGGATGAGCCTTCTCGGTGCCGCGCCAGATGCGCAGCTGCGACTGCTCACCGGCGTAGCTGTTGGGGCGATCGAGATACTGCTGAGAGATGAAGTATTTGAACGCTGGCAGCGGATTGAGGAACACCCGCTCGGCGATGTAGAGCAGATCGCGCCAATAGAAGTCCATCGGCACGGCATAGGCCTTGTAGATGCCGATGATCTGCCTGAGGTTCTCGGGGGTGTCGGGCAGCATCGAGCCGCCCGCCTCGAGCCGATGAATCACATCGGCGTAGCGGTGGGTCGAGGGAGGAATCAGCGGAGCCTTGGTGCGCTCCGAGGCGATGGTGGCGGTCATGCGGGGAGCTGCGGATTGGAGGAGGGAGCCAGGGCGATCACGGTGACGGCCTCACTGCTGCGCAGCGCCAGAGGGCCTGTGGCTGCTTCGCTGAAACCGGTGAGCATGGAAGGGAACAGACCGGTGATCAGCACCAGGGTGGAGAGAACCAGGGCCGGAGCCCGCTCGCTCCAGCGGGTGCTGATCCAGTCGGCGCGGTCGTTGTCGAGCCGGCCGAAGCCCACGCGGTTGAACAGACGAACTGCATAGACGGCGGTCAGGCCCGAGGAGATCAGGCAGACGAGGGTGGGCACCGGGAAGGCCACCCAGCTGCCCTCGAACACCAGCAGTTCGGCCACGAAGCCGGCCAGGCCAGGCACACCCGCTGCGGCCATCAGGGCCAGCAGCATCAGCCCGAGGGTGAAGGGGAGACCCCGCTGCGGATTGAGCAGACCGGAGAGCTCGGGGATGGCCGTGGTGCCGGTGCGGGCCTCGATCAGCCCCACCAGGCAGAACAGCAGGGCGATGATCATGCCGTGGGCGAGCATCTGGGCCACCACCCCCTGCAGGCTGAGGGGTGTGGCGGCGGCGAGAGCCAGCAGCAGGAACCCCATGTGGCCCAGGGAGCTGTAGGCCACCAGCCGGCGCATCTCCAGCTGGGAGATGGCGTTGAGAGCGCCGTAGATGGCACTGATGGCGCCGATCGCGGCGATCCAGGGGGCCCAGGCGCTCCAGGCATCCGGCAGGAAACCGATGCCGAAGCGCAGCAGGCCATAGGCGCCGAGCTTCGACACCGCCCCGCTCAGCAGCATCGCCACCGGTGTGGGGGCCTGGCTGTAGGTGAGCGGCTGCCAGCCATGCAGCGGCACCGCCGGCAGCTTCAGCCCGAAGGCCAGCAGCACCAGGGCCAGGATCCAGCGCTGCTGGTTCAGCGTGAGGCCGTGATCGGCCAGGGTGGTGAAGCTGAAGTCGAGCCCGCCGGGGCTGAGCCAGCCGAAGGCCAGCACCGCGGCCAGCAGGGCAATGCCGGACACCGCTCCGTAGACGAGGAAGCGGATCGCGGCGCCGGCCCGGCGCTGGCCGCCCCAGATCGCCACCAGCAGGGTGGTGGGAATCAGGATCAGCTCGTAGGCCAGCACGAACAGCAGGGCGTTGCGGGCCAGGAAGGAGCCGATCAGGCCGAGGTTGGTGGCCAGCAGCAGTGGGAAGAACAGGCGCGGACGGCTCTGATCCTCCGGCGAGGCCATCACCGCCATCGCGGTGATCAGGGCCGTGAGCAGCACCAGTGGCAGCGAGAGACCGTCAAGGCCGAGGCTGAGATCGAGCCCGAGGCGGGGCAACCAGCTGACGCTCAGGCCGGCGGGTGGGTGACGCCACAGCCAGAGGCCGAGCACCAGTTGGAGCAGGGCGGTGATCAGGGCACCGCGGCGGACCCAGAGCGAACCGACGGGCAGGAGAGGCAGCAGGATCCCGGCCAGGAGGGGAAGCAGCAGCAGCAGCAGCATGGTCATGGCAGGCGTCGATCAGCGGGCGAGCAGCCAGGCGGCCATCAGCAGCACACCGAGCACGAGGGAGAGGGCGTAGGCCTGGGAGCGGCCGGAGGTGGTGAGGCTGAGGCGACGGGCACCCTCGAGGGCCACGCCGCCGGTGCCGCTGCTGAAGCCATCCACCAGACGCAGATCGCTCCAGGCCGACAGCCGCGCCAGCCCCACCACCAGGGCCACGATCGTGCGGTGATAGAAGGCCTCGGTGTGCATGTCCTCGGCCAGCCAGTGCTGCAGGCCGCCCAGACCGGAAGGCAGCTCGGCGAGCGGATGGGGCCGCAGATAGAACCAGGCGGAGCTGCCGGCGCCCACGAGGGTGGAGATCACCAGCGGCCAACCCATCGGGCCCCAGCCCGGCAGGGGCGAGAGCTTGTAGATCCCGAGGTGCACCAGGAGCTGGGGGATGTGCAGCACCAGGCCCATCAGCAGCAGGGTGGGCAGCACCATCAGCCACAGCACCTCGGCTGAACGGGCCGTGAACGGGCTCGGTCGCCCGCCCCAGATCAGGCCGAACACCCGCATCATCGAGGCGCTCAACAGCGCGTTGGTGATCAGCACCAGGCCGCCCAGCACCAGCGGCAGCTGGCTGCCGGCCGCCAGCTCGAGCAGTTCGCGCAGCGCGGCGAAACCACCGAAGGGGGGCAGGCCCATCAGGCCGGCGGCACCGACCAGGAATGCCAGTCCCACCAGAGGGCGGCGGCTCCAGAGGCCGCCGAGCTGGGTGAGGTCCTGGGTGACGTTGCTGATCACGATCGTGCCGACCGCCATCAGCATCAGCGCCATCGGCAGGGGGTAGATGAGCAGCAGGTGGTCGGCGACGCCGATGCCGCCGAGACCCACCGCCACGAACAGCAGCCCGAGCCAGCTGCTCACCAGGAAGCTCATGGCCCGCTTGACACAGACCTGGCCGAGGGCGATCAGGGCCGCCACCAGGGCGGTGGTGCCGCCGACCACCACCAGCACCCCCTGCACCAGCGGGCTCAGCTCAATCAGCGGCTCCAGGCGCAGCAGCACCCAGGCGCCACCAATCACCACCACCGAGTTGCGCAGCACGGTGGAGGGCAGAGGGCTCTCCATCGCCTCATCCAGCCACAGGTGCAGTGGGATCTGGGCGCACTTGCCCATCGGGCCGGCGATCAGGGCCAGCAGGATCAGCTGGAAGCCGGGAGGCAGCGGCTGGCCGTTGTTGGTGATGTCGGCCGCCCAGCCCTGCAGGCCGTGGAAGTTCCAGGTGCCGGTGAGCGGCAGCAGGGCGATCACGCCGGCCAGCAGCACCAGGTCGCCGATGCGCTTGGTGAGAAAGGCGTCGCGGGCCCCCTTCACCACCAGGCTCTGGTTGTACCAGGTGCCGACGATGATGTAAGTGCCGACCGTGAGCAGCTCCAGCAGCACGTAGCTGAAGAACACCGAATCGGTGAGCACCAGGCCGCAGAGACCGGCCTCGAAGAAGCTCAGGGCCCCGAAGAAGCGGGGCCAGCCCCAGTCCATCTCCAGATAGCCGATCGAATACACCTGCACCAGCACGTGCAGGCCGGTGATCACCGTCATGGCGATCAGGCCGGGCTCGGTCACCAGGCCATCGAAGCCGATGCGCAGACCCGCCGTATCCAGCCAGGTCCAGTGGAAGCTGGGCGGGGCGTAGAGGGCGGCAGCGCCCGCGGCGGAGTTGCTGGTGAGGGCGATCAGCGCCAGCAGGCTGTGGCAGAAGGCGATGAACACCATCAGCAGGTTGATGTAGCCGCTCGGCCGGGGCCCGGTGCGGCGGATCAGGCCGGGCGACCAGAGCAGGCTGAACAGGGCCCCCACCAATGGGTAGAGAGGCACCAGCCAGGCCGTACCGATCCAGGACACAGGATGGGAAGCGTCAGGGTGGCGCGAACGGTAGAGACCTCAGCCTGGCGTTTGGGTCTGGGCGATAACAGGCGTTACTGATCGACCCGGCAAGCACCGCTGATCGATCCCCTGGCTTGCCCCTGCCGCGCCACCGGTGCCATGACGGAGGGACAACCGGGCCCGGCCCCATGCGCTCCAGTCTCCGGGAGTTGCTCAACCAGCTGGTGCAGCGAGGCTGGGCCAAGGTGGACGTGGTGCCCGGCGTGCCGAGGCCGGCGCCACTGGGCCCCTGGTGGACGATCGAACTCGGCACGGTGACCACCGTGACACTGCACCCCTGGCGGCAGGGGTTGCTGGAGTTCACCCTCACGGTGCTGGCGGACCCGGAGGATGTGATCCAGTCCTTCGAGCTCGACTGCAACGCCACCCCCGTACCGGTGGCGCTGATCAACTGGTGGGGCGGCCTGGACGCGGCCCTGCTGCAGGCGGGCTGGCTGCGGGACCAGCTGATCACCTCCTGGGAGCGGGAGATCAGCACCGGCGGCGATCTGCCCTGAGGCGACCGCCGCCGGCGGCCTCAGGCGAAGCGGCGGCGGCCGTCGTTGAAGCTGGCGAAGCTGACGTTGTCGCGGGCGGCGGCGGCGGAACCACCCGCCTGACTCAGCTTCCAGACGTTGCGGCTGATGCGCCGGGCCCGCAGGCCGCCGCGTTCGACGGACTCGCCGCCTGGGCGGGAACCCAGCAGGTAGGTGACCTCAGCCGTGGACAGAGGTGCGCCGGTGCGCAGGGCCAGATCGGTGAGTTCGAGGCGCTGCCGCAAGCCCTTCACGTCACAGCTGCCGCCGTCCTCGGCCTCGTTCCACAGCCAGGGCAGCTCGCCGCTGGCGGCCATCTTCTGCATCAGGCCCATGCCCACCAGGGCCAGGGCCTGCTCGGGCTTGACACCCTGGGCTTCGGTGGCGGGATCCTCCGGCAGGGGGCGGGCGGCCCTGTCGGAACCGGTGGGAGCGGAGCGCCTGGCAGCCACGGGAACAACGGCGGGGGATGGCCGGAAGGTATCGGCTGCGGGCGCAGGCGCAAGGGCGCGGGCCCTGCGGCGAGGGGCGGGACCCACCGGTACCGAGGGTTAAGATCGCCTGGCTTCTGCAGCCGCGCCGCTGGGGATCAGCGGTTCTCGGCATCGCCGGACTTCCGATCGGCACCGCCGGACTTCAGTTCAGCCAGCGCCGCCGGCGCTGCATCCACTCCCGGGAGCACGCCCTTTCTTGGCCGACCGCACCTCCAGGCGACGCGCAGGCGCGGTGCAGATCACCGGGACCGCTCTGGGCTTCACGGGCAGTGGCACCCCCCTCGACGAGCTGCATCCCTCGGCCGCCAGCTGCGTCATCACCACCGACAGCGAAGCGAGGTTGGTGAGCCGCTCCAGCGCGGTCGAGTCGATCGAACTGCGCACCTACGTCTTTCTCGACTCCCTTCAGCCCCAGCTGGCGGCGTACATGGGCACCGTCAGCCAGGGCTTCCTGCCGATCCCCGGCGATGCCTGCCTCTGGCTGGAGGTTTCCCCGGGCATGGCCGTGCATCGCGTCACCGACATCGCCCTCAAGGCCAGCACGGTGCGTC
>JAYKGZ010000130.1:0-4372 GCA_035284925.1 Cyanobacteriota bacterium | reverse complement strand
CGTAGCTGGGAGGTAATAGCGGTGGCGGCTGAACAACCTGGAGCCGCTTTCACGCAGGGCCTGGGCCACAACATCCACGCTCTGATTGAGCAGCAAGCCATCCATCCACCCCCGGCTCACGATCTCGGGCATCATCACCGTGAGCCGCTGATCAGGCTCCTGCTGCTCGAGTTGGCGGATCATCGCCACCAGCGGATCGAGGAACGAGCCATAGGGGCTTTCGTGCAGCTGAAAATCAAGGCTGTGCGACGCGCCCATCAGCCGATCCCAGTCGGCCTGAATCTGATCAGGATCATGGTGATCGGCATAAACGAACAGCACCGTCACCTGGCGGGACATGCTGCTGGCCTGCTGCACGGTGGCGATGGCCGCCCGGTTGAGGGCATCCAGACACACCAGGATCGGACCCTGGCCGGGATCGGCATCCTGAAGCGGTACAGGATTCGTCGATCCCGGCTCTGATCCGGCTGGGCTGGAGAGATTGTCCAGGCCCAACCATTGCTGCAGGTGATCGTAGCGCTGGCGCACGGCGGCCAGCAGCCACACGATCGCCGGAATCAACAACACCACCAGCCAAGCGCCACTACTGAACTTGCTGATCACCACCACCATCAGCACCAGGGCGGTGAACAGGGCACCGCAGCCGTTCATCAGGGCCCGCGCCCGCCAGTTCGAACCTCTCTGCCTGAGCCAATACACCACCATTCCCGCCTGGGAGAGCGTGAACGCCAGAAACACCCCAACGGCATAAAGATTGATGGCCATCGTGGTGTCGCCCTTGCAGTACACGATGATCACTCCCGCCAGAAGGATCAGCAGCAGAATGCCGTTCTGAAACACCAGGCGATCACCCCGGAATGCCATCAGCCGCGGCAGATGGCGGTCGGTTGCCAGCAGAGCACCGAGCCTGGGGAAATCGGCGAAGGCGGTGTTAGCCGCCAGCATCAGGATCAGCAGCGTGAACAACTGAAGCGCTGGGTAGAGCGGATTGTTCGCCCCAAAGATTCGCTCCCCCAGGATGGCCATGCTGGTCTGGCTGGAGGAGGGATCCACCCCATACATCCAGGCCAGCAGGCTGATGCCCAGGAACATCAGCGCGAGGATCAACCCCATCGCCGCCATGGTGGCGCGGGCGTTCACGGCTGCAGGCTCCCGGAACACCTTCACGCCGTTGGCGATCGCTTCGATTCCGGTCATCGCGGAACATCCCGAGGAAAAGGCCCGCAGCACCAGGAACAGACCGAGCGGAGCGATCGCCTTCACCGCAGGAGCCGGTTCGGGCACAAATCCATGGCGCAACACAAGATCCGTAAGCCCGAAAACCACCAGCAGGGCCACCATCGCGATGAAGGCGAAAACCGGCAGCGAGAACAACCTCCCGGATTCACTCATGCCCCGCAGGTTGATCCAGCCCACGAACACGAGCAGCAGCAGGGCGATCGGCACCTGCCAGGGAAGCAGGGCCGGCAGATAGGAGGTGAGGGCCTGGGTGCCGGCCATCAGGCTCACGGCCGCCGTGAGGGCGTAATCAATCAGCAGGGCCGAGGCTCCCACCAGGCTGGTGCCGACGCCCAGGTTGGCGCGGGCCACCACATAACACCCCCCTCCCTCCGGGTAAGCGTGGAGGGTCTGTTGATACGACAACACCACCACAGCCACCAGAGCGATCACGGCCAGGGTGATCGGCAGCGACCAGCTGAGGGCGGCACTGCCCGCCAGCACGAGCACGGCCAGGGTCTGGTCGGTGGCATAGGCCACCGATGACAGCGCGTCGGACGACAACACAGCCATGGCCTGGTGGTTGGGCAGGCATTCCTCATGGGCCGCCGTGATCGGCAGGGGACTACCCAGCAGCGCCCGTGAAGCGCGGCGACGAGCGTGGAACCATCCCATCGCTGAGCTCAGACCGCCAGGCTTTCGGGGTTGGTCTCGATCAGCTGGGCCAGATCCTTGAGGAAGGCGGCCGCATCAGCGCCATAGATCGTGCGGTGATCACAGGTGAGGTTCACCTGCATCTGGCTGGCCACCCGGATCGAACCATCCTTGCCGGCCACCACCGAGGGCCGTGAGGCCGCCACCGCCAGGATGGCGCCGGTGCCGGGCGGAAGAATCGCATCGAAGCGGTCGACTCCGAACATGCCCAGGTTGGAGAGGGTGAAGGTGCCGGTGCTGTACTCATCGGGCTGGAGCTGCTTGTTGCGGGCTCTGGCCACCAGATCGGCCCAGGCCCTGGCCAGGCTGTAGATGTCGGTCTTGTCGGCGTTGGCGAGCACCGGGGTGATCAGGCCACCATCGTCCATGGCCACGGCCACCGCCACATTCACCGCCGCCGGGTAGGTCATCGCACGGCCATCGGCGCTGGTGGCCGCATTCACCTGGGGATGGCGGGCCAGGGTCACCGCCACCGCCTTGGCCAGAAGAGCCGTCATCGTGACGCCCTTGCTCTTCACCTGCTTGTAGAAGCTGTCGAGTTTGGTGGTGGTGATGGTGTAACCAACCCGGAAACAGGGCACCTCCAGGCTGGCGACCATGTTGCGGTTGACGGCGTTCTGGAGAGTGTTGAACGCCACCGACTCGCCGGGCCGACCGAACGCCTGACCCACCGGCGCGGCGGGGGGCGCCGAGGCCGTCTGGCCATTGCCTGAGGCAGGTGCCAGAGCCGGGCCGCTGCCCTCGGCCACGCGGGGAACGGTGATCGGCTGGCCTTTGGCAGCCAGCACATCCTCCGCCTGGATCCGGCCATGGGGACCGCTGCCGCGCAGGGCATTCAGATCAACTCCCAGCTGACCGGCCAGCTTTTTGGCGCGAGGCGAGGCCACCACCCGACCACTGGCGCTGGAGGCAGGAGCCACCACCGGCACGGGAGCCGCGGCCAGAGGGGCTGGGGCAACTGGTGCCGGGGCCACAGGGGCTGGGGCGACTGGGTTGGCTGCGGGCGCTGCGGTTGCCGCAGGTGCCGGCGCTGGGGGAGCCGCCGCCGGCGCGGCGGGTGCGGCGGCGGCCGCGGATGCGATCTCGGCCTCGGTTTCCACGATCAGTCCGATGGTTTCACCCACCGGTGCCGAGCTGCCGGCTGGCATCAGCACAGCAGCAAGAAAGCCCTCCTGGAAGGCCTCCACATCCATGTCGGCCTTGTCGCTTTCAACCACCAGAACCGACTCACCGCGCTCAACGCGGTCGCCAGGCTTCTTCAGCCACTCCACGATCTTGCCCTCCGTCATCGTGGAGGAGAGGGCCGGCATGAAGATTTCGTGGGTAGACATTGACCGGGGCCCGTCTGCGCTTTGGAGGGTTGATCCAACCTCGGTTCCAACCTTTCTCCTGATGGTGGAGTCGGGTCAGGGTTGGGTTCTGGGGCAGCTTAAGACGGCAGGTCGCCACCCAAAACAGCAGTCGCCGCCAAGAAAGTCGTTCGCAGAAGGGGGGGCAGCGAGGGGCACCGGGGCTGGCGAGCTCGTCGCCAAACTGCTGGCCACCCGGGTGTCCCGCTGAAGGCCCTGCTGGTCACTGATAACCAGCGGCCTGAGGCTCCCACCGCGCCTCACAACACCAGCAACCACATCATCGCCAGGCGCGCCGTCAAGTCCCCAAGCGTGGACATTAATAGCGGGAAAGGCAGAACGCTGCTTGCGAGAGGAGTGCTCGCAGCTTCAAAACAGGCTGATTGCAAAGCCACTACGGCTAAAAATTCAACACGCCCGCGAGAAACTGGTCACGGCCGGAGCACAGCATTTGCTGCAAGCGGAGCGAAAAATTCATCAGGAGTTGAGGTTCATGCAAGGCAAGCACCTGCGCCTGCATTTGTATCGGTGGACACATCAATTGATCCACGCAAAAATTCCCGCCGACCGGGAAGCAAACCCACTGCGCACATCAGCGACGAAAGCCGCCAGGATCTCTTTGCTTGAGAATCGCTTCATTGACGCGATCTGCGCACCGTATCCACTGGTCGCCCGTGCCAACAAAACCAGCCTTGTCATCATCCCGATTGTCACCTCGTTCCTTGAACTTCTATGCAGGGCAGACGGGGCAGGGCAGACGGGATTCGGTTCCCAGCGAGGCAGCCGCCTGCCACCAACATCAAGCCGGAGAAGAGGTACTGGGAAACTCCCTTAACCCCAGTCATGTTGAAAGCGCTCCAACCAATTTCCCATGGGCAAACCTGCCCTTATGCGGAATCTCTGGTCGTTGCCACGGAATGGGCCAGCCACCCGCTCGTCGACCAGTCACGGGAAAGCATGGCCAGGGAAATCAGGGTCGCCATTTCCGGAAATCCAGCAGGTGAACTGATCAGCGTTGAGCAGTGAGTTGTCGAGTCGGCAGCATCGTCGGCTGTACCCAGGCCAGGCAACAACCGGCTCAGCGTTCCAGC
>JAYKGZ010000129.1:0-11501 GCA_035284925.1 Cyanobacteriota bacterium | reverse complement strand
CGGGCGCCAGGAAGGTGGTGTGCTGGCTGCCGAGCTTGCCGCGGCGTGGCCCCTCCGCCCAGACCAGGGTGAAGCCCCCGGGGCCGAAGCTGGTCCTCTCGGCAACCACAGGCGCCGCGTTCTCACGGCGTCCCACGGTGCGGTGGTGCGTGAAGGGAACGTGGCTGACATCGAGCACGTTCTCCAGCAGGGTGAGGGCATCCATGGGCAGATCCCGGAAGGTGCCCTGCACCAGCCAGCCCGGTTCCTGGAGCGGTGGAACCGCTGGCAGGGCCACGTGCTCGGCGTGCTGGGGATCACCGGCGAACACGAACAGCAGGCCCTGGGCCTCGGCGGCCGCGTAGCGCTGGCAGGCTGAGCGAGCACTGGCGCAGGCCGTTTTGGCCTGTTCGGAACTGGCCTGGGGGATGGAGGTGCAGCGGCCATCTCCGCTGAAACTCCAGCCGTGATAGGGGCATTCCAGTTCGCCACGCTCATTCACCCGCCCTTCACTGAGGGGAACGAGGCGATGGGGGCAGACATCGGCGAACGCCCGCCAGCAGGCTGTTGCTGGCTCCCACCAGAGCACCAGATCGGTGCCCAGCAGGGTGAATCGCTGGGGTCGGCGCCGGTCGAGATCCTCGAGATAGGCCACCGGATACCAGTGCTGTTGCCAATGCACTTGCCACGCCTGGGTTGTGACCACCGCTAGTGTCAATCAGTCGTGACAGCCTGGCGCGAGCGGACGCGTGCCGGGAGTGAGATGTCTCTGGGCTCCGGCCATTCCGAGGTGCTTGTGATCACCCCGAATTCCCTCGAGGAGGCCCACCAGGCCATCCTGGCCGTGCGCGATCGCAAGGTGGTTGTGCTCCAGGCCGGCCATCTCGACCCTGACGAAGCCCAGCGAACCATTGATTTCGTGGCGGGAGGCGTGAGCGCCCTGGATGGACAGGCGGAGCGTCTCGATGAAACCACCTTTGTGTTCGCACCCTCCATGGTGAACGTGAGCCACCTATGAAAACCCTTGCTGTAACCGGTGCCAGTGGAAAGACCGGCTGGCGGGTGGTGACTGAAGCCCTGGCCAGGGGCTGGCAGGTACGGGCGATTGTGCGCCCTAACTCTGTGCTCCCCGATGGCCTGGCCGGTGCCGAGGTGCGGCGGCTGGAGCTTTCCAGCACCGAGGCCCTCCATGCTGCTCTCCAAGGCTGTGATGCTCTGGTGATCGCCACGGGCGCCAGGCCCTCGGTGGATCTGCTCGGGCCTCTGAAGGTGGATGCCCTGGCGATCAGGGATCAGATCAAGGCCTGCCGAGCGGTGGGAGTGAATCGTGTGGTGCTGGTGAGTTCACTCTGCGCCGGCCGCTGGCTCCACCCCCTCAACCTGTTCGGGCTGATCCTGGTGTGGAAACGTCTGGGTGAGCGCTGGCTGGAGCAGAGCGGGCTGGCCTGGACGATCGTGCGACCTGGGGGCCTGAGCGAAGACGACAGCCGCGCCGAGCGGGAGGGTGTGGTGTTCAGCGGGGCTGACCAACAAGAGAGCAACAGCATTCCGCGCCAGCTGGTGGCCCGGGTGTGCCTGGATGCCGTCATCACACCCGCCGCTGAGGGGCGGATTGTGGAGATCACCAGCCGCAGGGAACAAGCCCCACTCAGCCTGACGGACTGGCTGGCGGCCTGAGAAAGGCCGGTGGGGCGTCCAGCCGGGCTGTTTCTCCCCGCCCATAGGCCAGCCAGCGGAACCCCCCCAGGCCATGGGGATCCACCAAGCGGAGCAGAGCTTCTCTTCGGGACAGCAGCACCGCCAGCTGGCCGGGTGCTGCCTCGTGTTGCAGGCGGTGCAGTCGCTGGGCCAGGCCGAGGGCCAGCAGCGCCTCACCCTGGCGGCCGTGGCCGAGTGGCTGCCAGCCGCTGGCCACGGCGGCTGCCTCGAGCTGCTCCACGCAGAGATGGGCCGTGAGGTCGCAACAGCCAGGGGTGAGCAGGGGATCTGTCAGCGCTTCCTGCCGGCGATAGGCCAGCAGGGTTCCATCCCCACGGGCCGGGGCGTAGTAACGCCAGGCCTCGAGGGCGTAATCGATCACCAGCAGCCAGCCATCGGTGAGGGCTGCCGAGGCCTGACGCAGCCATGGTTGCAAGCCGGAATGCAGCTCAGTGGTCCAGCCGCTGGGCCGTTGCGGCCCGGGTTCCTCCAGTCGGAGGGGCCGCAGCAGGGGGAGCAGATCCGGGGGCAACAACTCCACGGCCGCCAGGGCCAGGCCGGGCGGTGCGCTGGGCGGTTCCCGCAGCACCACCCTCTGGCGGCGCCAGTGCAGACCATCGCTGCAGATCCGCTCCACCGCGAGGGCATCCAGCACCTCATGGGCGAGCACCACCCCACGGGCTGGGGCTTCAGCGAGCTCCGCAAAGCTGCACCAGCGCGTGGCCATCGGAGCTCCCTCCAGCAGCCGGCGCTGCCGCTCCGCCATCCCGGCATTCGGTTCCACCAGCACCAGCTCACAGCGGCTGGCCAGCTGCGGCCAGCGGCCCGTGAGCTCTTCAGCGAGCTGGAGGGCGAGGCTGCCCTCCCCCGGCCCTGTTTCCACCAGGCTCAGGGGGCGACTCGAGCTGGCTTCCGCCTCGAGCCGCCCAAGCCAGTCGGCCAGCTGGGGCGCGAGCAGGGCCGCAAAATCAGCACCCAGCGAAGGAGAGGTAGCGAAATCCCCTTTCGGTCCGATCTGCAGTCGGCCGCTGCCGTAGGCGCCATGGACAGGGTCATGCAGGACCCATTCCATGTAGGTCGAGAAGGGAACCGAGCCACCACACTGCTGAAGCCGCTTGAGCAGCCAGTCCGGCACGGCTTGCGCTGCTTGGCTCACGAAGGCTCTTCAGTTCAGGGAGAATTGCTCGGTACTGAAGCAGGCCGCATGCCCTCCTCCCCAGCACCTGGAAGCCAGCGTTGCCGGCACGGCTGGTGGCGATCGCGGCTGCTGGCCGGCCTGCTGAGCGGGCTGGTGGTGCTGGGCGGCTGGGGACTGATGGTGCAGCCGGCCGGCGCCTATGACAACCCGGAGCTGCTGCCCGATCACCCCACCCCCGTGATCGATCTGGCCAAGGCCTTCACCGATGCCCAGCGGCAGACGCTGGAGCAACAGCTGGAGAACTTTGAAGCCGACAGCGGTTGGAAACTGCGGGTGCTCACCCAGTACGAGCGAACGCCCGGACTGGCGGTGAAGGAGTTCTGGAATCTGGATGAACGCAGCCTGCTGGTGGTGGCAGATCCCCGCGGCGGCAATCTGCTCAACTTCAACGTGGGCGATGCGCTGTTCGCGCTGATGCCTCGCACCTATTGGGTGGAACTCCAGACCCGCTTCGGCAATGTGTATTACGTGCGCGACCACGGCGAGGACGGGGCGATCACCGACGCCCTTGCCGCTGTGGAGGGTTGCCTGTTGCGCGGCGGATGCCAGGTGGTTCCGGGCCTTCCCACTGAACAGTGGTTGCTCACTCTGGCCACCTCGATCCTGGGGGGGCTGATCGTGGGCTTTGCCGCCTATCCGCGCAAACCGGAGCACGGCATCGAATGGGCCTGGGTGCTGCTGCTCTCGCCACTGTGGATCATTCTGTTCGGGGTGTTCGGAATTGCCCCGATCGTGACGCGCACCTCTGATCTACTACCACTGATCCGCAATGGATTGGGCTTTGCAGGAGGGATCGCCCTGGCTTATCTGACGGCCCAGAACACCCTGGGCCGGCAGCGGCGTCAGCCCGGTGAATCCTGAGAGCCGGTCGTGGGCTGGGGCTGATCAGCCATGGCTGAACGCAGCTCAGCCAGATTGCGCTCATAGAACCGCCTGAGATCGTCGAAGCGCTTCACCGGCTGGCCGTAGTAGCTGCGGCCTGCCAGGGTGGGAAATGAGGCCCATTCCGGCGCTAGGCGGTGGGCCAGATGGGGCGTGAAGATCCCCTGATCGGCGAGGGCCAGCGCTCCACGGCGCTGAATCAGGAACAGCGCCCCCTGATCCTGAACCTGAGCATCGAAGCGCTGAAGGCCGAGCGCGGACGTGACCATCCGCCAGGTGAAGGGCATGAACTGATAGGCGCCGGCGGCGGCACTGGCATAGCGCGAGCGACGGATGACCCGGTCGGGATGACGTTCGAGGTCGGGCATCAGACCACCGCCAAACATGATCCGGTAGCCGATCTCATCGCCATTGGCCCAGGTGCCTTCGGCGTAGCGGATCGTGTTGAGAAGGGCCCGCCGCTCGGGAGTGATCACATAGATCCGGGGCGCGGGAGCCGGCAGGGGTACCCGAAGGGGGAAGGGAGAAACCCCCGGATCAGAAGCCGGTTGCTGAAGGCTGAGGGGCTCTGGAGCGAGGAGGGTGGCGGTTTCGGTGGCCCAGGCGGCAGAACCGGAAGCGACTGGCAGAACCGCGAGGCCAAGAGTGGCCACAACGAAGCGATGGCGCAGGTTCATCGAGAAGCGAGCGTGCATCGGGAAGAGATCAGGGACAAGGAATTTGTGAGAGCGGAACTGAAAAAAGAGGAACCCGGTACTCAACAAACCCAGAATGAAGCGAAAAAGGATTATTTAATTAAGAACACTATGCCAAAAAACCGTGCAAAGACGAGCAATAACGTGCCAATCATATTACTGTCCACCACTAACAAGAACCAGTAGGTGTGTCCAGAATCACAATCCCAGTCGAACTTTGTTTGTGGTGAACAAGGTTCAGGGCAGAAATTTCAGAAGGGCTTCAGCCGCCTGCTCCGTGCCCACCGCAGGCAAGGGCTCTGCCTGGGGCGGGAGCAGCGGCTGATCAAGCTGCCAGTCGCCGCTGAACAACGCCCCCTGAGTGAGCAGCCGATGCCAACCGTGACGCTGGAGGGCTGCCTGTAGAACCGCAGCCTCCGCAAAGCCTTCCCGCTGCACCACATGGAGGCCCACGCCTGCACTGAGCGCTTCACAGAAGCTGCTGTAGCCCGGTTTGGTGAGCATCCGGCCGCAGCGCGGCATCAGCTCAAGCGGACGCAGGCCATCGGGCAGGAGCCGGCCATTGGGCCTGGCCGCCAGCTCCGGATCCGAACTCAGGAACACATGCTCCGGCCAGAGCTGGAGCAGGGCCGGATCAAGCTTGGCGCCAAGGCCCCCGAAGCCGACAAGAACGCAGCGCTCCCGCTGAGGAGGAAGCTTCAAACGCTCCGCCAGCTCCTCAAGTTCAGCTGGGGCCAGGCGCGGTCGCCCTGCCGTGAGCCCCAGGGGCAGCTCGGGGATCCCCCACGGCATCGGCATGCCCAGGGGGCAGCGAAGCAGCAGATCGCCGCGACGATAAAGGGCCGTGCAGCGATCCGCCCAGTCGAGAAAGGCACCTCCCAAGGGGGCGTAGATCGCATCCCAGCCGAAACTGGCCAGCCACACCAGGGGCACCGCGGCGGCTTCAGCGAGCAAGGCAGCGGCCGGAGGCACATCCGCGAGCACGAGCACTGGCTCGTTCTGGGCCCGGATCCACTGCGCTTCCAGGGCCAGCTGCTGCGGCAGCGTTTCCTCCAGCTGCTCAAGCGCTGTCAGGGTGGCGGCCTGGTCGCTGCTGAGGGCATTGGCCTGCACCATGCCCACATCCCAGCAGAGCGGGCGATGTTCGCAGGGCACCGCTCCAAAGGCGCTGGCCAGAAACTCCGTGGGCAGGAGGGTGGAGATCACCAGCCGGCAATCCGGTCTCAGTCGGTGCAGCGCGGTGAGCACCGCAGCGGTGCGGGAACCGTGCCCGAAACCATGGGCACTCACGCAGGCGTAGATCAGCACGGCAGGGGATGGGTGTAGAGCAACTCCTCGTAGAGAAGCTGACCGGCTATTCCATACCAGCGGTGACTGGCCCGCAGCACCTGAGCTGAGCCATCGGGATCCACCTGGAGGTCCACCCAGCTGAAATGGCGCAGCTCCCGACCTTGGGCATCGCAGCCGTGGCGCGGTACACAGGCGGCATTGAGATAAATGGTGCCCTGACGGTCGCGCTGAAGGGTGCGGCGCATGCCCTGGCCGCGGCGCAGGGTGTGATGCATGTGACCGAACACCACCAGCGGCACGGCCCGGCGTTGGCGGATCTGGCGGATGGCCAGCGAAAGGTCCTGATCGCCCCAGTCGCAGGCCTGTTTCTTCCAGTCACGTCCGCAGAGGTCGGCCGCTTCGCTGCCCAGGCCGCTCGGGCCGCAGTGGGCCAGCATCACCAGCGGCAGAGACGCATCGGCAGCCAGCGCTGCAGCACTGATCCGATGGGCCGACTCCTCCAGGCTGACCGGGCCGAAGGCAGCCAGGGCGGCCCGGGAGAGATGGAAACCCCCACCGGCCGTCGCGGGACGGGCGCCGACCACCGCCAGTCCCGGCGGGGTGAACTCCCGCAGCGCCCAGCCGCAGTGCAGCGGACCGAGGGCTTCGATCTGGCGTAGCAGGGTTCGTCCCGAGCCATCCCGGCCGGCATCGTGATTGCCGAGGATGCAGGCCAGGGGCCGGTTGAGCCGCCGCAGCAGGGCTGGCACCTGCGGTTGTCCGTCGCTGAGGTCACCCACCACCAGCAGCAGATCGGGGCTGATCCGCTCCAGGAGAGCGGCGTCGCTTCTGTCGAAGGCTCCATGGGGGTCGCCCAGCACAGCCAGGCTCAGGACAGGCATCCAGGAGTGCCTAGGCTTCCAACATCCTGCAACACCTTAGAAGCGGTTGGTTTTTGCGGCCTCTCCCAGCAGCCAAGCCTCGAGCCCAGCCTCAGAGGCGATCCCGGACATCGAAGCGATCCGCGCCTTGGCCCGTGAGCGCAACGCTGTGATCCTGGCCCATTACTACCAGGAGGACGCCATTCAGGATGTGGCCGACTTCATCGGCGATTCCCTGGAGCTGGCGCGCAAGGCCGCCAACACCGACGCCGATGTGATCGTGTTCTGCGGTGTGCACTTCATGGCCGAAACGGCCAAGATCCTCAACCCCAGCAAAACGGTGCTGCTGCCAGACCTGGATGCCGGATGTTCGCTGGCCGATGCCTGCCCGGCAGAGGCCTTCGCCCGCTTCCGTGCGGAGCATCCTGAGCACATTGTGGTGAGCTACATCAATTGCTCCGCCGCCGTGAAAGCTCAGAGCGACCTGATCTGTACCAGCAGCAACGCGGTGGATCTGGTGAAGCAGCTGCCCGCGGAACGACCGATCCTGTTTGCGCCGGACGAGAACCTCGGACGCTGGGTTCAGGCCCAGAGTGGTCGCGAACTCACCCTGTGGCCAGGCAGCTGTCAGGTGCATGTGGCCTTCAGCGAGCAGGGCCTGCTGGGCCTGAAGCTCGAGCATCCGGAGGCTGAGGTGCTGGCCCATCCGGAATGCCAGCAGCACCTGTTGGATCTGGCTGATTTCATCGGGTCCACCAGCGCCCTGCTGCGCCGCGCCGAAGCGAGCCCTGCCAGGAGCTTCATCGTGCTCACTGAGCCGGGGATCCTGCACCAGATGAGGCTGAAGGTTCCGGGCAAGATCTTTCATGCGGTGCCCGGTGCCGACGGCTGCAGCTGCAATGCCTGCCCTTACATGCGGCTCAACACTTTGGAGAAGCTGCACCACTGCCTCGTGGCCATGGCACCGGAGATCACGATGGAGGAGGAGTTGCGCCTGAAAGCCCTCGCTCCGATCGAGCGGATGCTGGCGATGAGCCGCTGAACAGCGGCAACAGGTGCTGGCGTCGATCTGCTCGATACCAACAACCTGACCTACTCGCAGCGGGGGGTGGCTCTCGCAACGCCTGAAGCTGCCTGGTCAGACGGCTTTGGGAAACGGCTTGGGGGAAAGGCTTGTGGACGCGCCCGAATGATTTCAACAACAAATCTTTGTTTTCCAGCCCGCTCCACAACCATCGGAGCTCCTTGAACGGCCGGCCGGTAACAGATGCTTGCTGGCTGCGATCAAAGACCGGATCACCTCTGCTGAAGGCTGCTGTATGACCCTTCTCCGATTGGAACCTCAGGGCGGCGGAGGCCGCCGGGTGACCTAGCAGCCAGAAGTGAAGTCTGAGCACAGCTATGGTGATATTTTAAGCCATACACTAAGCTGAGCAGCAAAGCTGCATCGCAAGAATGAGCCGCACAAGCCAAGCAGAGAAGCCCAGGCAGAGCTTAACTTCCTCAGCCGCATTAGCCCCCGTCATTGTTCTCTTTCTTGGCGCAATATTCATTGCTGGCATTCTCGTCTTCTTTGGCGGCATCGGCTGGCCAGGACTTCACTGGGATGCGGCCTACTACGGCACTCCTGTTCTCAATGTCGCCAACAACAAGGGTTGGATTTTTGGCTCTTACGGCCCGTACATTGTTAGCAGGCCTGACTTGGCCTTTGATGATCACGGATTGCTGCACGTCATCCTCTACGGTTCAATCCTAAAAGCGAAAACATGGAATGAGTATTTATGGGCCCAAGGGGTCATAAACGGTTTTTCCTATGCCATTTATCTAGCGCTATTTCTTGTTCATCTCTCTCGTGTACAGGGATTGCGCTGGAGATCCGTCGTTTCAGCATTGCTGCTCGCCAGCGTTCCGGCATCGATCTGCATTGGCTTTCAGGGCCGTCCAGAGCAGCTTGCACCCCTGATCCTGACCCTTCCCTTGTGTGTTGTTCTTTTTTCCCAGAATCGATTGCACACATTGCTTGCGATGGGTGCTTGCCTGGGTCTTCTTACGACCCTGTCCCCGTTAACCGGCTTTTTGTTTGCAACGTTCCTGATCGGCTATTTTTACGTACGCAACCAAGGACATTTCCGGTCAAGCATTCGCGATTATTTGTTATGCCTCATTGTCGGCATCCTTGTTGCGGCTAGTGTCATCACCTTCTTCACGCCCTTCAGTGCGACAGGCTGGATTGCGAATATTGGTGCTGCAAAAGAAGGTGCCATCAACCACGAAGGATCTCTGAGCAGGTTTTCCCAGGGTTTCTGGGGTAATTCAACCAATCTTCCTGCCTGGAACATCGCGGTTATCGCCTGTGTGGCGTTTGGACTTCGGACAATATGGCGCGTCGGTCGTCACCGAATCCTTATTCTCCTGATCATCACGGCTCCGCTCTTGTTGATTAATCAGAAAGGAATAGACTATACTATGATGCCATTTCTCCCCTTTGCCATTGGGCTCTATCTGCAGCAATCGCCCAATTCATGGCAGCGCAACTGGGAGAAGCCATGGCAAATCGGCACGGCGCAGACTCTTATCCTGGCCTTCAGCTGTTTCTACCTCGCTACAATATTGAGCCAATTTCTGATCAGTCTGAATCCCGCTAACGGCCAGGCTTCCCTGCGGCTACTACAGCATGATTTTGCTCTCTCGCAGGAAGGCCAGGCCCTGAAGCAACCCGGCATAGCCGTGGCTTACCCAGCGGTGGTTTCCCCTTCACTGGTTGTACTCGGTGATGGCGGCATTAAGCTGGTTGCCATGGATGCGGGGATGTATAAGTTTGACCAGCAGCCGTTGCTGAGGGATTATGAAGCAGCAACTGGCAACAAGGTAATGTATTACCTGCTGCCCCAGAACTACATAGACAGATATTCATCACCACCACAATCCATATTCGTCGGCCCCCAGGAATTTGAGCTGAAATCAAGCTATTGGCTCAGCCAGCCAAACAACTTAATCAGCCGAGTTCTGCAACGGCTTACCACTTTCTCAAGCCGCTACGACTATGCCGTCTATACGCGCAAATAAGCACGGAAGCTCCCTTCTCCATTCGCCGCCGCCAGCGCAGCGGCAGACGGGTCAAGGCGGTGAGCAGCTCAGTGAGCGCCATGGATGCCCTGAGGGCTCGCATTCGTGCCCAGAGCTCAACGGTGGCCGATCACATTGCCGCTGATCCTGGGGCCCAAGGGTTCATCG
Source organism: Cyanobacteriota bacterium (assembly GCA_035284925.1). Classification (GTDB taxonomy): domain Bacteria; phylum Cyanobacteriota; class Cyanobacteriia; order PCC-6307; family Cyanobiaceae; genus UBA5018. The sequence goes on along the minus strand of JAYKGZ010000129.1, from coordinate 1,665 downwards.
CCGATTTGGACCACCCCAGTCGAACGGCAGCAGCTGCGCCAGTTGATCGTGCTGACCATCGGCATGTTGAGTTGATGCACCTCTGCGCTGGGGTGGCCTGGTTGGTGTTCCTGCAGCCGGCCTGCTCCTGCTGCTCGCCCATCCAGACCTCGAGCAGAGGTTGCCCTGGTGATTGTCTCGCCAACAGGAAGGCGCCCCGTGGGGGGCGCCTTAGCACCGGTTGCGGCGGCCACCTCCTCACACCAAGGACTGCCGCTCGGGTGTCTGTGGTTCACGCATGACCTGTCTGGGGCCTGGCAGGAAAGGAATGGGGATCACGTCTGGGAGAAGAGATGCTCGGGGCTTGACCTTCTCGGTTGTGATCCCAGCTCGGGTACTGCAGCCCGGGGTTTCAACACGCGGGAAACAGCGCTGGCGTATCGCTCTCTGCGGTTACGGGATGACGCTCGCGCCGCGTCACCGAGTTCACCAGTTGTGTGTCGCATCGTTGGCGCACCTCCGCTGTGCGCACCGGCTCGGGTGCTCCCTGGCCGGACTCTGTTGAAGGGGCAGGACCTGGGTTGGCTTCCTGACCTCCCCTCAAGTTCAAAGTACGCCCCTTTTCAGCTGGCAGTGGCCCGCTGGAGTTCCTGTTCCCGTACCTGCAGAAACTCCCGTGGAGAACCGGTATACCCCGGGCGCAGCTGGTGCGGTGGCCCTTGCGGAAGTCCCAGGGCCGGGTAATTCCTCCGTCCACTTGCCAGATGCCGTAGCGGTGTCGGCTGGCGCGAAACTCAGCGTCCAGGTACTCCTTGGCATCGCAGCCGCCCAGGTACTGGCGGTACACAAAAGCCTGACCGTCTTCCACCATTGCCAGGTTGATGTTGATGTCGCTGATCACCTCCGCCACCAGGCGGCCGTAGCGGTCGGTGGTCTTGACGTGGAGGCTGACCTCACGGCCGATGGGCAGCCGCTGCTGGAGAGTGTTACGGGCCTGGCGTCCGTAAGGGCTTTGGGCCGTTTCGGGAGCATCGATGCAGGCCAGTCGCACCGTGATGGCTCGGCCACCCTGGCGAACGCGGATGGTGTCGCCGTCGCCGATCGAGAGCACCTCTGCCTTGAGGGCCTGGGCCGACCCTTCCCCCGGCAGGAGAGCAGCAAGCACCAACAGCAGGGGGAGCCAGCGCATGGCCATCGCTGGAGTCTGCATGCCTGCAGCGGCAAGGCAATCTGAGTTGCGCCTCACAGTGTCGATGCAACCACCCTGGCTGTGGCTGACGCTTGCACTCACCCTGGCCAGCGGATCAGCTCTGGCCCAGCAACCTGTGCGTCCCCTCCCGAAAGTGGGAGGGTGCCCCTTGGGCTACTACAGCTCCGGCAGCTACTGCGTGCCCAGCACCAGTGACAACACCCGCGGCGCCATCGAGAAGACCGGCAACAGCTGCCCACTTGGCTTTTACGCCTCCGGGAACTACTGCGTCAGCAGCCCGAGCAACGAGCGCGAGGCGATTCAGAAGACGGGCAAGTCCTGTCCGTTGGGCTGGTTCAGCTCCGGCAGCTACTGCGTCAAGAGCCGCTGATCGCCATGGGGCCGCTTCCGCCGCTCCGCCCGCCTGGGCCCGCCTGAGCCCGCTGCGCTTCAACTTCTCAAGCGGGGGACTGAGCTCGATCTCCGTCGGTGGACCC
>JAYKGZ010000128.1:0-14891 GCA_035284925.1 Cyanobacteriota bacterium | reverse complement strand
ACAAGCTCGCCATCCTTGGCACTCAAGCTGACTTCAGAGCCAGCGCCGAGGCCAACCTCCTCAGCCAGGCCGCGCGGGATCCGCACCCCAAGACTGTTTCCCCATTTCTGGACCCGCGTCTGCACAGCAACCCAGCGGCTATACAGAGACTATACCAGCTCTGGACTGCAAACGCTTCGCCCCATCTCTCTAACGCTTGCCATCACCTGGCCGCGAAAAGAATGATGCAAAGCTGCCCACAGGCGTTAGTGAGTGGCAGGTGGCGGCTCAGGTGAATGGCATTGTTAGCCGATTCCACGCTAGCTTCATAAATCGGCCGGCCTAATATCTGAACAAGAAGGCGGAGACCGAGTCTCATTTGCAAGGATCTTGATGCCAATCAGAACCATTTTGCTTTAGCGAAGCCCGTGAATCAAGGAAGCCATGGAGAAATGCGGCTACACGCGAAGCGATAGAAGGATGATAAGTCTGATGGATTTCCGCCAATAGTGTGCTCTCGACCAAAAACCTGGTGTGACTTCCCTGGTTCATAAGACGGCCAAATACTGGGAGCTCAATCAAGTGGCGCAGGGGTGGATTCAGCTCAACATCTGTGCCGAGGATATCTTTGATGAGGGCGTGCATCTTTCGAGGACTCCGGTCGGTCAAATGCCATGTCATATGTGCGAATATTGACCCCAGCTCATACTCACTCTGGTACTGGCATGCTGCTTGCTCTGTGGCTGCGGCTTGAGAGTTGGGCTTGCCCGCTTGATCCTCGTTTTGGCTTGTACTTCGATGTTTGGCGACGTCTAACACTTTGAGCTCCTTGTTACTGCTCTTCTCCTTGGCAGTCACGCTCAGGATGCCATAGGCGTCGATGTCAAAGGTGACTTCAATCTGGGGCACACCACTGGGCGCGGGGGGGATGCCGTCGAGGCGGAACTTGCCGAGCGACTTGTTATCGATGGCCATCTCGTGCTCACCTTGAAGTATATTGATTTCAAAAACCCTTTGATTATCAAACGCGGTGGAATAAGTCTCCGTTTTCTTGGTGGGGATCGTGGTGTTGCGAGGGATCATCTTTGCTGTCGTGCCGTCAGGCGCTTCCAGTCCAAGCGAAAGTGGGTTCACATCCAGCAGCAGAATGTCCTTCACCTCGCCGGCGAGCACACCTCCATCAATAGCGGCGCCCAGAGCTACCACTTCATCCGGGTTCACGGTCTGGTTGGGGTCTTTACCGGTGACACGTTTCACCAGCTCGAGCACGGCCGGGATGCGGGTTGAGCCCCCCACCATCACCACCTCATCAAGTTCGGAGGGGAACAGCTTGGCGTCCTTGAGGGCCTGCTCCACGGGCACGCGGCAGCGGTCGATCAGCCTGGAGGCCAGCTCCTCGAACCTGGCCCGGGTGAGGGTGAGATCCAGGTGCTTGGGCCCTTCAGGGGTGGCCGTGATGAACGGCAGGTTGATTTCGCTCTGGGTAGCGCTTGAGAGTTCGATCTTGGCCTTCTCGGCAGCTTCGGTGAGCCGCTGGAGCGCCTGCTTGTCGGCCCGGAGGTCGATGCCTTCGTTGGCCTTGAAGGTGTCAGCGAGGTGATCGACGATCACCTTGTCGAAGTCATCGCCACCCAGATGGGTGTCGCCCGACGTTGAGAGCACTTCGAACACCCCGTCGCCCACTTCCAGCACCGACACGTCGAAGGTGCCGCCGCCGAGGTCGAACACCAGGATCCGCTCATTGCTCTTGCGGTCGAGGCCGTAGGCCAGGGCGGCAGCGGTGGGTTCGTTGATGATGCGCAGCACCTCAAGGCCGGCGATCTTGCCGGCGTCCTTGGTGGCCTGACGTTGGGAGTCGTTGAAGTAGGCCGGCACCGTGATCACCGCCTGGGTGACGGTTTCGCCCAGATATTTGCCCGCGTCGTCGGCCAGCTTGCGCAGCACCTCCGCGGAAATCTCCTCAGGGGCAAATTGCTTGCCGAGCACCGGGCATTTCACCTTCACGTTGGCGCCGGCTTTTTCCACCGAGTAGCTCACCTCCTTCGACTCGGCGTTCACCTCATCCACCCGGCGGCCGATGAAGCGTTTCACGGAGTAGAAGGTGTTTTCGGGGTTCATGACCGCCTGGCGCTTGGCGATCTGACCCACCAGCTTGTCCTGGTTTTTGGTGTAGGCCACCACCGACGGTGTGGTGCGGAACCCCTCAGCGTTGGCGATCACGGTGGGCTTGCCGCCCTCCATCACCGACACGCAGCTGTTTGTTGTGCCGAGGTCAATGCCGACGACCTTTCCCATGGGGTTCCACCTCCGAGGCGGTAAATCTTGTGTGCATGCATCCTCTGCAGCGGAGGCCTGGCCAGGCGAGGCGTGGTTCCCGAACAGGCCCGAACCTGCGCCTACGGTTCTGGCCAGCCCTCACCCCGCCGCCATGGCTGCCCTGCAGCACCCGAGCATCTCGGGAACCACTCAGCTGGCGGGCGTGCTGGGAGATCCGGTGCGGCACTCGCTGTCTCCAGCGATGCACAACGCGGCGATCCGGATGTTGGGGCTGGATTGGGTGTATCTGGCCCTGCCGGTGAGCCGCGAGCGGCTGGAGGCTGCTCTGGCGGGCCTGGAAGCGCTGGATTGCCGGGGGCTCAACGTCACCATTCCCCACAAGCAGGCTGTAGCCCGGTTGTGTCGCACCCTCAGCCCCCTGGCGCAGCGGCTGGGAGCCGTGAACACCCTGGTGCCGCTGGAAGGGGGTGGCTGGCACGGCACCAACACCGATGTGGAGGGCTTCCTGGCTCCCCTGCGCGCCCACGACTGGCGGGGCCGGCAGGCGGTGGTGCTGGGCTGTGGCGGCAGTGCCCGGGCTGTGGTGGCCGGCCTGGTGGAGCTCGCTCTGGAGCGGATCACCGTGGTGGGGCGGCGCCCCGAGCCCCTGGAGGCCTTCGCCGCCGACTGCCGGGCCTGGGCCCCCCAGCTGCACACCCTTCCCTGGAGCCCTGACGGACTGGTGCAACCGCTGCAGACGGCGGCCCTGGTGGTGAACACCACCCCGGTGGGAATGGCTTCGGCCTCCGATCCGGAGGCCTCCGGCCGCTGTCCGCTCGCCGCCCCCGAGCTGGAAGCCCTGCAACCGGGCTGCTGCGTGTACGACCTCATCTACATCCCCCGTCCCAGCCGGTTGCTGCAGGCGGCCGCCGCCCGAGGCTGCCGCAGCATCGACGGGTTGGAGATGCTGGTGCAGCAGGGGGCGGCAGCCCTGCGCCTCTGGAGCGGCCAGGCGGAGGTGCCGGTGGCCGCCATGGCCGCCGCCGCCGAAGCCCAGCTGCAGGCACGCCACGGATCACCACTAGCCTGATTCCACGCTCCTCAACGGCTGCCCATGCAGGCCCCACCGATCTGGCAACGGCTCCTGGCAGCTGCGGCCTATTTGCTGCCCTGGAGCGATGCCATCCCCTTCGGCCGTGCCCTGTTCGGCCTGTTCCCGGCGCTGCAGTGGCTGAGCGTTCCGGCCCTGCCGATCGCTGTTCTGGAGCAGGCCGTGCCGTTCGGCGGTCTTGTGCTGTTCCTGGTGCTTTACCTGGCGGTGGTGCGCAATCCCCAGGTGCCCTACGGCATTCGCTTCAACGTGCTTCAGGCCATCCTGATCGACATCGTGCTGGTGTTGGTGAGCCTGGTGTTCCAGCTGCTGATCAGCCCGCTGGGCAGCGGCTTCGCCTACCGCACGCTCAGCAACACGGTGTTTCTCGCGGCGCTGGTGCTGGTGGCCTTCGGCGTGATTCAGAACCTGCGGGGCAAGGATGCCGACCTGCCGACCCTTTCCGAGGCTGTGCGCATGCAGCTCTACTGAGCCCCTTCCGCCAGGCCCCAGTCAGCCTGCTGCGATAGGGTCGTGAGTCCGTCGCCGGAGGAGATCCTTCCGCCGGCCGCTGCCACTGCATTTCATCTGCACCGAACTGGCGACCATGACGCAGCCCTATTACGAAACGATGTACATCCTTCGGCCGGACATCCCGGAGGAGGAAGTGGAGAGCCACATCAGCAAGTACCGCCAGCTGGTCACCGAAGCCGGTGGTGAGGTGCTGGATTGCCAGATGCGTGGCAAACGTCGCCTGGCTTACACGATCGCCAAGCATCGCGAGGGGATCTACGTGCAGCTCAACCACAACGGCGATGGCCAGCACGTGGCACCGCTCGAGCGGGCCATGCGCCTCTCCGAAGACGTGATCCGTTACCTCACGGTGAAGCAGGACGGTCCGATGCCCCCACCCCGCAGCATCCCGATGGTGAGCAGCGAACCCGCCGCCCAGCCCGCCACCGCCGGCGCCTGACGCGCCCCGGCCGGGCCCTTGTGAACGGCTGGTCGCATCGGTAGTGTCCCGCCATGGAGCAGGACGCCACCATCGACCCCAGGTCGCCGCAGCCAACCTGGTCTCCGACAGCGACGTCGGTGTTTCCCTGGGCCCAGACCTCCGCCTCCGTCGTCCAGCTGGAGCAGGAGCTCAGGGAAGCCCGAACCGAGCTGGCCGCCCTCCATGAGCTGTTGGAGGACATCCCTCGGATCTTCGAGCGCAAGTTCCAGCAGCGCCTTGAGCCGATCCTGCACCACAATGCCCAGCTGCGCGGTGAGCTGCAGCAGCTGCGGGAGCTTCAGCAGGCGCCGGCCGCGTCGCGGCAGCCCCAGTTGCCGGTGCTGCCGGCCCGGCCCCGACTGCGCCGGGCCCTGCGCCACGCCTTTGGGCTCGCCGAGGCGCCGAAGCCTGGTTCCGGCGACGCCTCAATCGAGGCGGCCTGACCGCCGGGCCCAGAGCCGGGTGGGCATCCCCCACACGTAGATGAATCCCTCGGCGGCCTTGTGGTCGAAGCGGTCGTCGGCGCCGTACGTGGCCATGTCGGGCACGTAGAGGCTGTTGGCGCTGCTGCGACCCACCACGGTGGCGTTCCCCTTGTGCAGCTTCACCCGCACCATGCCGTTCACCGCCCCCTGGGTGCGGTCGATGAACCCGTCGATCGCCTCCTTCAACGGGCCATACCAGAGGCCCTGATACACCAGATCCGCCCACTGCTGCTCCAGCTGCCGCTTGGTGCGCAGCACATCGGCGGCCAGGGTGAGACTCTCCAGCTCCTGGTGGGCCCTGATCAGCAGCAACAGGCCGGGTGTTTCGTAGATCTCCCGGCTTTTGATGCCCACCACCCGGTCTTCCACCATGTCGAGCCGGCCGAACCCATGGGCGCCGGCCAGAGCGTTGGCCCGCCGGATCAGAGCCACCGGATCGAGCACCTCGCCGTCGATGCTCACCGGATCGCCGTTCTGGAAACCAATCTCCACCAGCTGGGGCTGATCCGGGGCGGCGTCAATGCTCACGGTGAGGGCGTAGATCTCTTCCGGAGGCTCCACGTTGGGGTCCTCCAGGGGGCCGGCTTCAATCGAGCGCCCCAGCAGGTTGAGGTCGATCGAATAGGGCGAGGCCTTGCTCACGGGCGCGGGGATGCCGCAACGCTCGCCGTAGGCGATCGTCTGCTCACGGCTCATCCCCCACTCCCGCGCTGGGGTGAGCACGGTGAGCTGGGGGGCCAGGGCACCGATGGTGACATCGAAACGCACCTGGTCGTTGCCTTTGCCGGTGCAGCCATGGGCCACCGCATCGGCCCCCACCTCCCGGGCGATTTCCACCAGCCGGCGGGCGATCAGCGGTCTGGCCAGAGCGGTGGAGAGGGGATAGCGGCCCTGGTAGAGCGCATTGGCGCGAATCGCCGGGAAGGCGAACTCCCTGATAAACGGCTCAATCAGATCGCCCACGATCGACTGGCTGGCGCCGGAGTTCAGCGCTTTCTGGCGGATGGGCTCCAGCTCATCGCCCTGGCCCAGGTCGGCCGCGAAGGTGATCACCTCCTCCACCCCCCATTCATTCCTGAGGTAAGGGATGCAGACGCTGGTGTCCACACCGCCGGAATAGGCCAACACGGCCTTCTTCGCCCGACCCATCAAGGCATCTCCACCACTCAGTCGCCCGATTCTCCCCCCTCACCGGCTGGAGTCTTCCCAGCCTGTTGCCGCCAGCGCAGCAGCAGCAGGCTGGCCACCAGCAGCGGCGGCAGCAGCACCAGACTCCACACCAGAGCCGGACGGATCACCAGCGACTCAGGCCAGCGCTCGCCGGCTGCCCCCAGCGCGGCGCTCAGGGCAAGGGCCAGCGCCCAGCTCACCAGCAGGTTCCAGAGCTTCGTGGGCGGCATCCAGGGGCAGGCGGCAACAGACGGTATGGTGGGTGATTGCCATAGGCGCTGCCTCGTTCCGCCCGCATGAGCACTCTGGCCACCAGCGGCGCCAGCCGCCTTGACAGCGTGAACCCCTCGCTCACCCGCTACCGGCGCGATGAACCCGCCCCTGTGCTGCCGCTGCGGGATGAGCCCGATCTGCTCAGCTGGCTGGAGACCAGTGGACGCCTGGTGGCCGACGAGGACACGGCCGCTGCGGATGTGAGCACCGTGGAGGAAGAGGAGCTCTCGGCGCTGATGGGTGAGAAGGAGGACTACAACCAACCCGAGGAGCAGGCAGAGGAAGACTGGGAGGACTGAGGCTCAGCACGGGACGCGAAGACGGTGCGGCGCCTGCTCCCGGCTAGTGGTATCCCAGCGGCCCCGGCCCTTCTTGCCCTCGTGCTGCTTGGTGCCTGTCTGCTCTGTGATGGGTTGGTTCCCAACTCGCTGCTCACCCTGCCGCTGCTGGTGGCCACCGTGGTGGCGGCGGCCACCACGGCCTGGGGAGTGCCGCGCCTGCAGAGGCTGAAACTGGGGCAGGTGATCCGTCAGGAGGGTCCCCAGTCGCACCAGAGCAAGGCGGGCACCCCCACCATGGGTGGCCTGCTGGTGGTGCCGGTGGGGGTTCTGGTCGGCGGTCTGATCAGCCCCCGCGACCCCCGCCTGCTGGCGGTGGCGGCGATCACCCTGGCCACCCTGGCGATCGGGGCCGTTGATGACTGGCGCAGCCTCACCCGCCGCACCAACACGGGCCTCACACCCAGGGGAAAGCTGCTGCTCCAGGCCGGAGTTGCCGGGCTGTTCCTGCTGTGGGCCTGGCAGGGTCAGTGGCTGGGGGGCGACGAGGCGGGCACCATCGCCCTGCCGTTCGGCTGGCTGCTGCCGCTCGGTCTGCTGATCTGGCCCCTGGGCCTGTTCGTGGTTCTGGCGGAGAGCAATGCCACGAACCTCACCGATGGACTGGATGGCCTGGCGGCGGGTTGCGGTGCCGTGGTGTTCACCGGCATGGGCCTCCAGCTGATGCTGCGGGGGCATGAGGGAGATCCCGCCCTGGCCGCTTTCTGCGCGGCGATGGCCGGCTGCTGGCTGGGGTTCCTGGCCCACAACCGCCACCCGGCCCGGGTGTTCATGGGCGATACGGGCTCGTTGGCGATGGGAGCTGCCCTGGCAGCGGTGGCCCTGCTGTCCAACAGCCTCTGGCCGCTGCTGCTGATGGGCGGGGTTTTCCTGGCGGAGTCGCTGTCGGTGATCGTGCAGGTGGCGGTGTTCAAGGCCACCAAGGATCCGGCCACCGGGCAGGGCCGACGGGTGTTCCGCATGGCCCCCCTGCATCACCATGTGGAGCTGGGCGGGCTGAATGAGCAGCAGGTGGTGATCCGCTTCTGGGCTGTCAGCCTGGCACTGGTGGCCCTCGGTCTTGTGTTGCTGCCCTGATGGTTCCCTGGTATGGCTTACTTCACCTGGAAGGAAACAGGCCTGACGGCCGACTGCGCCAGCCTGGCCTCGATGGCGGCCCGTTTTGAGGAGTCGGCCGAGCTGATGCGACGCATGGCGCGGGAGGGGTTCAGGCTGGAGCGCCATCCGGAGGGCCAGCGCATCACCCACCCCGATCCGCTGGTGTTCGAGGCCTATGGCTTTGTGAGCGAGGAGCCGCCGGTGCGTCAGCTCACCCTGCTGGAGGGTCCGGCGCCTTCAGCCTGAGCGGCGCAGGTAACCCACCACCCAGACCAGTACGAAGGCCAGCGATGAAAGGCCCAGGTAGATCAGGGCCCAGTTCTGGAAGCTGTTGATGTCCCAGCCGAACAACAGACCGTTGGCGGCGTCGCCAGCTGTGCTTAAGGCCAGAACCTGTTGGAGGCCCGTGGTTTTGATCAGGCCCGTGGCCACGGTTGGATCGCCAGCCATCGCTGATCGCGGGTGGTTTCCTCTCTAGCAGTTTCGAGGCTGGCTGGATTCAACCTGTTGCCACTGGTGGATCCGGGATCCCTTCCTTATGGTGCGCCCGACAGGAAGCCCCATGAGCCAGGCCAAGCCCAGCAAGCCTCGTCGCAGTCGTCCGGAGCGATCCGGCCGCCGCCGCCCGGAGGCTGAGCGGTCAGAGCCGAGGCAGAGCCTGCAGAAACCCGGAAAGCCCAAGGCGCCATCGCAAAGTCAGGTGCCTAAGGGAGCGTCGATGTGGCGCCCGCCGGCCCTGGTTCCCTTCCTGCTGGGAGTTGCGGCCGGTGTCGGACTGGCCGGCCCCCTGCCCAACCTGGCCAGGGAGACCCTCGCCTCCCTGCTCCATGGCCCCGGCGCCCTGGTGGGGCTGGTGAATCCTTTCGGGACAGGCGGGCGGCAGGTGCTGGTCCTCGGCACCGACAAGGTGGCTGACAACACCGATGTGATGTTCACCCTGCAGGTGAAGGACGGCGTCACCCATCTCACCCAGGTGCCCCGTGACACCTTCGTGGACACCGAGTCCTACGGCGTTCTCAAGGCCAATGCCCTCTATGCCAGCGGTGGGGCGGATGCGGTGAAGAAGGAGGTGGGTGAACTGGTGAAGGGGAGAGTTCAGAATTACCTGAAGGTGAATCTGGGGGCCGTTCAGCGGATCGCCGACGCCCTCGGCGGCGTTGAGGTGGATGTGCCCAAGCGGATGTTCTATGTGGACAACAGCCAGGGGCTCTACATCGACCTCTACCCCGGACGCCAGCTGCTGAAGGGAGAGGCGCTGGAGGGTTTTCTGCGTTTCCGCCACGATGAACTCGGCGATCTGGGTCGCATGGATCGCCAGAAGCTTGTGCTGCGTGAGGTGTTCCGCAAGCTGGCCCAGCCCAGCACCCTGCCGCGCCTGCCGGAACTGCTGAAGATTGCCGGCGATGACGTGAAGACCGATCTCTCGCCGGTGGAGATGGGTCAGCTGATCACCGCGATGGTTGGCAGCAAGCTGGCCACTGGCCAGGTGCCGGGCCGGGTGTTCTGGCAGAACGAGCTCAGCTACTGGATGCCGGACAGCAACAGCCGTTATGCCGGAGTGGTGAGCATCGAGCCGATTCCCTGAGCTGCCTGCAGCTGGTGGGTCACGGCATTGAGGTACTGGACCACGTGGGCATCCCAGCTGTAGAACCGGCCCACCGCATCCAGGCCGGCGTTCTGCCAGGTCTGCCAGCGGCGCCGATCTGCAAAGGCGGACTCGATCGCCCCCTGCAGGGCCGACAGGTCGGTGACGTCGACCAACTGGCCATGGCGGCATCGCTCCAGGATGTCGCGGGGTCCGCCATCGTCGGTGGCGATCACCGGCAGACCGCTGGCGGCGGCTTCCAGCAGGGTGAGGCCGAAGGGCTCTGTGAGGGCTGGATTCACGAACACCCCACCAAGGGCAGAGGCCCAGCGGTAGAGAGCCGGCACATGGGCGCGGTCATGGCGCTTGGGATAGGCCACCTGGCCGTAGAGGTCGAAGCGGTCCACCAGTTCGAACAGCTGCTGAAACACCTCGCGCTGGGAGCGCTCCAGTTCGCGGCAGTCGTCTCGGCAGCCCAGCACCAACACCAGATTGTGCCGCTGCCTGAGCCGTCTGGAACGGCCGAAGGCCTCCACCAGCGCCGGGATGTTCTTGCGATGGTCGGCCCTGCAGATCGCGAGCACCGGTGGCCTGGTGGGATCACGCAGAAACGGGGCCAGCAGGGTTTCGATCGGGGCAGCCGCGGTGGCGAGCGGACGGGGGGGGAAGAACCGGCTGCTGTCCACACCGGGCGGGATCACCCAGGAGGATTCGGCACGGAAACAGGTGTAGCGGGAGTACTGAACATCCCGTTCCTGCTCCGTGCTGGTGACCACCAGATCGCTATGGGCCAGGGCCAGCTCTTCGGCGTCGATCCGGCGGCCGATGCTGTAGGTCTCGTCGAGCTGACGCCGGTCCATCCCCACCGCCATCAGGAGGCGGCGTTTCTCACGGCCGAGGGAATGGCCGGTGAACACCAGGGGGATGCCGAGCCGGCGCTGGAGCAGGGCGCCCACATAACCCGCGTCGGCGTAGTGGGCATGAATCCAGTCCGGTAGGCGTCGCTGACGCTGGAGATGTTCGCTGAGCCGGTTGGCCAGTGCGTCGAGGTGGGGCCAGAGCAGCTCCTTGCGGATGTAGCGACGGGGTCCGAAGCTGAAGCGGCGGATCTTCAGTCCCGGCGCCACCGGCTCGATCGGCATCGCATAGGAGGAATCAAGCCTTCGGTCCTGCACCAGGCGGGTGATCACCTCCACCTGCTCCATCTCCGGCCGGGCCGCCAGGGCCCTGGCCAGCTCAAGCACGTAGGTGGTCTGGCCTCCGGTATCGGGATCACGGCCAAGCTCCAGGTGTTGACCCCGGAACAGGCCATGGAGGTGCAGATGCAGGGCGACATAACCCATGGGGGCCTTCTAGCCACGTCCGATCCGGCCATCCGCTTCGGTGAACCGAACAATCCAGGCGACAGGGAGGCCTGTCTCAATTGAGACTCTCGGGAGCGTGGGGCTCGGGCCTGTGGGTGAAGGGTTGGGGGCGGCCTGGTTTCGTCGTGATTTCTGAACAGATCTGCAGCGGGTTTGTCAGCAATCGCCGAACAACGTTCGCTCGAGAGCGGTGAAGCATTCCAGGGTTTCGGCGGGATCCATCCCACTCACGGCCAGGGCCACGGTGCCGCGTCGGGGATTGCAATCCACCACCAGGCCGACCGGGACCTCAGCGTGGTCTGCGTGGTAGCTGGCACTGCAGCCGTCAGCGGCGTAAAGGGTTTCAGGATGGAGGGTGTAGCCGAGATTCCGACTGAGCAGCGCGATGCCGCTCAGTGCTGTCGGCAGGTCGGCCCCGGAACAGATGGCGGTGGTGTAGACGGCGGGGGCCGGTTCAGGCCGCTCGGCCGGGTCCTCGAGCACCAGGGTGCTGGCCAGCGTTTTCACCAGGGTTCGCATGGATGCTGGAGCCGGTCCTGGACCCTGATCGTAGGAGCGAACCGCTACCGGTTGTGTGGAGGCTGGCGGAGAACTCCAGATCTGGAGCCCGCTGGCGTTCGCCTCCGGCTCGGTTCCACCCTGGTGGTCATGAGCCCCAGGGGCAGGAAACGCCGCCTTGAAGGGCCAGCTCTCCAAATGGGCCGCTGATCACAGCGAAAAAGCCGGCTTAAAATTGAACCTCACGTTTCAATTCCCTGATGGCCCTGAGCCCCGCGAGCCTGAGCCCCACCGGCCTGAAGCAATTGGCCGGTAAGGCGATGAAGCCGTCCAGGGCTTTCGAGTACATCTTCGGCCGGTTCTATGCCGTCCGACTGGCGAGGAAGAAATGGTTGCGCTCCCTCGCACCCGGCCGGCAGCATGGTCAGCCGGCCACGCAGTCGATCCACCTGGATTCCACGCCCGATCAGGCTCGGGTACTGGAAGACCTCAGGCTGCAGGCTGCCTCTGAGGGGCTCTCGCTCAGTGCTGCAACGCTGAATCGGTTTCACGAGCTCATCGCCACTGCTGATTCCTTTGATGCCGGCCTCACCCGCGCCAAGGTTGGCCTCGAGCAAGCGCGAGCCCACAACAACAGCGACCACAGCAATAAATATCTTATTCTCGATTACAAGAGTCCCGAGCTCGAGCAGCTGGCCCGCGATGTGGCCAACGACCCCTACCTGATTGGCGTTGCCAGAAGCTTCCTGGGCCAGCTCACCGGGATTGAAACCCGTGTCCAGTCATCTCTAGTGACGGAGGCCAGTGTTGATTACCGTGAGCAAAGCGCCCAGACCGTGACGTTCCACTATGACGTGCATGGCTATAACTTCCTTTACTGCTTCTTCTACCTCACCGACTGCGATGAAACCAGTGGCGCCCACGAAATGATCACGGGTTCGCATAAAAAGAAAAGTTTTCGCTTCCTGTTGTCTTCGGCCAGAAAGTCGGACTCCACGATTTACAACTATTACCCCGGCCTCTCCCATGTGATCAAAGGCAAGGCGGGTTCAGGATTTTTTGAAGACACCTCCTGTTTCCACCGCGCCCTGGCCCCATCGGTGAACGAACGAATCTGCCTTCAGATCCGCTACAAGGGCTGAGTTGCTGCCGGTTTCGTTGGCCATCGGGCTGGGGGCCAACCTTCCCAGTCCGGCAGGTGCCCCCCTGGCCACCCTCCTCGCCGTGCGTCCCTTGTTGGAGCAGCGGCTCATGGAGCTGGGAGGTTGGCCGCGCTGGTCGCCGCTCTATCGAACGGCCCCGCTCGGGGGCCCCGCCGACCAACCCGATTACCTCAACGCGGTGGTGCTCTTCCGGCCCCTCTCCGCTGCCGCGCTTCAGCCCTCATCCCACCAAGCCACCCAGCTGCTGGCCGATCTGCAGGAGCTGGAGCGGCGCTTCGCGCGCCGGCGCCTGCAGCGCTGGGGGCCCCGCAGTCTTGATCTCGACCTGCTCTGGTGGGGAGATCTCACCGCTTGCAGCACCACCCTGGAACTGCCCCACCCGCGGATGCTCGAGCGCAGCTTCGTGCTGGCGCCCCTGGCGGCGATCGATGCCGGCCTCAGGCCCCCTGGCGCTGCTGCCACTGCGGAAACCCTGCTCGGGCTGTTGCTTGCCAGGGAGCCCGGGCCTGCTCCGCAACGGCTGGCCGGACAGCCCGGCTGGCCCGAGTAGCTCCCGGCTGCGCGAAGCTGGCACAACCCAGTCTTTCCCTCCATGGCGCCCCTGCCCGATCCCGAGCTGTCGCGCCATCTCGAGACGGTGGCCGCCCTCGATGTACGCAAACTGCGCTTCGAACTCAACCGCATCGAACTGCCGATGGGGCTGGAGGGCACCTTCGGGGTGATTCGTCACCCAGGCGCCTCCCTGGCGGTGCCGGTGCTCGACGACGGCCGGGTGGTGATCCTGCGCCAGTACCGCTTTGCCGTGGCCACCCGACTGCTCGAATTCCCAGCCGGCACCCTGGATCCGGGGGAAACGCCCCTGAGCACGATGCAGCGGGAACTGCAGGAGGAGGCCGGGTACAGCGCCGACCGCTGGGATCCGCTGGGGGCGATGCTTCCCTGCCCCGGCTATTCCGATGAGGTGATCCACCTGTTTCTGGCGCGGGAGCTTCAGGAGCTCAGCGACCGTCCTGCCGGCGACGATGACGAAGACCTGGAGGTGCTGCTGATGGAGCCGTCTGAGCTGGACGCGGCTCTGGCCAGCGGTGCGGAGTACCTCGATGGCAAGAGCGTGACCGCCTGGCTGCGTGCCAAGCAACTGCTGGGGATCTGATGGCCCCGGAGCGCTGGCTGTTCTGGCACCGGCGCGACCTGCGCCTGGCCGACAACCTGGGACTGGCTGCCGCCACCGCCGCCACCCCTGCGGTGAGCGGGGTGTTCGTGCTGGATCCCGGCATCCTCGAGGCCGCGGGGATGGCGCCGGCACGGCTGTGGTTTCTCAGCGAGAGCCTGCGGGAGCTGGCCGCCCGCTGGCGCGCGGCCGGCAGCCGCCTGCTGCTGCTGCGGGGTGATCCCGCTGTGGAGCTGCCGCGGCTGGCCGCGGCGATTGGTGCTGAGGTGGTGGCCTGGAACCGGGATGTGGAGCCCTATGGGCGCGACCGCGACCGCCGGGTGGCGGCGGCCCTTCAGGCCCAGGGCCAGCGGGTGCTGGTGGGTTGGGATCAGCTGCTGGTGGCGCCCGACGCCCTGAAGACCGGTGCGGGGGACCCCTACCGGGTCTATGGGCCGTTCTGGCGCAGCTGGCGGCGCCAGCTGGAGCTGCAGCCGCCGCAAGCGGCCGAGGCCCCTGAGGCACTGGAGGATTTCGATCCAGCCGCCCTGCCCAGGCCGGAGCTGTGGCGACAGCTGCCGCTGCTGGATGATCCGGCCGCGGCGGTCCCGTACACCTTTGAGGGTGCCCGGGACTGCCCCTGCCGTCCGGGTGAGGCGGCGGCCCTGGCCCAGTTGCAGGCCTTCTGCGACGGAGGGCCCCTGCTGGGCTACGAGCCCGATCGCAATTACCCCGGGGTTGCCGGCACCTCGGCCCTGAGCGCGGCGCTGAAATTCGGCACGCTGAGCCCCCGCCAGTGCTGGCAGGCCGCCCAGCAGGCCCGCAGCCTGGCCCGCAGCCACGAGCAGCTCCAGGCCATTCAGGTGTGGGAACAGGAGCTGGCCTGGCGCGAGTTCTACCAGCAGGCTCTCTTCCACTTCCCGGAGCTCGCCGACGGGCCCTACCGGGCCCAGTGGCGTGCCTTCCCCTGGGAGAACGATCCGATTCGCCTCGCGGCCTGGCGTGAGGGGCTCACCGGCGTGCCGATCATCGATGCGGCGATGCGCCAGCTGACCAGCAGCGGCTGGATGCACAACCGTTGCCGCATGGTGGTGGCTTCCTATCTGGTGAAGGATCTGATCTGCGACTGGCGCCTGGGTGAGGCGGCCTTCATGGAGCACCTGGTGGATGGGGATCTGGCCGCCAACAACGGCGGCTGGCAGTGGAGCGCCAGCAGCGGGATGGATCCCAAGCCGCTGCGGATCTTCAACCCGGCCAGTCAGGCCAGCAAGTTTGATCCCGAGGCCGGTTACATCCGCCATTGGTTGCCGGAACTGGCCCATGTGGGCACCGCTGATCTGATCAGCGGCGAGATCGCTCCGCTGGAGCGGCGCGGCTACCCGGAACCGATCGTGAACCACAAGGCCCAGCAGGCCCGGTTCAAGGCCCTCTATGCCGCCCTGCCCCGA
>JAYKGZ010000127.1:0-6482 GCA_035284925.1 Cyanobacteriota bacterium | reverse complement strand
CAGTGACTTCATCAACGCCGACCAGTCCGCGATGGCTGTATAACAAGCCCCTTGAGTGGACAGGCCTCCTTATTCTCTCTGCTGAGCCACCTCAGGCTCCCTGCCTGCCACTCAGGGGCAGCGTTAGCCGAACCTCCGGGAGGGCGCCAGGCTGTGTGGGAGCAATGGATGCTATGTCTCCTAGATTATTGCCACAGCCGCATCAGTTCAGAGGCAGATATGATTTGCTTGTTAGAGTGTGAGAGCGAATGGACAGTTCCTAGATCGCCGATGTACCCTGGTTGAAAGTAGTACTTGCCTATAGAAAATGGAATCAGATGTAATGGCAAAGGCTTACTCCTAAGCCCCTAGAGCTGTCACGGATTTAACAAAAGACGCTAGCCAGAGCCAGGCAATATGTAGTTGTAGCCGCCACACGATGTATTGGTAGGCGGCAATTCGTCAAAGCAATAAAAGTGCTGGAGCCCTTGCAATCGAAGAGATGGAGAGACAGGCCTAAAAGAGAGATTCGCGTGACTAATCAATGCAAAGGCCGTCGTTATATCCCTTTAGGGTTTCTTAATACGAGTAGATTGCTGGCACGGTATTGCCGCCTACCGACAAGCATTGGCCAAAGCAGTCCCACCCAGTTGCGTTGAAACTGTTGCGCATCGGCGGGCCACTACAATACACACAATCTGGTTGTGCCCTATGGGCAAGATTGTCGGCATTGACCTTGGCACCACCAACAGCTGCGTGGCCGTTATGGAGGGCGGCAAGCCCACTGTGATTGCCAATGCCGAGGGCTTCAGGACAACTCCGTCAGTGGTGGCTTACACCAAGAGCCAGGATCAGTTGGTGGGGCAGGCTGCCAAACGTCAGGCGGTGATGAACCCTGAAAACACTTTCTATTCGGTGATGCGATTTATCGACCTCCGGGTAGAGGAGGTGAACGAGGAATCTAAGGAACTAAGCTACGGCATCGATCAGCTCGGCTCCAAAGTGAGGGTGGAGTGCCCGGTGCTGAGCAAGCAATTCGCCCCTCAGGAGGTGAGCGCCCAGGTGCTGCGCAAGCTGGCCGAGGACGCCGGCAAGTACCTCGGTGAGAGCGTAACCCAAGCGGTGATCACCGTTCCCGTCTACTTCAATGATTGTCAGCGCCAGGCCATCAAAGACGCTAGCAAACTCGCGGGTATTAGCTATGTCAAGGTTCTGTCATCCTCGACAGCGGCGGCCCTAGCCTACGGCCTCGACAAGAAGAACAACGAGCGCATTCTGGTGTTCGACCTTGGCGGCGGCACCTTCGACGTGTCCGTGCTCGAGGTGGGCGACGGGGTGTTCGAAGTGCTCTCAACGTCGGGAGACACCCATCTGGGTGGCGATGACTTCGACAAGGTGATCGTCGATCACCTTGCTGACAGCTTCAAGGCCAACGAAGGGATCGACCTCCGGGTAGACAAGCAGGCGCTCAAGCGGCTCACCGAAGCTGCCGAGAAGGCCAAGATCGAGCTCTCAAGCGCTACCCAGAGCGAAATCAACCTGTCGTTCATCGCGGCCACCCCTGAAGGGCCCAAACACCTGGATCTCACCCTCACCCGGGCCAGGTTCGAGGAGCTGGCCTCCAGGCTGATCGACCGCTGCCGCGTGCCCGTGGAGCAGGCCCTCAAGGACGCCAAGCTGTCCTCCTCCGAACTCGATGAGGTGGTGATGGTGGGGGGCTCCACCCGCATCCCGGCCGTGCTCGAGCTGGTGAAGCGGGTCACCGGTAAAGACCCCAACCAGACCGTGAACCCCGATGAGGTGGTGGCCGTGGGCGCCGCCATCCAGGGCGGTGTCCTGGCCGGTGAGGTGAAGGACATCCTGCTGCTGGATGTCACGCCGTTGTCGCTGGGCGTGGAGACCCTCGGCGGTGTGATGACCAAGATGATTCAACGCAACACCACGATCCCCACCAAGAAGTCGGAGACCTACTCCACCGCCGTGGATGGTCAGACCAACGTGGAAATCCACGTGCTCCAGGGCGAGCGCGAGATGGCCAGCGACAACAAGTCGCTGGGCACCTTCCGCCTCGATGGCATTCCCCCCGCTCCCCGGGGCGTGCCCCAGATCGAGGTGACCTTCGACATCGACGCCAACGGCATTCTCAGTGTGACCGCCAAGGACAAGGGCAGCGGCAAGGAGCAGAGCATCTCGATCACCGGCGCCTCCACCCTCAGTGACAACGAGGTGGAGAAGATGGTGAAGGATGCCGAGGCCAATGCCTCGGCCGACAAGGAGAAGCGCGAGCGGATCGACCTGAAGAATCAGGCTGAAACCCTGATCTATCAGGCCGAGAAGCAACTGGGTGAACTGGGCGACAAGGTCGGCGCCGCCGACAAGGCCAAGGTGGAGGATTCGAGCAAGAAGCTCAAGGAAGCGCTGGAGAAGGAAGACTTCGCCACGATCAAGAGTGAGCTCGAAACCCTGCAGCAGGCCCTTTATGCCGCTGGTGCCGCGGTGTACCAGCAGGCTGCCGGGGCTGAGGCCGCCGCTGGAGCAGCTCCCGGTGGCAATGGGAGCTCAGGTTCGAGCTCCAGCAGCGACGACGTGATCGACGCCGAGTTCACCGAGAGCAAGTGAGGTCTTGATTGTCAGCGGAGCTCAGCTGAGCTGTCCTGAGCTCAGATACCAGCGCAGCAGGGCCAGAATCTGGCCGGCTGGTCCGTGACCTGTGACGACTTCACCGATCAGGGCCGCCGCAAAACCCAGCATCGCCACGCGACCGTTGAGGCGTTCCACCGCAGCCAGGGCCTTGGTGTTCCAGGGCCGCCCTGTGGTGAGTCCTTCGCCGAAACGCTCCAACGGTTCGTACTGGAAAGGGGGTTGAGGCACAGCCCTTCAGGGGAAGAGCTCAGAGCTTATGGGCACAGCCCTGCGGCTGGCGGCTGGCATGGCAGGGCTGAATAAGCGCCTTACGTTGAAGCCTCACCGGTCTCGAGCCAGTGGGCGCAAGCGGCGGTGAGCTTCTGCCTGGCCATCTGATCGAAGCGGGCAATCTGCTCCGGGCTGAGCTCGGCGCGATGATCACGGGCTGGCCCCTGGTCGAAGAAGGCCCTGGCCTCCTGCAGATGGGAGCCCGCAAAGGGGGCCAACCGTTCGGCGTGGTCACGCATGTACGAGAAGGACGCGTGCTCCAGGATGCGATCGAGCTGCAGCCCCTCCGGGTCCACTCCGATGTAGGCAGCGATGCGCCGCACCTGGCCGCCGGGATCCTGGGTCAGCTGGGTGTAATGGAGCAGCAGCCGCAGCCTCCGCTGGCGAGCCAGTGCTCGAAGAACTCGTGCAGTTCGGCGGGGATCACCAGAGGCCTGTCCTCACCGGACCGGGCGACATGGATGGCATTGACGCGCGCCATCGTCGCGTCGGAGGGACCGGCCCGGAGAGCTTGTTCTCAGAGGCGGAAGCCGACTCCATCGGCCACCGCCTCAACCTGGAACCTGGATCAGGGCAGACGGGTCCACGTTGCGCTCCAGCCGCTGTTGCTCTTCAGCCGGATGATTCGCCCCGAAGCATCGACCGTTCCGATCATGATCGAACCGTCCGAGGCCTTGTAGGTGAATCGGCCTTGATCGATCCAGCTGGCCGTGAAGTCTTCTCGAGGCCGAATCTTGCCAGGCTTCAGGAAAACCTGAATCCAGAGAGTGGCGGGATTACCGCTGTAGGCCAGGGTGATGTCTGGTCCGCTCGAAGATCGCCAGCGCCCCACCACTCGGTCACTGCGCGACTGTGCTGTCTGCGCGACAAACCAGGGGCCATCCAGGAGAACGCCTGCTGAAACCGTTGGGCCATCCCACAGGGTTGCCCCTCCAACAAGGATGAAGCTAAAGAGAGCCCCCAACCTTTTGGGTTTCCCGTATGTATTCAGAAGGTGATTCTTCAAGGGTTCAGCAGCGTCATGGGGCAACAAGTCGTAGTAGCTCATCGATGCTAGCTTTCAACCCCGGCGATTGATCCATGATCAGAACCCCATCCATCACCGCCTTCGCCATCAGCAGCGTTCTGCTGCTGCTTCCTCTGCCCGGTAGGACTCAGCTGGCCTATCAAGGAACACGGATGGGTGAAAGTTACAAGGTTTACATCTATCGCAAGACTGCGCTGGGCCCAGGCCTTTGGCGCTTCCAGACCAAGGCCATCTATGCCAGTGGCGCCAGTCCCTATGTGAGCCCCTGGCAGGTCGCCGACTGCGGCCGCGCCACCCTCGACGGCAAGCCCGTTCCTGTCACGCCAAGATTCGGCTATGAAGAGGGGCAGCCTGAAATCTTCCGGGCGCTCTGCGGGATCCGCTGAACCAGCCCGGTCCGCTGCCCTGAAACAGCCTTCAGCAGCGGCCTGATTCTCGCCCTGCTCCCCCCACTCACGGAACCCACGGCCCGCTAGATCACCTCAAAGCTGAGCGAGAGGGTGGCGATCCGGGAGGGATCCACGGTTCGGCCCACGGCCGCCAGCCCACGGGTGCGGCTGCCACCAGGTGTCGAGAGATCGCTCAGAAAATCCTCCATCAGGCCGAGGGGGTCGGGGGCCGCCACGGGTCCACGGGTCTGGGCTGAATGGCTGGCCAGCGACTGCAGGGCCCTGAGCGCCTCCCGGATTGGCGACAGGCTGGCCACGATCAGCACTTCCACCATGCCCTTCGGCTCCTGGGTCACCAACTGAAAACTGTCCGAGCCCGGGTCGGGGATGCGGATCGTCTGGCCGGCATTCACCCGGGTGGCTTCGCTGGAAGCGGTCCAGTTGTTGGGGAACACCACGGTCATCTCCCCGGCCGGATCGATCACCAGCAGGCTGATGTAAAGGGGCCTGACCTCCCGGTTGCTGATCTCGAACTGCACCGCCGTGCCGACGGGAAGCCGCGAACCGTCGGCTGGAGCAGCGGCCGCAGGTCCGAGCGGCTTGCCTTTGCCCACCCCGCGCGTGGGGAACACGGCGGCTGTGAGGGCGGACTTGCGCCCCTCCGGCCGCAGGCTCACCACCAGATCCAGCAGCGAGGAATTGGTGTTGAGGGTCAGCTTGAAAACCTGGGCCGCCAGGGCAGCCCGCAGCTTCGGCCGCAGTCGGGTCACCGCCTGTTCCAGCGATTCAGCCGCGGCACCGAAGGAATTCGGGAGTCGATCGCCCCCGGGGCTGAGCAGGCCGAGCCCGTTCTGCCGGGTGAGGATCACGTGCACCGAGCCCTGCTGGAGCGGCACCGCCTTCAGCCGAGGTTCACGGTTCAAGGCCTCACGGGCGGCTGCCAGGTCGGCGCCGAGTGATGGATCCAGCCCCACCACCAGCGTGAGATTGTCGGGGATCTGGCGCGCCCCCTCCTGAACCGGCTGCCCCGGCCGCGCGCTGCCCCGGCTCCCGCTCACTGTCGCAAGGCCCACCAGGCCGCGCCGCGCCTTCAGCTCCATCACGCCTGAGGAGGCACCACGGTCGTTCAACAGCTGCAGGGTGGTTCCCTGGCCGAAGGCCGCCAGGCTGTCTGGGTGAACCCCCCCCAGCCACACCTCCACCTCAGCACCGCTCACCCGCCGAACCACACCATCGGCCGGTGGTCCGAGCTGCGGGCTGGAGTAGAGCGGCTGGCTGTCGCGGCTTGATCCAGGCTTCGCCTCATAGAGCGGCTGCTGCTGGGTGGTGGAGAGTCGGGTGGTGCTGCGCCCCACGTTGGCCAGCACCGATCGGATCGAATCGGGGCTGGTCTGCTGCCAGAGGTACTGGGTGAGCAGATAGGTGAACACACCGCAGTCCACATCGTTAAAGGAGGCGTCGGCCGCCAGCTGGTCACGCCGGGTGCCGGCCACCACCACGCCGTTGCCCACGCCGCGGCGCCGCTCCTGGATGAATTGCGCCGGCGTCATGCCCAGCTGGCCCAGCAGCTGACGCTGTAGTTCGATCTCTCTCTGGCTGACAACCAGCTCAGCATTGCCGGGCCTGGCGCGGATCCGCATGTTGCCGCGGGTGCCGCCCCCGGAGTGGCAGCTGTCGAGCACGGCCGTGAAGCCTTCGCTGGGGACGGCTCGGCTGAGCAGGAACAGGCTGTGGCCCGTGATGTCCTGAACGGTGCCACCCCGCTGGGGGAAGCCCTCGGGTAAGCCGCCATCCACAGGAACAAAGGTGCTGTTCAGACCATCGGCGTTGTCGCGATCCGGATCGGAAACCCTGGAGCCATGGCCCGAGAAGTGGAACACCACCACATCCCCCGGCCGGGCCTGTCGGATCAGATGCTCCTGAAAGGCCTGGAGGATGGCCTCGCGGCTGGCCTTCCCATCCGTGAGTGTGAGGATGTCCGCAGTCTGGAAGCCGAAGCGGTGGATCAGCAGCTCCCGCTGCAGTTCCACATCGGTGATGCACCCCATCAGGGGGGAGAACAAGGAGGAGCTGGGATAGGCGTTGATTCCCACCAGCAGCGCCAGCTTGCGGGGGGTGGATGCCGCCAGCACCCTGCCGTAGCGATGGGCCTGCCCGATCAGATCGATCCCACT
>JAYKGZ010000126.1:0-10479 GCA_035284925.1 Cyanobacteriota bacterium | reverse complement strand
CTCAGTAACGCGGCACGCTGGAGTCCACGTCCTGGCTCCAGGCGTCGATGCCGCCGGCCACGTTGATGCCCTCGATGCCGTGGCGCTTGAGGGCGATCAGGGCCTTGGCACTGCGGCCCCCCAGTTTGCAGTGCACATACAACCGCTTGCCGGCGGCCAGCTCGCGCACGCGCTCCACAGCGCGGCCACTCTCGATCTGATCCAGCGGAATCAGTTCAGCGCCGGGGATCACCGCAATCTCAGCTTCGGGCGGATTGCGTACGTCGATCAGCACCAGGCCTGAGGTATCGCCATCGAGCAGCACCTTGAGCTCGTTCACGCTGATGCTCTCCACGGCACCGGCTTCCTCCTGGCCCGGCGCCGTGCCGCCCACCCCGCAGAACTCCTGATAATCGATCAGTTTGTCGATCACCGGCCGTTCGGGATTGGGCCGCAGCTTCAGCTCGCGGAAGCTCATCTTCAGGGCATCGAACAGCAGCAGCCGGCCGCTGAGCGTGGTGCCGATGCCGGTGATGATCTTCACCGCCTCGGTGGCCTGGATCACCCCGATGATCCCCGGCAACACTCCCACCACGCCGCCCTCGGCGCAGGAGGGCACCATGCCCGGCGGCGGCGGTTCGGGGAACAGGTCGCGGTAGTTGGGGCTTTCCGCCGTGAGGTTGAACACCGTGGCCTGCCCCTCGAAGCGGAAGATCGAGCCGTATACATTCGGCTTGCCCAGCAACACGCAGGCGTCGTTCACCAGATAGCGGGTGGGGAAGTTATCGGTGCCGTCACAGACGATGTCGTAGGGCTCGATGATCGACAGAGCGTTCTCACTCGTGAGCGCCGTCTCGTAAAGATCCACCTGGCAGTGGGGGTTGATCTCCTGAATGCGGTGCTTCGCCGATTCGATCTTCGGCTTGCCCACCCAGCTGGTGCCGTGGATCACCTGGCGCTGCAGGTTGCTGTGGTCCACCACGTCGAAATCCACGATCCCGATCCGGCCCACACCGGCGGCCGCCAGATACAGCAGCAGTGGGGAGCCCAGCCCACCGGTGCCCACACACAGCACCGCGGCGGCCTTGAGCCGCTTCTGCCCCTCCATGCCCAGCTCCGGCAGGATCAGATGCCGGGCGAAGCGCGCCACCTCATCGGGGCTCAGCTGGATGCCGGAGGTGTCAGGAGGAAGCATGACTAGCGTCCATCAGACCTCCATTGTCCATTCCAGCGGCCGAGGTGGCGCCGGTGGATCCTCAAGCCACCAGCCCCGAGGCTCCGGCTCGGCGCCAGGCTGCAGGGGGCCCCAGATCAGCATCAGAGCCGGGGCGGCGGTGAAGGCCAGATCGTGGGGGGATGGCACCGGAGCACTCACGGGGTGGCTGTGGGCCGTGCCCAGCAGCTCCAGCCCCAGGGTTCGGGCCCATTTCTGAGCCAGCAGCTGCTCCCGTGGGTCGATCGCAAACCGGGAACAGCGCTCCGCCGGATCGGGCCAGACGTTGCAGCAGGGCCAGAGCCGCTCCAACCGCCAGCAGCGCCCCTGCCGCCAGCCGATCAGCAGCGCACAGGCTTCCTGCGGAGCCGCGCTGCGGCACCACTGCCCCAGCACGGTAAGCAGTTCCGCACGGGCGGCGATCCGCTCTGGCGATTCGAAAGACACCCCGATACCTTATGGGCCATTCCAGATCCGGGGATCCCGCTCCATGGGCGACACCAGCACCGAAACCCTCGAGCACGAAACCTTCGAGCCCGCAGCTCCTGAAGTTTCAGCGGCGGAAGCCACCTCCCCGGCCGCCGAAACCCCAGAACCGGGGGTGAGCTTCACCGAGCGCTACAGCGAGGTGATCGGCAAGCTGAATCAGACCCTCGACCAGGTGGACTGGAACCAGATGGGCCGGATCGGCAAGGCCACCGGCATCATCGTGGCCGTGATCGTGGCCCAGATCCTGATCAAGGGGGTGCTGGACACCATCAATCTGCTGCCGGTGGTTCCGGGCCTGCTGGAACTGCTCGGCCTGATCGTGGTGGGCCAGTGGAGCTGGAACAATCTCACCACCAGCGAAAAGCGCCACGCCCTGGTCACCAGGATTCAGTCGCTGCGCCAGGAATACCTGGGCTGAGCAACCTGCGGATCACCACTTCGGCCTGACGGCCGTAATTACCACCCCACCCTCCCCCGAACAGGTTGGCGTGGTTCAACAGGTGGTAGAGGTTATAGAGATCCACCCGGCGGGCCGACCCCGCTGGCAGGGGCCAGGTTTGGTCGTATCCGTCGAAGAAGATCGGCGGAAACCCACCGAACAGCCTGGCCATCGCCAGATCCACCTCCCGATCAGCCCAGTACACGGCCGGATCGAACAGGGCTCCGCCCCCATCGCTCAACAGCCCGGCGTTGCCGCTCCAGAGGTCGCCATGAACGAGCACCGGTTCAGGGTGGTGGTCGGCCAGCTGGTCCACCACCCGTTCCAGCAGCACGGAGTGGCCCTTCGGTTCCTCACCCCGGTAACCCAGCAGAGCCAGCTGGGGCTCCAGCCGCCGCTCGGAGAAGAACAGGCTCCAATCGGCGCGCCAGCCATTGAGCTGAGGCGTTGCCCCGATGAAGTTGTCGCTGGGAAAGCCAAAGCCGCGGCCTGCGTTCTGAGAACGCGACTGCTGATGCAGACGGGCCAGGGCCGCCCCCAGATTCCACCAGCCCCCGGGGGCTGAGCCGCCCGAGAGCTCCAGCCAGCTGAGCACCAGCAGGGCCTGGCCATCCAATTCCCCCACCGCCAGGGGTTCGGGCAGGCTGGGCATGGCGTCCCGGGAGCAGGCGACGACCGCGGCCAGCGCCTTCAGGCCATCGGCTTCGGCCTGGAGCATCGCCAGGGCGCTGGCCTGGTTCAGCTTGGCGAACAGCTGCACTCCGGAGGCCAGCTCGAGGCGCCAGGCGGCATGAATGCAGCCGCCGCTCACCGGGGTGAGCCGCTGCACCGGCAATCCCGCGACCTGCGTCGGCGGCAGCCTCTCCCTGAGCCAGTCACTCAGCCGGGAAGCGCTGGGAATGGCCACGGCGTGGTGCAGACGGCACAGCTGCCAGCATGCCCTGATGAAGCGCCACGACGTGGTAGTGATCGGTGCCGGCATTGCCGGCCTCACAGCCGCGGCCCTGCTGGCGAAGGAGGGCTGCGATGTGCTGCTGGTGGAGGCCCATCACCAGAGCGGTGGCTGCGCGGGAACCTTCCGGCGGGGTCCGTTCGTCTTTGATGTGGGCGCCACCCAGGTGGCGGGCCTGGAACCCGGAGGCAGCCATGCGCGGGTGTTCCACCATCTCCAGGTGCCGCTCCCAGCCGCCGACCGCCTCGATCCAGCCTGTGTGGTGCACCTGGATGACGGCAGCCCCCCGATCCAGCTCTGGCGGGATCCGCAGCGCTGGAAGCGGGAACGGGAAGACCAGTTCCCCGGCAGCGAACGGTTCTGGGCGCTGTGCCACTGGCTGCACCAGGCCAACTGGCGCTTCGCCGGCCGGGATCCGGTGCTGCCGCCCCGCACGCTCTGGGATCTCCAGAACCTGCTGTCAGCTCTGGATCCGGGCAATCTGGCCAGCGGCCTGCTCACGCTCAGCAGTGTCGCCGACCTGCTGCAGCTCTGCGGCTGCGCTCGCGATCAGCGGTTGCGGCGCTTCCTGGATCTGCAGCTCCGGCTCTACTCCCAGGAGCCGGCTGAGCGTACCGCGGCCCTCTACGGGGCCACGGTGCTGGCCATGGCCCAGGAGCCGCTGGGACTCTGGCACCTCCACGGCTCGATGCAGAGGCTATCGGGCACCTTGGAGGGGGCCCTGAACCGCTGGGGCGGGACCCTGCAGCTGCGCTGCCGGGTGACTCAGCTGCAACCTCAGCGGGCCGGGGGCTGGCGGCTTGTCTGCATGGGGCCTGATGGACGCGCGAGCCAGCTGGAGGCGGCCGATGTGGTGTGCACCCTGCCGCCGCAGCTGCTACCGGAGCTGCTGGGCGAGGCCATGCCGGCCGCCTATGCCCGCCGGATCGACTCCTTCGGTGAACCCTCCGGAGCCCTGGTGCTCTATGGAGCCGTGAGCCGCGATCGCCTGCCTGCCGATGTGCCGGGCCATCTCCAGCGCGACTGGGCCGATCCCGGTTCGTTGTTCGTGTCTGTGAGCCGGGAGGGCGACGGACGGGCGCCATCGGGGCAGGCAACCGTGATCGCCAGTGTGTTCACCCCTGCCAGGCCCTGGTTCAGTCTGGAGCCCAGGGCCTACGAGGCGGCCAAAGCCGAGGCCATGGCCGGCATCCAGCGGGGACTCGGCGCCCTGCTGGGCCTGGAGGCCGGCGACTGGCTCCATGCCGAACTCTCCACGCCCCGGGGCTTTCAGCGCTGGACCGGGCGGGCCATGGGCTATGTGGGCGGTCTGGGACAGCACCCCAGCCGCTTCGGGCCGTTCGGCCTGGCCAGCCGCTCACCCCTGCCGGGCCTCTGGCTCTGCGGCGACAGTCTTTACCCCGGAGAGGGGACGGCCGGGGTGACGCTGTCGGCCCTGACGGCCTGCCGTCAGCTCCTGGCCAGCCGCGGCCGGGCGCTCATCCTTCAGGACGGAGCCTGATCGACAATCCGGCCTCCGAGAAACTCCCCGCGCAACCGTTCCGTCGTCTGCAGCTCGCTCTGCAAGGCCGACCAATCACCGTGGCGCACGGCCTGCTCCAGACCATCGAGGGCCCGGCGGTAATGCCCGAGGGCCTCCAGCAGGGCCTGATCATTGCAGCGGGCCATCAGGGTTCCCAGCTCGGGATTCCCGCCACCCACGCGGGTGGTGTCGGCAAAGCCACTCGAGGCCAGCGCCCGCACGAGTTGCGGCAGCTCCGGCGCCCCCAGCGAACGGGCGGCCTCGGCGCCACGGTCAGCCGCCAGCACCAGGGCACCGCTCACCAGCACCGGCAGATGGGAGATCAGGGCCACGGCCCGGTCGTGAGCTTCCGCTTCGCAACACAGCCAGCGCGCCCCGAGGCTCAACGCCAGCCTCCGAACCTGCTCGAGCGCGTCCGGATCCGTGTCCGCAGCCGGGGTGGCCACCCAGGGCCGATCCACAAACAGATCCGCCATGCCGGCCTCCACCCCCGCCCGAGCCGTGCCGGCCATCGGGTGGCTGGCCACGAAACGCCGATGCAACAGCTGCCAGCGCTCCAGCACCGGCGCCTTCACCGATCCCACGTCCGTGATCACCGCCTCCGGCGGCAGGGCCGCCAGCAGGGCAGGGTCGGGGAGGAGCAGGCGATCGAGGGGCAGGGCCAGCACCACCAGCCGGCAACCGGCCAGCAGCGCCGGATCGGTGCTCACCCGGTCGGCCAGGCCGCGCTCGGTGGCGCGCATCGCCGTGGCCTCGCGGTGCACCAGCGCGCGCACCTCCACCCCGCGCGCGCGCAGATCCAGGCCGATCGAGCCTCCGATCAGGCCGAGGCCCACCAGACCCACCGGGCCCTGCGGGGCTGAGGCCATGGGGAAGGTCATCGTGCCGGCGGCGCCATTGGCTCAGCTTCCTACGATCCAGCGGTGCTTGGATGCGGTCGATGCACGAAGCCCGCGCCCACCAGCACCTCAAGCAGCTGCTGCGCAGCGAGGGGCGTTCGGCCTGGCCCCATCACCTCAGCCTCAGCCGGCTGGTGGCCCGCAGCCTGCGCCGCTCCGACCACACCCTGATTCGCCTGGTGCCCGGCAGCGATCCCAGCTGGTGGCTGGGGTTGCTGGTGCCCCTAGCCCTCGGCGAGGTGCCGCTGGCGCTGGTGGCCGGCGACAGCCTGCGGCGGCGCCTGCTGCAGGTGGAACTGCCGCGGCTCCAGGGTGCGGGGCTCTGCCTTCCCTGCGCTGAGGGCCCCGAGCCACCGGCCGGGATTGCCCTCTGGCTGCTGAGCCACCGGGAGCTGATCCAGTTGTGGCGGGCGGAAAAGCTCGGGCAGCGGCATCTGGTGATTCCAGAGGTGGAGCTGCTCGATGGACAACTGCGCGAGGCCCTGGAGGTGAGAATCGAACCGGCCCACTGGGATGCCCTCTGCCGCGCCCAGCCCGCCGCCGGGCAGAGCCTGCTGGAGTTGCATGAACGCCTGAGTCTGCGGGTGCTCCGTCACCCTGCTGGCGGCCAGCGACCGGTGCCGATCAGTCCTGAGGAGGAAGCGCCGCTGCGGCAGCTGCTGGCCCTGATGCCGGGGCTGCCCGAACCCTGGCCCCGCTGGCTGGAGGCGCGCGGCAACTGGGCCAGCTGGGCCCGGCTCGAACCGGGGCTGCTGCAGTGGCGGCTGCACCGGCAGCCCCTGGAGCCGCTGGAGGAGCTGAACAACCTGCTGAGCGGCCGGGGTGCGGTGCTGGTGGGTGAAACCGGAGCTGATGCGAGCGGCCTGGGCCTGCGACCGGCCGTGGACGTGTGCCTAGGAGATCCACCCCTGGCCGATCCGCTGCCCCTGTTCGCCCCGCTGGGCCAACCGCTCCCCAACAGCCCGAACTACGGAGACCACCTGCTTGAGCAGAGTCGCCGCCTGGTGCTGGGCACAGGGGAGCTCACGGTGGTGCTGCTGGATGACGACGCGCTGCGGCATTCGCTCACAGCCGGCCTTGCAGCCGAATTCGGCCGCCGGGTGGTGCATGAGAGCACGGCACCGGAAGGCAATGGGGTGGTGTGTGCAAGCTGGGATTGGTGGCTGCTGCATCAGCAGCGACTGCCGCTGCCCTGCCAGCTGGTGGTGGCGCTGCTGCCGATCGCCAGCCTGGAGGATCCGCTCACCGCCGCCCGGGTGGAGAGCCTGAGGCGCCAGGGTCGCGACTGGTTCCGAGAACGGCTGCTTCCCGATGGCATCGGTCGGCTCCAGCGTGGGCTGGCGGGGGTGCGACGCCATGGTGGGGGGAGGCTTGCGGTGCTGGATGGCCGCCTGCGCAGCCGGGGCTGGGGCCAGCAGGTGCTCCACGCCCTCGAGCCCTGGGTGGCCCTGAACCGATTGCTACCGCGGGACGGTGAAACGACAGACGCCGCTGCCTAGGCTGAATCCGATCCAGCGGACGGCGGATGGGAGAAGCCAAGCGGCGGGCCATTCAGGGGCTGCCAGCCAGGACCGTGAAAAGCAGCAAGACCCGGGCCAAGCCGGACGATTCACCGCGACTGGTCGCCTGGTTGCCGTTCACCCGCCGTCAGGCGGATCAGTTTGTGAACCTCTCCACCCGCGGAGCCTGGGTGGGAATCGGAGCTCTGGTGCTGTTCTGGGTCACGGTGAGGTTCATCGGACCGGCCGCCGGCTGGTGGGACCTGGCGGACGGCTGAGCTGACCCCGGTGGGCCGGCGTCAGGACCTGAACGCAGGATCACCAATTCTGAAGAAAACCTTTAGGCTCTTCAGCAGCGTTCAGTCCCGGCCATGTTTCCCCGCCTCGCCGAGCAATACCGGAGCGTCGTTCAGGACCTGGTGATGAGTCTCCAGGCCCTGGCCCGCAGCCTCAAGGATCGTGGCTTCGCCGCCACCTGCTACGTCTGCGGGGATGGCCGTGATGGCCACGGCGCTTCCTTCGTCGCCGACCTCGGCAGCAACCACATGGTGAGATTCCTGGTGTCCGACTTCGGGATCAGCTGGGTGGAATCCCGTGATGGCCACGAGTTGGTGAAGCTCGAGGGGGCCGAAGCCATCCAGGAACTCCAGCGAGTGGCTCAGGTGCTGCAGCAGGTGGCCGATCCTTCAGCGCCTGAGGCCGTTCTGCCCTCAGCTCTCCTCCGTGGCGGCGGCTGATGCCGCCGCTTTCGCAGCCGCCGCCAGGGGCTTCATCGCATTGGCCGTGACCTCGGCTCCTTCGGTGAGCTTCTGACGGGTGAGTTGCTCGATCACCTGGGTGGGTTCCGGGTTCTGTTCCAGCCAGGTGATGGTGTTGTCACGCCCCTGGCCGATGTTGTCGCCGTCGTAGCTGTACCAGGCCCCCTTGCGGGTCACCACGCCGGTTTCCTCGGCCAGATCCAGCAGACAGCCCAGGGTGCTGATTCCACGCCCGAAGAGGATGTCGAACTCGGCGATGCGGAACGGCGGCGCCACCTTGTTTTTGGCCACCTTCACCTTGGCCCGGATTCCGTATTCCTCGGTGCCGCGCTTGAGGGTCTGAATCCGGCGGATGTCCAGCCGCACCGAGGCATAGAACTTGAGGGCATTGCCCCCGGTGGTGGTTTCCGGGTTCCCATAGGTGACGCCGATCTTCTGACGCAGCTGGTTCAGGAAGATCACCGTGCAGCCCGACTTGCCGATGTTGCCGGTGATCTTGCGCATCGCCTGGCTCATCAGGCGGGCCTGGCTGCCCACAGCCAGATCACCCATCTCCCCCTCGATCTCCGCCCTGGGCGTGAGCGCCGCCACCGAGTCGACCACAACGATGTCGACCGCGGCGGAGCGCACCAGCTGATCGACGATCTCCAGAGCCATCTCGCCGGTGTCCGGCTGGGACACCAGCAGATTTTCGATATCCACGCCCACGGAAGCGGCATAGACGGGATCGAGGGCATGCTCAGCGTCCACAAAGGCCGCCACCCCTCCACGCTTCTGCACCTCCGCGATGGCGTGGAGCGTGAGGGTGGTCTTACCCGAGCTCTCCGGGCCGTACACCTCCACCACCCGACCCTTCGGATAGCCCCCGCCCAGGGCCAGATCAAGCGTGAGCGCTCCGGTGTTGATCGTCTCCACGCGCATGCGGGAGGCATCCCCGAGTCGCATGATCGAACCCTTGCCGAAGTTGCGCTCGATCTGGTTCAGCACCAGGCCCAGGGCCTTGTCGCGCTCGGCGCTCTCCCTGGAGGTGGGGCCATTGGAGGCGGTGACAGGGGTCGGGGCGCCGTTGGATGCGGTCTTGGAATCAGCAGGCATGGCGATCGATGAACGCGAGGGAACGGGCCGCAGCAGGCAGGAACGGGCCAGCGCAACCCGAAGGGGCGGCGGGTTCGATTCCAAGCCCCTCATCCTGGGCCCTGGAAGAACTAGTGCCACCAGGCGGGAGCAGCACCTCAATTCCGTGTAGTACGGACGTACCTTACCGAGTCAGATCCAGTCCGCCAGGGGGGCTTCGAACCGCTGCGGCTCCAGCAGCCGGATTCCCGTCGGCAGATGGTCGCGATCACCGGGTCCCAGGTAGCCCCAGCTCGCCAGGAAGCAGCGCACCCGCTCCAGACCGGGGGTCGTGCTCACCAGCTCGAGCGTGGGACGCCGGTCTTCGACGAACCAGAGCTCCCGGCCATCGTCGACCAGTCGACGGAGCACCTCAGGCTTGCTTCCCTGCTCGTGGCCATAGACCGCCAGGGGATCAAGGGCGCCGGATGAAAGCAGCTCGCGGGCGAAGTCGCCTCCCTTGGTGGTGAGCACCAGCCAGTCCGCCCCCTCAGCGGCCAGGGCCTGCAGCCGCCTTGGCACTCCAGGGTAGAAGCGGTGCATGGCCAGCCAGCCGGCGCGATCGGCGGCGATGCTGACGCGGCGAATCCGTTCCAGGGTGGTCTGGAGCAGTTCCGGATTCCATCCCCAGCGGGCCAGGGCCCGAGGCAGGGTGGCGTCATAGGAGTCGAGCAGGGCGGCCAGAGCAGCCCCGGGATCCGGGCGGGAGAGTTCCGCAGCGATCAGCACCATCTCCCAGCCCTTGTGGATCAGGGGCCGCAGCAGCTCGAATCCCTCGGGGATGGGTTCGGGCGGGCAGGCTCCCGGAGCCAGCTCAAGCACTGACTGGCGTGCAGCCCACCAGTATTCGCCCATGCCATCGACGATGACACCGTCGAAGTCGAAGACGAGCAGGGGGGCTGCCATTCAGCCGGGGGTGGTAACCGGAACCATCAGCCGAAAGCCTCAGGAGGTGGATCAGAACTGGGCCGCTAGGATTCGAACCTAGGAATGGCGGGACCAAAACCCGCTGCCTTACCGCTTGGCGACGGCCCAATGGGGCGAAGCTCCAGCGCCATCAGCACCAGAGCTCCGCTAGTTACCCACAGTGCCGGGGCCTTCGTCAACTCGGAAGCCCGCCGCGATCGATCAGGCGGGGAACACCCGCAGCCGCAGCTCATCGCCTCGCCCGAATTCAGCGGAGCGCAGTCGGTAGCGCGCCGCCAGCTCCGCCTGCAGCTGGCGGACCCGTTCGCTGCGAGGCAGCAGCTCCACGGGGCGGCCCTGGGGGAGCACCACCTGCTCCACCGCAAGCCGACACTCCTCGAGCGCGGCATGGAGGTCGTCGGAGCCGGCGACAAGGTGGCGCCCGTCCCCCGGGTCCCCATCACCGGAGTCGCTGCGACGGTCGAGCAGGCGTTCCAGACCGCGCTGGATCTGCGGGAGCGCTGCGCTCTTGATCACCAGGATCGGGATGCCCAGCTCCTGGGCATGGCGCCGCACATGGGGATCCCGCCCAAGCTGATGGCGCACGCTCAGCACCACATCCGCCAGTTCCACGCTGGGGGCCGTATCCACGGGCAGGCGCCGGGCCCTCACCACCTGGTCCAGCAGCGAGCGGCTGATCCCGGCGCCGT
>JAYKGZ010000125.1:0-9409 GCA_035284925.1 Cyanobacteriota bacterium | reverse complement strand
CAGCCTGCTGGTTGGGTGTGGCACCGCTGTAGAAGATGTTCTTGGAGCATTCCTGACCTTCGTACTGGATCGGATAGAACAGGAAGTGATCCTTGGCTTCGAACACCGGCAGCATGGCCTTGCGGCTTGCCGAGGTCCAGCCGCCGAACACCACGGCCACCTGATCCTGATCAATCAGCTTCTTGGCCTTTTCAGCGAAGGTGGGCCAGTCGGAGGCTCCGTCTTCTTCAACCGGAACGATCTTCAGCTTCTTTCCATCGATCGTGATGCCACCTTTGGCATTGATCTCCTCGATGGCCATCAGCTCGGCTTCGGCCACCGTGTTCTCGGAGATGGCCATCGTGCCGGAGCGGGAATGAAGGATGCCAACCTTCACTTCGCCATCAAAGTTGCCAGAGGCTTTCTCACCGCCACCGCAGGCCACTAGAGAGAGCGACGTGGCCAGAAGGGTGGCTCCACCAACCAGGCGCAGGGTTGTCTTACGCCTACCAACCTGGCTCAGGAAAGAGGATTGCATAAAAAGTTCTCCTGGAAAAAACGCTGGTCCAGCCGCAGAACAGCGGTTTTGGCAACGTATGCACCAGCGGCCCAGGATCCTGTAGCGGTTGTAACACGTTTGTCCATTAACATTCATTCCTCAGAATGTTGCAGGTCGCAACATCGCTGCCTGTTCAGGCGGGAAGCTGCTGAAGCAGGAAGGCCTCCACGACCTCCAGTCCGTCACCGCTGCGGATGTTGGTGAAGCACCAGGGCCGCCCGGGCCGCATCCGCTCGGTGTCGGCCTGCATCACCTCCAGACTGGCCCCCACCATCGGCGCCAGATCGATCTTGTTGATCACAAGCAGATCCGAACGGGTGATGCCCGGCCCCCCCTTGCGGGGAATCTTGTCGCCGGCGGCCACATCGATCACGTAGATGCAGAGGTCCACCAGCTCGGGGCTGAAGCTCGCGGCCAGGTTGTCGCCGCCGCTCTCCACCAGCACCAGATCCAGCCCGGGAAAATTCCGCTCCAGCTCCTCCACGGCCGCCCGGTTGATCGAGCAGTCTTCCCGGATGGCGGTGTGGGGGCAGCCGCCGGTTTCCACGCCGCGGATGCGCTCGGGCTCCAGCACCCCGGCTCTGGTGAGGAACTGGGCATCCTCCTGGGTGTAGATGTCGTTGGTCACCACCGCAAGCTGGAGCCGGTCCCGCAGCCGGCGGCAGAGAGCCTCCACCAGAGCCGTCTTGCCGGAGCCCACCGGTCCGGCCACTCCCACACGCAGTCGACTACTCATTGGTTCAATCAGGTGCAGCATCAGCCTGGAGCCGCCATCCTGACGGCACTGAGCCGGGGCTGATGGCAGGGCAGGCGTTACGCCTCGAGCGCGGACTGGTGGGGATGACCCTGCTGACAGGGGCCTTGATGAGCATGGGCTTCATTCAGCTGCTGGCCGGACCACTTGAAAATGTGGCCGACCTGAGCGTGCAGGTGCTGGCGGTGCAGACCACTGCCTTGGCAACGCCGCTGGTGATCACCCTGCTCCTGCTGCTGCGGGAGGGGCCGGCGCTGGTGACCCTTGGAACGCGCCTCGGCCACCGGCCCCAGAGCTGGCTGCGTCGGCGCTGGCGCCATCAGGCCCTCCACCTGATCCCCACCGCCCTTGCTCTCTACCCCTATCTGCTCGCCGCGGCGATGGTGGCCGCCACCCTCACCAGGCCCGAACTCAACACGCTCAGGGATCTGCAGTTCCTGGCGGGCAACCTCCAACCCGGAATCCTCGGTCTGACGCTGATCAAGACCGCCCTGTTCGCGGGACTGGTGCTTTGGATCACTCTGCAGCAGGGAGCCCGAGCCGGGCGGATGCACCTCACGGCCAGCGCCGCCCTGTCCCGGGCGATCAGCCTGTCGATCTCCGTGGTTCTGGGGCTGGATCTCGCCTGGGTGCTGCTGCTCGATCCCAGCGTCAGCGGAGGTGCAGGCTGACCATGGCCCGCACCCGCCGGATCGATCTGGAGCACTGGACCCTGCTGAGCGGGGCCGCTGGCCTGCTGACCCTGTTGGCGCTGGGGATGGGAACATCAAACAACTGGTGGAACCGCAACCTGCAGCTGAGCTTCCGCACCTACAGCGCTGCGGGACTGCAGGAGGGGATGGCGGTGAAAATCTCTGGTTTTGCGGTGGGGCATGTGGAGCGCCTGCGGCTGCTCAACGATGCCCAGGTGCAGGTGACCCTGAAGATCGACGCCAACCGCGAGCCGATGGTGGGCCGCCGCAGCCGCGCCAGCCTTGCCCAGGACGGCCTGCTCAGCCCGGCCTACATCGCCATCAGTCCCGACCTCCACGATCTGGGGAATCGCCCGCCCATCAGCCAGGGGGACACGCTGATCTTCGAAAGAAGCCCGGACATCACCACGCTGATCAAGGAGGTGGCCTCCAGCCGGGTGCCGTTGCAGCAGATGCTGACCCGAGCCGGAGCCCTGGTGGAACGCCGCCTGCCCCGCTCCCTCGATCAGCTGGACCGAACCCTGCACAGCGGCGAACGGCTGGCCAACCAGGTGGAGCGGGAGGTGGTGCAGGGTTCGGGCGATCTACAGGGGCGTCTGAGCCGGGCCACCGACAACCTGGAGCTGACGCTCACCACACTCCAGAGCACCCTGGTGGAGATCCAGAGCCTGGCCCGCAGCAGCAACAGCCTGTTGCAGGGCCTAAGCCGCAGCTGGTTGATTCAGCTGTTGGAGCCTGCTGAATCCAGCAGCACAGCCAGCCCCGGCCTCAGCGCCCCACCAGCTGGGCCCGCGCCCGCAGCTCAGCGGGGAGCACCATGCCCAAACGGCGGGCCGTGCCGACGTTGAGCCACAGACCGGCTGGCCCCGGTTGCTGGATCGGAATCAAAGCGGGCGAGCGCCCCCGCAACACCTGAGCGGCGAGCCCGCCGGCCCATTCGCCGTCCCGACGCGGATCCCACCCCACCACCGCCAGACAACCCGCCACGGCGGCATCGGCAGGGTCGACGCCGATCAAGGGCAGGCGGGCTTTCAGGGCTCGAGCGGCCAGCTGCTGGAACCCCTCCAGCGTCACGTAATCCCCCACCTTGATCAGGGCCTGCAAGCCACCAGCCTGCAGGCGAGCGAAGGCCTCCGGCAGGTCAGCCACGGCATTCACGGCTTCGCGCAGCAGCTGCAGCCGCTGCTGGTCTGCCGCCTGGGCCAACAGTTCCACCTCAAAACTGGAGTTGGGCTCAGCAGGGTTGTAGATCACCCCAACCCGGCTGAGGCCGGGCAGCAGCTGCCGGGCCAACTGCAGTTGCTCTCCCACCGGCGTGGTGGTGACCGTGCCGGTGACATGGGCCAGATGCTGAGTGGCGCTGTAGCCCGCCCCTGCGCCCCAGGGGTTGGAGCAATAACAGAACACCACCGGCAGATGACGTGGGGCAGATGCCAACAGCGCCACCAGCGGCGGCGTGCCGATGGCCACCACCAGATCGGGATCGGCAGCCACCAGCTGTTGGGCCAGCTCACGGCAGCGCGCGGCCCGCCCCTCGGCCTCGCCCATGGTCAGCTCCAGCCGTTCGCCCTGGCGCCAGCCGTTGCGGGCCAGAGCCGCCAGGAAGCCGTCGCGCGCGGCGTTGGCTGGGGCCGCATCCACAAACTGCAACAGCCCCAGCCGTCGCCGGTCGGCCGGCCGTTCGGCGAGGCTGCGACGGCGGCAGGCGAGCAAGGGGGCCAGGGCCGCAGTGGCGGTACCCCCCAGCAGCCGCAGGCTGGAGCGTCGGCTCAGGGACACGACTTGCGTGCGCCTTTAACGCACCACCTTGTTGGCCTTGGCCACCAGGTCAGCCGGCAGGGTGACCCCGATCGCTTTGGCCGTGACCTCACTCACCAGCAAGTCGGTTTTGGTAAGCGGCTCGAACGCCATCTTGGCGGGGGATTCACCTTTGAGCACCCTCACCGCCAGTTTCCCGGCGGCCATGCCGTCATCGCGATAGTTCCAGCCGATCACGGCCAGGCAACCCGGCAGGTCGATGTCGGGTGGGTCGACGGAGTACACCGGGATGCGGTTCTCCAGCCCCACCTTGCAGATCGAGGCGAAGGCCTGGATGGTGGCGTAATCGCCGATCTTCACATAGGCCTCCACCTTCTCCTTGGCCAGGGCCTGGGCGGCCTGCAGCACCTCACCGGAGTTGGCCACCGCCTGCTTCACCACCGTGATCCCCCGCTCCTGGGCAGCCTTGTCGAGGATCTTGGCCTCATATTCGGAATTGGGTTCGCCGGGGTTGAAGATCAGCCCCACATTCTTGAGGCCTGGATTCACCTGGCGGGCCAGGTCGAGCTCCTGAGCCACGGGATTGGTGCCGATGGTGCCCACCACATTCGGGCGGTGCTGCCCCACGCCACCGGGGGGCGTTCCGGCTCCGGCCCCCCAGGGATTGGAGCAGTAGCAGAAGATCACGGGCACGGAGTCGGGCATCACCTTCATGGCCGCCTGCAGTGGTGGGGTTCCCACGGCCAGCACCATGTCCACGGGTTCCGACTGGAACTGCTTCATCACCAGGGTGGTGTTGGGGAGTTCCCCGGCGGCGTCCTTCTGGATGTAGGTCACCGTCTCGCCATTGCGATAGCCGGCCGCCGCCAGGGCTTCCTCAAAACCCTTACGGGTGAGATTGGGGGGCGGAGCATCCACCATCTGGAGCATGCCGATCACCGGCCCCTTGCGCGATTGCCCCCCGCCGAAACGGCCGCAGGCCGCCAGAGCCAGGGAGCTGCCCAACCCCGCAGCAGAAAGGGTCAGGAACTCACGGCGACGCAGACTCATGGGATGGATGAATAGTCCGCACTCACTGTGGCGTTGCCGTAGAGCTCCCGCAACGAGGCCGGGGTGAATTGTTGGCGCTCAACGGCACTCCAGTCGCCGATCAGACGGCCCTCGTGCAGCATCAACAGGCGATCGCCGTGGTGCAGAGCCTGGTCGAGGCTGTGGGTCACCATCAGGGCGGTGGTGCCCAGGCGGGCCACGAGGCGGTCGGTGAGCTGCATCACCGTGGCTTCAGCCCGGGGATCCAGGGCTGCCGTGTGCTCATCCAGCAGCAGCAGGCGCGGTTCCCCCAGGCTGGCCATCACCAGGCTGATCGTCTGCCGCTGGCCGCCCGAGAGTTGACCGACAGGGGTGTCAAGCCGGTCCGCCAGGGGAAGCGCCAACTCGTCAAGCAAGGCGGCATAGCGGAGCCGATCGCTGCGACTGGGGTGAAGCCCGCCGAGCAGACCACGCCGCCCGAACGGCGAGCAACGCCGGCATTCGGCCAAGCGCAGGTTTTCGGCGATGGTGAGCCCAGGCGCGGTGCCATCGAGGGGGTTCTGCATGACGCGGCCGATGGACCGGGCCCGGCGATGCGCGGGAAGCCGCAGCAGCTCCTGGCCCTCCAGTCGCACCGAACCGGCAGCGGCCCGCAGGGTCCCGGCCACCAGGTTGAGCAGGGTGGATTTGCCGGAGCCGTTGCTGCCGATCACCACCACGTACTGACCCACCGGACAGCTGAGGCTGAAACCTTGGAACAGCTGACGCCAGCCGCCACCGGGAACGGGATGGCCCCAGGCCAGATCGTGAATCTCCAGGCTCACCGGCCACCTCCGGGATCCGAAACACCAGGAATCCGGATCCGGCCCAGGCCAAGGGCGGCCAGGAGCAACAGGGCGGTGGCCAGCTTGAGATCCACAGGCTCCATGCCCAGCTGCAGGGCCAGGGCGATCATCGCCCGGAACAGCACCGAACCGAGCACCACCGCCACCAGGGCCTGGGGAACCGTGCGGGGCCTCAGCACCGATTCGCCGATGATCACCGAGCCCAGGCCCAGGATCAGGGAACCGATGCCCATGGTCACGTCGGCGAAGCCCTGATACATCGCCACCATGGCTCCGGCCAGGGCCACCAGACCGTTGCCGACGGCAATCCCCAGGGTGAGACCGCGACGGGTGCTGATCCCGTTGGAGCGGGCCATCACGGGGTTGTTGCCAATGGCCCGCAGGGCCAGGCCGAGATCGGTGGCCAGCCACAGGGCCAGAACACCGATCAGGCCAGCCCCCACCAGCAGCAGCGCCACCAGCCAGCGGCCATCGGAACCCAGCCCCAGATCCGGCAGACGATCCAGCGCCAGCTGCAGATCGGTGAGCGGGATGTTGGAGCGGCCCATCAGCCGCAGGGTGATCGAGTAGAGCCCCGTGGTGGTGAGGATGCCGGCAAACAGGTCGTTCACCCCCATCCGGGTGTGGATCAGACCGGTGACGGTGCCGGCCAGCGCCCCAAGGATCACCGCCACCAGCAGGGCCAGGGGCGGTGCCACCTGCTGGCTGAGCAGCAGGGCGGCGCTGCCTCCCCCCAGGGCGAACGACCCATCCACCGTGATATCGGCGAAGTTGAGCACCCGCAGGGTGAGGTACACCCCCAGGGCCAGACCTGCAAACGCAAGGCCCTGGTCGATGGAGCCGATCCAGATCGAAAGCATCGCCGCATTGTGCCCGGGTGGGTAGCCGCCCTCAACTGCGGAACAGCCGGGAGTAGAGCTCGGCGTGCTGCAGCTGGGCCAGGCCGGCCCCCACCCCGCCGCTCCAGAGGCTGTGGGGATCCGTATCAGCGAGGGTCGCCGCCCGCTCGGCGATCGGCCCTGCCAGCTGCAGCTGCAACTTCTGGGCCTGGGTTGGACCCAGCGGCACGAGACGCACTGCCGCACTGAGCTGATTGGCCACCCAGCTGTAGAGGTAGGCCTCCTCGATGGCGGGGGAGGAGATCTCCAGGCAATGGGAGGCCCAGGCGAAGGCCGCCGGCCAGGCCAGCGCGGCCGTCTCCCCCAGGGGATGGGGTAACGGCCGGCCCAGATCGGCCAGCAGGCGGAGGAGCGACTGGCCCATCTGGCGCTGCTGGGCCCGCAGCTCCGCCGCCTCCCGCTGGGCCAGCAACCAGCCGTCCAGGTCGGCCACCGCCGCGCCGTCCGCCGCCGCGAAGCCCGCCTGCAGGGGCCGGAGCGCTGCCGTTTCCACCGCCACGGCGCCACGTTCCAGCTCGGCCAGCAACCAGGCCTCCACGGCCGGACCATCCCCCAGGGCTCCACGTTGCACCAGCAGCTCGAGCCCTTCCGAGTAGCTGAAGGCGCCTACCGGCAGGGCCGGGCTCACCAGCTGAAACAGCCGCAGCCGGTTGCTCTCAGTGGCCATGGTGGTGATCGGCCAGGCCTTCGTAGGCGCCGGTCTCCGGCTCGAAGGGGGCCAGGCGGCGCTCCACCTGCAGCCCCCGCTGACGCAGCAGCTCCTCCAGCACGGTGTCCTGCAGCAGCACCAGCCGATCGGCATGGATCTCCATCGCCACGTGGCGATTACCGAGGTGGTAAGCGGCCTGGAGCAGGGCAAGCCGGTCGGAGGTGCGCGCCTCCAGCACCGCCTCCGGCGCTGCCTCCACCACCACCTGAAGGGTGCCGTCAGCGCTGAGCAGCCGCTCCCCGGGCTGCAGGGCCGCACCGCGGGGCAACTGCAGCAACAGGTCGCGGCCGCAGGCGCTGCGGCGATGGCCCCGAAGGCTGGTGCGCTGATCAGCAGCCAGGGGCAGTCGCAACAGCGGGAGATCCGGGCCGATCGGGCCCTCCAGGCGCTGCACCAGAGACACCACACCGCGCGGCTGCATGGCTCTGCCCGATCGCCAACCTGAAGGATGAAGCCTGACCAGCTCTGCGCCAGGTTTTTGTGATGATCGCCACCAAGGCGGCGCCTGCGGCCGCGGAGCATTCCCCCATGCAGGCAGCCCCAGCCCCAACTCCGGGCCCAGCCCCCTGGCGGGGCCTGGTGAGCCTGCGCTTCGAGCAGCACCAGGGGATCACCCGCCATCAGGGGGAGGCCCGGTCGCCCCTGAAGCTGCTGCGTTCCTTTCAGCAGGCCAGCGGCCACTGCGAACTGCCCCTGCTCCATACCGCCGGCGGTCTGGTGGGGGGAGATGAGCTGCAGATCGAGGCGGAGCTGGGACCCGGCAGCCGCGCCCTGATCACCAGCGTGGCGGCCCAGAAGGTGTACGGCAGTGTGGGGCGCTCCCGTCGCTATCCCGCCGGCCGCTGGGCGCGGCAGCAGCTGCAGTTCAGGCTGCAGCCCGGCAGCGACCTGGAGTGGCTGCCCCAGGAGCTGGTGCTCTATGCCGATGCCCTCTATCAGCAGCAGACGCGGGTGGACCTGGCGGAGGGAGCGAGCGTTCTTACGGCGGAGGTGGTGCGTCTGGGGCGCACCGCCGCCGGCGAAGGGCTGGGCCGGGGCCGCTGGCGCTCCAGCCTCGAGATCCGGCGCCAGAGCGCCCGGGGATGGCGCTGGGAGCTGGTGGACCGGCTGGAACTGGGCGGTTCAGCTCTGCAGGGAGAGCACGGTCTAGCCGGGCAGCCGGTGTTCGGATCGTTGGTGTGGGTGGCGCCGCAGCCGCTCCGCCCCGCCGACCTGGAACAACTCCTGGCGGCGGCGCGGGCCTGCCGGAGCGACCTGGAGGGCACCATGGCCTGCGGCGCCCTGGAGCAGGGCCTGGTGGCCCGCTACCGCGGTAGCTCCAGCCAGGCGGCCCGGTTCTGGTTCAGCCGCCTCTGGGCCCTAATCCGGGGGCAGCGACACCTGGCAGCGCCACAGCTGCCGAGGGTGTGGCCGTTTCAGGAGGATCCGCTGAGCAAGGGGAGCGGTTCAGCGTGACGGTTCATGTTGAACCTGCCAGCCCGCGCCGCGACCGTCAGAGTGAAGCGGTGGCGTGGATGGTCTGCGCCCCTTCCCGACAGCCATGCACCTGACCCCTCAGGAGAAGGACAAGCTCCTGATCGTGACTGCGGCCCTGCTGGCGGAGCGTCGGCTGCAACGGGGCCTCCGGCTCAACCACCCGGAAGCCATGGCCTGGCTGAGTTTTCAGGTGCTCGAGGGAGCCAGGGACGGCCGCAGCGTGGCCGAACTGATGGCTGAGGGCTGCACCTGGCTCAACCGGGAGCAGGTGATGGAGGGGGTGCCCGATCTGATCCAGGAGGTGCAGATCGAAGCGGTGTTCCCCGATGGCACCAAGCTGGTGACCCTCCACAACCCGATCCGCTGAGCACCCAACCATGGCCCCACCTGTTCCCGGTGAACTGCTGGTTGACCCGGGCGAGATCGAGCTCAATGCCGGCCGGCCTGTCACCACCCTCTCGGTGGCCAACACCGGCGATCGCCCCGTGCAGGTGGGCTCCCACTTCCACTTCCACGAGGCGAACAGCGCGCTCCGGTTCGACCGCGACGCCGCCCTGGGACTGAGGCTCGACATCCCGGCCGGCACCGCGATCCGCTTCGAACCGGGCGATACCCGCCAGGTGAATCTGGTGCCGTTTGCCGGCGCCCGGCGGGTGTTCGGCTTCAACGGCCTGGTGAACGGCCCCCTCGACTGACCCCCCATGCCCTA
>JAYKGZ010000124.1:0-18481 GCA_035284925.1 Cyanobacteriota bacterium | reverse complement strand
TCGGTGATCTTGCCTTTCCCCTCGTCGCCCCACTGCGCACCGATGACGACGACGTTGGCCAAGGAACGAGCAGCCCGCAGCCGCTTCTGAGCAGGAGGAGTGAGCCTCTCAGACCGGGCGACCGTTCGTCAAAAGAAGTCGGAACAATTCGAATGGATTCCCAGAGGAGAAACCGTTCAGGCGCCTCGCATCGCGCCGGAGGAGGCCTTCTTGAGTTCCTTCGACACACGATCCCGCAGGGCATCAGGGATCGGCCGGTTGGGATAGTTGGCGTAATGGCCGGCGATCGAGTTGAGTGCGGTCTGCATGGTGGTGAACGACCCGAGGCCGTTCACCGCACTCTGGGGTCGATAGCGGGCCATGTAGTCGTTGATGAGTCCGCGGGCCTGGCTTTCAGCGGAGCTGCGGTCGGGGTCGTCG
Source organism: Cyanobacteriota bacterium (assembly GCA_035284925.1). GTDB lineage: Bacteria > Cyanobacteriota > Cyanobacteriia > PCC-6307 > Cyanobiaceae > UBA5018. Next base: position 18,061 of record JAYKGZ010000124.1, on the reverse strand, counting down.
CTTGAGATGGTCACGGTGGTGATCAGGGCATCAGCGACCGCCACCGTGTCGCTCACATAGTCGCCGGTGAGTCCGTAGCTGTCGGTACCACAGCCGCTGATCAGGAGGGTGAGGCAGAGACAGGCCGCCATGGCAGCACGGGCGATTCGCCGCTGGAAGAACGCGAGCAAGGCGGCCATGGCTGGGAAACGAACTGCCGGGATCTTAAGGAGAGCACTCGCTCTCCCTGGGTTCGTCCCGTCCGCGAGATCAGGGCAGCGCCAGCCCACGGCGAGCCTCGCTGAGGATCGGGTTGAGGGTGGCGGTGAGGTCCGCGGCCAGGAGGGTTCGCGTGCTTCCCCCTGCCCGTTCCACCAGCTCCACCTCTCCGGCGGCGGCGCCTCGGCCCACCACGACACGCCAGGGGATCCCGAGCAGGTCGGCATCCTTGAATTTCACCCCGGCCCGCTCACTGCGGTCATCGAGCAGTGTCTCGATGCCCGCATCAAGACACTCCCGGTAGAGCTTCTCAGCCAGATCGGCCTGGACGGAATCCCCCAGATTCGCTGGAACCACGATCAGCTCAAAGGGAGCGATGGATACCGGCCAGCAGATGCCGTTGGCGTCGTGGTGCTGTTCCACGGCCGCCTGCGCCAGGCGGGAAACCCCGATGCCGTAACAGCCCATCCACAGGGGCTGCTCCTCGCCCGCTTCGGTGGTGAAGGTGGCTCCGAGGGCTGCTGAGTACTTACGGCCGAGCTGGAAGATGTGGCCCACTTCAATGCCCCGGGCCGATCGGAGAGCCTGGCTGGGGTCATGAAGGCAGCGATCGCCGGGCTGGGCTGCACGCAGATCCAGGGTTTCCGGACAGGGACAGAGCCCGCCCCAGGCGGCGCCGACCAGGTGGGTGTCCGGGCTGTTGGCTCCGCACAGGAAGGCCGGAAGCTCCGCCGCGGTGGTGTCGGCGAAGCGGAGGAAGCTGGGCAGGCATCGGGATGAGCCCTGGAGCACCTGATCGCTGAGCTGGGGGCCGAGGAACCCGAAGGGCAGGGCGGCCACAACGTTGGGAGCAAGGGCTTCAGGCGACAACGGGCCGATCTCGAGCAGGGTGCCGTGCTGCCCGGCACAGCGGGCGACCACCGCATTGCTCAGCTTCACCTCGTTCAGCTGTTGATCGCCGCGAAGGGCGATCAACAGGGGCTGCTGCGCGCCGTCCTCGAACCGGGCGAGCAGGAGCAGAACCTTCACGGTCTGGGTGGGATCGAAGCCGTGGGCCGAGCAGATCGCCTCGATCGATGTCTGCCCGGGTGTGGCGAGCGGCTCGCCGCGGCCATCCGCCATGGCACCGCAGGGCAGGGGCAGGGCTTCGGGTGCCATCGATACCGCCCGCTCCTGATTGGCTGCATAGCGACCATCCCCGCTGGTGAGAATCAGGTCTTCACCGGCTTCGGCCGTCACCATGAACTCCTGGCTGGCAGAACCACCGATCGCTCCACTGTCAGCCTCCACCGTGACCGCCTTCAGGCCGCAACGGGCGAAGATCCGACGGTAGGCCTGATCCATCTGGCCATAGGTCTGGCGCAGGCAGTCCTCGTCCGCATGAAAGGAATAGGCATCCTTCATGATGAATTCCCGGCCGCGCATTAAGCCGAAACGCGGTCTGATCTCGTCGCGGAACTTGGTCTGAATCTGATAGAGATTAACCGGCAGTTGTCTGTAGCTTCTCAGCAGATCTGCTGCCAATGTCGTAATCACTTCCTCGTGGGTCGGACCAAGGCCGAGCTCCCGCCCGTGCCGATCCTGAAGGTGAAACATGATGCCTTCGCCGGCTGTGTACCCCGCCCAGCGTCCGCTCTGCTGCCAGAGTTCCGCCGGCTGCAGCTGGGGGAGGAGTGTTTCCAGGGCACCCGTGGCGTTGAGCTCTTCCCGCACAATCGCGGCCACGTTCTGCAGCACCCGCCACAGCAGGGGCAGGTAGGCGTAGATGCCGCTGCTCACCCGTCGGATGTAGCCGCCCCGAAGCAGCAGCCTGTGGGATGGGATCTCGGCTTCGGTGGGGTCATCCCGAAGCGTCACCAACATCAGTCGTGAGACGCGCATGTTGATGGATCCGAAGCAGGCCGGAAGCTATCACCGCCCAGGCCGCCCTGAAAAACGGCTCTGCTAAATTGATTCCAATCTGTCTAGGTGGTGTCTCATGTTTCCCGACCCGGTCGTGGATCATTCTTCTGGGTCGGTGCTGGGCGAGGTGGGCGAGCCCAGCGGTGAAACCCTGATCGGGATTGATGAGGTTCAGAGATCCCTGAACCGGTCCAGGGCTTCGGTGTACCGCTACACCAACACAGACCCGCGCAATCTCAACCCTCCTTTCAATCCCCGCCGGCTCAATCCTGAGTACCGCAGCGATCAGAAAGACCCCCTGCTCTTCCATCCGAACGAAGTGGCCCGGTTCGCGCGGGATGTGCTGCGGATCAAGGAGGTCACGGTTGAGGTCCTGAACGCCCCCTCCACCGCTACCCAGCAGCTGCTCGGGGCCATCCTTGAGGAGCTCAGGGCGATCCGCCTGCGGCTGGATGGCGTCGAAGGCCGACCTGCCGCCTGAGCTCGCCGCGCCGTGGATCTCAGCGCTCTTCCAGCCAGCCCTGCCCCGGGTCTCGTGAACCTGGTGGTGGAGATCCCCGCGGGCAGCCGGAACAAGTACGAATACAACCCCGAGGCCGGTGTGATGGCCCTCGACAGGGTGCTGCACTCATCCGTCCGCTACCCCTTCGACTACGGATTTATCCCCAACACCCTCGCTGAGGACGGTGCTCCTCTCGATGCCATGGTGATTATGGAAGAGCCCACCTTCGCCGGCTGTCTGATCAGGGCGCGGCCGATCGGGATTCTCGACATGGTGGACAGTGGGGCGCGCGACGGCAAGCTGCTCTGCGTGCCGGAAGCGGGACTTCGGCATGGGGCCATCACTTCGATCCGCCAGATCGCCCCCAACCAGCTGGAAGAGGTGGCTGAATTCTTTCGCACTTACAAGAACATGGAGGGACGTCCCACCCGAATCCTTGGCTGGCTGGATGCCGACCAGGTGCCCCAGCTGCTTGAGGGCTGCATCAGATCCGTCTCTGCAACAGGAAGCCCCCATAGCCGAGGGCCTGAAACACCCGGGCGGGATCACTGAAACCCGCTGCTTCCACCAGGGAGGTCAGACGGGATTCCCCGATTGGATGCATCCCCTGGGTGAGGGGGGCCAGCTCTTCCTCGCGGGCATCAAGACCGCTGGCGCGCTGAAAGCCGAGCAGCGCAGCCTCAACCTGGCCCTGGAGGGGTGAGCGCTCAGGGGCCATGCGGTCGACCAGCACCAGTTGGCCACCGGGCTGAAGGCTGCGGGCCAGAGCGGTGAGGAAGGCCAGTTTTCCTCCGTCATCCGGGAGTGACTGCAGCACCAGAACCGAGAGTGCCCCGGCATAGGAGGCGTTCTGGTCCAGGGTTTCGACGCTGGTTTGAATCCATTCGATGCCGTCGGCCCCGACCCGGGCCTTGGCTGCCTGCAGCATCTCCAGGGAGGGATCAATGGCCGTGAGTTTCCAGTCGGGGCGCTGGGCCCTGGCCTCGACCAGTTCAGCGCCGGTTCCGCAGCCCGCCACTAGCACCGCAGAACCGGGTTTCGAGGCCAGGGGTGATGCCGACAGCAGCGCCACGGCCAGCCTGGCGAGGCTGGCGTAACCAGGGATGAGCTGCTGAATGACAAGGTCGTAGCCCTGGGAAGTCCCCACCGAACCCCTGCGTTGCTGTGGCTGAGCCTAGGAAGGCTGTCCCCCCTGATTAGCGGCTGACACTCCGTTTCGTGGTGGCACGGCTTGAACCATCGAGGGCCGGCGTGAATTAAGTTGGCCACGCTCGTTAACCCCCTGCCAGGCCGTGCCCACCATCCGTTTTGAACAGGAAGGACAGCAGGTCGGCTGCATCGAAGGTGCCAATCTCCGCAAGGCGGCACTTGATGCAGGGATCAACCCCTACAAGGGACTGAACAATGTGAACAACTGCGGGGGCCTGGGCCAGTGCGGAACCTGCGTGGTTGAGGTTGTGGAAGGTCTGCGCAACCTCTCCCCCCGATCCGACGTGGAAGAGGTGTACCTCGCTGATCGCCCGGCGAATTACCGGCTGAGCTGCCGCACCAGCGTGAACGGTGACGTGACGGTCCGCACCCGACCCAATGACGGCGTGGGCAAGGGCAGCAACAGCCTGGTCGGCGCCCTCAAGGCCCTTGTGGGACGCAAGTGAACCTCCATCGAGCTCCCGCGCCAACTTTTTCATGCCCCGCAAGGGGCTTTTTTCATGGCCCCCCTCGCGGTTCCCAGGCTCGGTCATGAAGCTCTACAGCTACGCCAGTTGTTCCACCTGCCGCAAAGCCATCGCCTGGCTCAGGCAGCGGGGTATCCAACCCCAACCGATCGACATCATCAGCCAGCCGCCGACCCTTGAGGAACTGCAGCTGGGGATGGCTCAGCTCGGTCGCAGGCGACTGTTCAACACCAGTGGCCAGAGCTATCGGGCCCTTGGTGCTGCTGCCGTGCAGGCCATGGATGACGAGCAGGCGCTCTCGGCCCTGGCGGCCGATGGCAAGCTGGTGAAACGGCCCTTCCTGATCACGGATGCGGGCCGGGTGGTCACGGGGTTCCAGCCCCAGGAGTGGATGGAGCTGTTGGACTGACAGTGGCAACCGGGCCCGTGGTGAGCTGATCCAGTTCCTGGATCAGAGCCTCGATGCCGGAGCGGCTGATCTGGCTGATGTAGGTGGTCTTGAGGTCTTCCAGCAGGGTGAACAGCAGCTCCTGGGATCGCTGCAGGGCAGGGCCCCGCTCCAGAGCACCGGCCAGCTCCTCCCAGAAGCGATCGATACAGCGTTGCAGCAGCTCCAGCTGCCTGTCATCGCGGCGGGCCAGCTGTTCGCCGGTGTTCCGGGACAACTCCAGCAGGCTCTCCACCATCCCGCTGGCCAGCTGACGGCTCAGCCCACCCTCCACCCTGAGCAGCGGTTCGAGCTGCCGTAGCGGTGGCGGAACAACGGTACGGTCGAGGCTCTGCCGCAGGGCGTAGCCCAGCAGGTTCTGCAGGTCGGGGGCGAGGCGCGGGGCTACCTCAGCCAGTAGCAGCGGTGCCCAGATCCGCACCAGCTCCACCACCTCACGCTCATCGGGACTGGTTGCCACGCTCTGATGGCTGCGCAGCCGCCGCAGGCGCTGCGGCCACTGGTTGGAGCGAATCAGCGACTGGCCACCGTCGAGCAGCTGCAGCGCCAGCACCTCGAACAGCTCCAGCGCCAGCAGCGCCACCACGGCGCGGCTCACCACCGCCCGCAGGGGCTCGATGTTCACGAACCCTGCCGCCTGCAGCCGTTCCAGCACCGGCAGGATCCGCAGCCAACGCCAGAAGGGCAGCAGCAGGGGCAGGTCAATCCAGCGGCGCAGCAGGGCGTCAGGCCAGCTCAGTCCTGGCAGGCGCCGTCGCAGCCGAATCACCCGCAGCAGGATGTCGAGGGCGAAGACGCTCTGAAACAGCAGGAGATCCAGCCGCCAGAAATGGTCTGTGGGGCGGCCGTTCTCGTCAATCGAGCGCCAGTAGTTGGTGGCGACCAGCGGTAACACCTGCTGCTCCCAGAAGCGCCGCTCGCTGGCCCAGCCATGGGTGCGGATCCGCTCCGGGGCGAGTAGTTCAGCGGAGGCCTGCTTGGCGGAGTTGGTGTCGGCCCTCTGGCGCAGCCGGTTCTTGATCTTTTCCAGAGTGCCCGTGGCACCGGAGGCCAGGAACGGATTGGAATCAATCATCGCCGCGGTGAGCGCCACCTGACGTTCCAGCAGCTTTTGCTGCTGCGGGTTTGGGCTCACACTCTTGGGCAGGGGGGCCATGGAGCGATCCAGCTGGCTGAAGGCATCGAGGTAGGCCTGGGTTTCCCGGTGGGGTTCGATCCCCTTGATCGGGTCCACCCAGGGCGTGAGATCCGGCAGCAGGGTGAGCGGAACCGCCAGCGGGACCGATGGAATCGGGTAGAGGTTTCGCTGCAGCCAGAAGGTCCGCAGCGGCACGTAGGAAAGATCGAAGGCCACCACCAGGAGATTGATCCCGGCCCAGATCGCCACGAATCGGTCCCAATGCCGCTGCCAGGGACCGCTTGCCTGAGCGGCCTGACGGATCCAGCGGGGGCGGACCATCGTGCGGGTGGTGCAAACGGCGAAGGTGTCTAATCTGCCGGTTCAGGTGCAGGGACCGGTTGGTGGCCGAAGCGGGGAGAGAGACCGACCCAGGACTTGAACAGCAGGTTCCGGATGGCCCCGAGCCTCGGCGGCAGAAGGGGGAGAGTCCCTGGGCCTTCTGGCGGAGTGTGGCCATCACCCTGGCGGTGGCCCTTGGAATCCGTCACTACCTGGTCGAAGCCCGGTACATCCCCTCAGGATCGATGCTGCCCGGTCTGCAGATCCAGGATCGGCTGCTGGTGGAGAAAATCACCTACCGCCATCGCTCCCCCCGTCGGGGCGAGATCGTGGTCTTCCATGCGCCCAAGCACTTCGATCCGGTGCTGAGTGCCGGGGAGACCGTGGGACCGCTCCAGTGCCTCCTGGTGAACCTGCCGCTGATCAACAGCCTGCCGGGCGTGGCCAATCCGGCCTGTGATGCCTACATCAAACGGGTAGTGGCTCTCCCCGGCGAGCGCGTGATCGTGAACCCGCGCGGAGATGTGTTCATCAATGGCCGGAAGCTGAACGAGCCCTATGTGAGGAGTCCCTGCCCCGTCGACGCCCAGGGGATGGGGCCCTGCAGACCCCTGAGCGCCCTGGTTCCCCCAAACCATGTGCTGGTGCTCGGCGATAACCGAGCCAACAGCTGGGATGGACGGTTCTGGCCAGGAGGCCCCTTCCTGCCCCAGAAAGAAATCATCGGCAGGGCTTTCTGGAGATTCTTCCCCTTCAACACCGCCGGCCGGCTCTGAGTCGGCCCTTGCCAGAGCCGAGGTTCATCACAGCGCCCACTGCTCTGCGGGGATCAGCCCGCCGGCCAGGATCGCTCCCACCCGTTGGGCGGACGGCAGCCAGGTTTCCACAGTCGGTTGGTTGGCGGCCAGCGGTCTGATTGAGGGTCGCCGGGCTGCCCGGGGATCGAACAGAAGCCATTGGCGACTGCCCTCCTGCAGCCGTGGCGGGGCGATCCCGAGGAAGCGGGCCGGCCCCCAGCACAGGGCCTGCCAGAGCTGGGTTGGCAGCCAGTCTTGCTCCACCACCAGTTCGTGCCAGAGCAGCGGCAGCACAGACCCATGGCCGGCCACCCCAGCCCGGCGCTGATCCAGGGGCAACAGCCGCTCCTCCGCGTCCAGGGCCAGGTGATGCACGGCCACGGCCTGGAGCACCCCCTCTGCCAGAGCAGCGACCAGGCTGGCTCGATCGGTTGGTGTGCCGAGGGACGGCACCACCCGCCAGCCTTCGGCCATGGGGTCAAGGCGACCGCTATCGGCCAGCAGGTGCCACCAGCTGACGCTGGCCATCGGCCGTTGCTCCACCGGTAGGCCGGCCAGCACCGAGACCCCCTCGCCTGTGGACAGGTTCATCAGCCGCAGGGCCGGGGGCCGATGGCCGATCGACAGGGTCAGCAGGGCCTGGAGTGGAACGGTTTCGCTGAGCGGTGTATCCGGCGGCCATCCCGCCCGCAGGGCATCGGCTCCTTCCCGCACGAAGCCCACCCCGGCGATGCTCGGGTCCCTGGGCGCGATCAGCAGGGGGGCCTCCCCCATCTCCTCCAACCGCAGACCCCGCTCCAGCAGGGCCAGGGGAGGGCAGTGATCCCCGCCGGCGAGGCCGATGGCCCCGGCGTCCAGCTGGTCGGCGTGGGGGGCCAGTTCCCGATCCTCGCCGTTGCGACTGAAACTGCCCCAGAGCAGCACCCGCAAGGGTGGAGCCGCCGGCAGCAGCAAGCGCTCTGGCCGATCGCGCCAGGGGTTTCCCCAGGGCAGCAGGGCGAGGTTGCCGTAGCCCCCGGCGGTGGCAGCGGCTGAGAGGCTGGTGAGGGTTTCGGCCCGACCGCTGAGGGGATCCTCCAGCACGCTGTGGGGATCCACCAGGCACGGTGCCAGCCAGGCTCCGGGGCAATGGCAGGGCTGCAGGGCCGCGGCCCGCGCCTGGCTGACGGCCGCCTCACCCAGCGCCAGCAAGGAGCCATCGCTGGCGATCAGCACGTCGCCACTGGCGGGGGCAAGGCCAGGACCTGTAAGCAGCCCCAGCTCCTGGAGCCAGACCAGTGGCTCAACCATGGGTCTGCCGGTTCTCAGAGGGCGCCTGCGGCGGTGTAATCAAGCACGCCCCCGAGGTGCGTGGTGAGGTTGATCGCGGAAACCACCGGCGCTGCGCCACCGCCATTGGGATAGTCGATCACGGTGACACCTCCGTTCCCCTGCTTGATCGTCCAGATCCGGGACGGGGTGAGCCCGAGCAAGGCGCAGACGATCGTTTTGTTCACGGCATCATGAGCCACCACAAGAGCGGTTTCCTCAGAGTTGAGGCTGGTGGCGATGGTCGTCCAGGTCTTGAGCGATCGCTCCCAGACCGTGTGGATGGTTTCTCCCTCAGGCATCTGAACGGTTTCGGGTGCCCGCTTCCAGTCGGCCAGCAGCTCCGGCCAGGTTTCGGAGATTTCCTGTTCCAGCTGGCCCTCCCAGAGCCCATGGCCGATCTCGATCAGGCCCACGCTGGTGGTGAGGGGAACGCCGGGGTGGCTGGCGAGGATCACCTCGGCCGTCTGACGCGGTCGGGCCATGGCACTGGAATAGGCCCGGTGAATGGTCACCGCTGCCAGGAAACGCCCGGCGGCCTCGGCCTGGTTACGGCCAGTCGCGTTGAGCGGAATGTCGATCTGGCCCTGGAATCGGCCCTGCCTGTTCCAATCGGTTTCCCCATGGCGGACGAGCACCAGCCTCGGCCCCCGCCCCCGTGGCGGCAGCGGGGTCCCGAGGTGGGCTGTGCTGTTGAGCGATTCAACCTGCACAGCCAGGCCGCCGCAGGTCTTGCGATCAAGGTTGAGAACCGAGATCGAGCTGTTATCGACCCGCAGTCGGCGGAACGCGCTGAGAGGGAGTTCCAGCAGGTTGATCAGCAGGCAGCGGAGGATGGCGTTGTGAGCCACCACCAGCACGGTCTGGTCCCTGGCGGCGAGGCCCTCGGCATGGGCGCTCAGCAGCTGAGAGCAGAAGCGCTTGGCTTGCTCGCTGAGTTCCAGCAGGGGGTTGTAGGGCTCTCCACCGGGGCGTTGAAGCACGAGGGTTTCAGGAGCTTCGCGCCAGAGCTGTTCCTGCTGGGGAAAGTGCTCCTTCAGCTCCCTGCGGAGCAGTCCGCTCCAGGGGGCCAGATCAATCTCCAGCAGATCTTCGCTGGGGTGGGCGGTCGATCCATGGCCATGGGCCTGGAGCAGCTCGGTGGCCGTGTCACGCGCCCGGCGCAGTGGTGAGGTGTAGGCAGCAGCGAAGCTGAGGTCCCGCAGGGCCTCTCCCGTGATGCGGGCCTGGCTCTGGCCTTCTGGAGTGAGACTTGAAAGATCGTCGCGGCCCTGGATCCGGTGCTCAAGATTGAAACTGCTCAGGCCATGACGGACCAGAACAATCCGGAGACTCACTGGACAGGCGCTTCAGGGCTCTCATCGTATGGGACGGGCCATGGGACGGGGCCACAGGAGAGGAGAATCCCAACGGAGGCGTGGCCGCGGGGGGCCTTGGCATGAGCGGCACGGCCCCTGGATCCGGTGGAGGTTCCCCTGGCGGCTGGAAGGCACTTCTGGCCCTGATCAGCCTGGGGATCTGCGCCCTGCTCTGGATCAGTGGACTGCAGCAGAGCCTTCAGCGCCCTTCCGTTCAGGACGCCCTCGTGCTGCGGCAGCAGGAACTGGCCGTGCAGGCGGAGGTTCTGCTGCCGCAAACCCTGCGCTCCGCCCTGGGAGCTGAGGGGGCACAGGAAGCCCTGGCACGGGAACTTCGCAAAGGTCTCGCCGCCAAATCGGGTCCGCCCCGGCCGGACCTTGCCCTGGAGCTGGCCCTTCTGGAGGGGAAGACGGTTCGCGTCGACCGGTTGCAACGGTTGGTCGCAGAGGTGCCGCCCGAGCAACGTGCCCTGCTCCAGGCCCTTCTGGAACCCCCGGCGGCGGAAGCTGATCGGCCGCGGATCAACCTGCTGCTCGCCCCCTGGCCCGTATCGCCACTGACCCGCCAGCTGGTCTGCCGGCAGCTCGCCGCCACCCCGGGCCTCTGCGTCGATCCCGCCACGGACCGATCCGCCCTGGGGCGCTGGCTGGCTGTGACCGTGGGTCCGTTGCTGTTGGTTGTGCTGGGCTCGGCCCTGCTCCTGAGGCAGCTCTGGCGGCGTTGGCGCGGCTCCGCGCCCGCCCTGCCGCCGCTCCTTGGTCCGGCTCTCAGCCTGGTTGATGCCACGCTTCTGATCGCCGGCGGATTCGTGGTGCTCGGCGAGCTGGTTGTGCCCCAGCTGCTGATCCCCCTGGTGCAGCACCTGCTGGTGCCCCTGGAAAGTCGGTCGGCCCTGGCCGAAGCCCTTCAGGTGCTTCTGCTCTACAGCGGGCTGATGGTGGTTCCTCTGTTGATCCTGCGGCACCTGCTGCGGCCCCTGCCGCGGGATCAGCGATCGCTGCAGTGGCGTTGGAGGCCGCTGGGGCCCGCCTTCTGGATTGCCGTTCAGCATGTGCTGATGGTTCTTCCGGCCGTGGCTCTCAGTGGCTGGGTCTTGGAACGCTTCTGGACCAACCAGAGCGGCAGCAATCCACTTCTGGAAGTGGTCCTGAACACGGGAGATCCGTTGGCGCTCGGCGCCCTGGTGACCACAGCCGTCGTGCTGGCGCCACTGTTCGAGGAGATGCTGTTTCGAGGGGTGCTTCTGCCCGTTGTTGGGAAGCACTGGGGAGCGGGATGGGGGGTGGGGGTCAGTGCCCTCACCTTTGGTCTCGCCCACCTGAGTCTGGGCGAACTTACGCCGCTGTTCGTGCTTGGGCTCGCTCTGGGGTGGCTGAGACTCAGCAGCGGTCGCCTCGCCCCCTGCGTGCTGATGCACAGCCTCTGGAACGGGCTCACCTTCGTGAATCTGCTGCTGCTGGCCTGATGCCAGTCCCGGGTCTGCGACTGCCCATGGCCCATTGAAGGCCGCTGACGGGCATGGTTAAATCCCGTTTCAAGCCGGTTGAGATCTTGGTCGCTACCCCATCCCCAAGGCTGTCCTTCGGCATGGTGCAGCCGCTGAGCCGATCGTCGGCCCCAGTCGGTCGAAGGGCGCGCCGTGATCGCAGCCGGTCGGCGCCCGCCCATCAGCCCCTGGAGCTCATCCAGGGATCCCTCTCGCCGCGTCGGATCGAGCGCCAAGCCCCCTGGCTGGCGAGCCTGCATCGCGCAGCTGATGGAACCCTCGCAGGGCTTGGCCTGTGCATGCTGGCCCTGAGCGCCCTCACGCTTCATTGGCAGAATCGCTGGGGTGAGAGCTATCAAGACCTGGAGGTGGCCCAGGTGCTCTCGCATCGCATGCAGGAGTCGGCAGCCCTTCTGGAGCAGCACCACATCAGCACTGTGCGCCGCCCTGGTGGCCTGGAGCCCACCAGCATCTCCCGACTGGTTTACTTGCCTGCCCCCAGCCAGAGCGCCGCTCCGCAGCCTCCGAGTTCGGTCACATCCCTGCCGTTGCGCCAGATTCCAACCGGTTACTGAACGTCCCACTGCTGAACGTCACACTGCCTTGATGTCCCAGGTCAGCACCGTTCGCCCCCGTCGCACCACTGCGCGGGTGGTGCCACTTCAGCCGGTGCCACCGCGGCGTCTGCTGGCGGTGTTTCTGATCCTGGCCGCAGGTCTCACCGGGCTGGCCACCAGGCTGGCCTGGCTTCAGGTGGTGGATGGAGCCAGGCTCCAGGCCAAGGCACGAGCCACCCAGACCCATGCCACCGTTCCAATCGGCAAGCGCCGCACGATCGTCGATCGCCACGGCCGGCTGGTGGCCCTTGATGAGGAACGCTTCATCCTCTGGGCCCATCCCCGGTACTTCAGCTTTCCGGGTGACGAGCCCCAGAAGCGCCGGACCCCCGCGGAGGTCGCCCGGGCGCTGGCCAAGGTGTTGCTCCAGCCTGCGTCTGTGCTGCTGGCCACGATGGGTAACCAGCCCAGTGGGGTGAAGTTGAGTGCCGAGCTGGATCCCGACACGGCGGCGCGGGTTCGAGCGCTCGGGATCAGTGGACTGGATCTGGAGGCCTATCCGCACCGTCTGTATCCCCAGGGAAGTCTGTTCGCCAACGTGGTGGGCTTCCTGAATCTGGAGCGTGTTCCCCAGGCTGGCCTTGAACAGAGCCGGGACCAGGATCTGCGCCGCCAGGAGCCCACGGTGCGGATGCGCCGCGGAGCCGACGGCACCCCCCTGCCGGAAGGCATCGGGGCCGGCACCCTCTACGGCGATGATCTGCGCCTGCAGCTCACCCTCGATTCCCGCCTTCAGCAGGTTGCCCAGCAGGCCCTGGTGAAACAGGTGAGGCAGTGGAAGGCGAAACGGGGTGCGGCCCTCGTGATGGATGTGAGGAGCGGCGAGATGCTGGCTCTTGTGTCCACGCCCACCTACGACCCCAACCACTTCTGGAAGTACAAGCCGGGGCTGTTCAGGGAGTGGAGCGTTCAGGACCTCTACGAGCCCGGCTCCACCTTCAAGCCCATCAATCTGGCCGTGGCCCTGCAGGAAAAGGCCATTGATCCTCTCGGCAAGGTGAATGACACCGGTCAGCTCAAGATCGGCGGTTGGCCGATCAACAATCATGACCGCAAAGCCAATGGGGTGATTGATTTCCCCACCGTTCTGCAGGTGTCCAGCAATGTGGGGATGGTGCAGGCGATGCATCGGGTGAAGCCGGCCCGGTTCTGGGGCTGGCTCGAGTCGATGGGCATTGATGCCCCCCTCGACACCGACCTGCCAGGAGCCATCTCAGGTCAGCTGAAATCCAAGGCCGACTTCACCAGCCAGCCGATCGAACCGGCGGTGGCCTCCTTCGGGCAGGGATTCAATCTCACCCCGTTGAAGCTGCTCCAGCTGCACGCCATGCTTGCCAATGGCGGGCGCCTGGTGAGCCCCCACATCACCCGTGGTCTGCGCTCCGGGGACGCCCTCGGCGGATCCTCCAGGGCACCGGGCATCCAGCTGCTTGAACCCGGTGTCACCCAGACGGTGATGCGCTGGATGGAGAGCGTGGTGCAGAGCGGAAGCGGCAAAGGGGCCCAGATCCCCGGCTACCGGATCGGCGGTAAGACGGGCACGGCCCAGAAGGCGGCTGAACGCGGCGGGTATCTCATCGGTGCGCGCATCACCAGCTTCGTCGCCCACGTGCCGATTGAGGATCCCCGCTATGTGGTGCTGGTGGTTGTGGATGAACCCCAGGGGGGCAATGCCTACGGATCCACGGTGGCTGTGCCGGTGGCACGTCAGATCCTCGAGGCTCTGCTCGTGCTGGAGAAGATCCCTCCGTCAACACTCCGATCTGCATCCTCAGACACCAAGGGCCGCCCCCATCCCGTGCCACAGGGCTAGCTTGAAGTTGTTCAACCAGCAACTCCGGGCTGCCCCGGGGGCTCCTGCCTGATGGCCAACCTGCTCGATCAACTCGCCGCGATGACGGTGGTGGTCGCCGATACCGGTGACATTGATGCCATCAGGCAATTCACCCCTCGCGATGCCACCACCAATCCATCGCTGATCCTGGCGGCGGCCCAGATCCCCACCTACCAGGCCCTGATCGATCGTTCGCTGCGCGAATCCCGCGAGGCCACCGGTCCAGGTGCCGGTGCCGACACCGTGGTGAGTGAAGCGCTCGATGAAATCTGCGTCACCTTCGGCAAGGAGATTCTCAGGATCGTTCCTGGGCGCGTCTCCACCGAAGTGGATGCCCGCCTGAGTTATGACAGCGAGGCGACGATCCGGAAGGCACGCAAGCTGATCGGCCTTTATGAATCAGCGGGGGTGGGCCGTGAGCGCGTGCTGATCAAGATCGCGTCCACCTGGGAGGGCATTCGCGCTGCCGAAGTGCTGGAGCGGGAGGGAATCCATTGCAACCTCACCCTGTTGTTCGGCTTCTGCCAGGCGGTGGCGGCAGCCGAGGCGGGTGTGACCCTGATTTCCCCATTCGTTGGGCGCATTCTTGATTGGTATAAGAAGAGCACGGGTCGTGACAGCTACCCAGGGCCTGAAGACCCTGGGGTGCTCTCGGTGACGGCGATTTTCAACTATTTCAAGACCTACGGCTACAAAACGGAGGTGATGGGAGCCAGCTTCCGAAATATGGATGAAATTGTTGAGCTGGCCGGCTGCGACCTGCTCACCATCTCCCCGGGCCTGCTGGAACAGCTGCGGGGCAGCGAGGGATTGCTGGAGCGGAAGCTCAAACCCTTCGATCCGGGCCCAACCGAGGCCCAGATCTCCATGGATGAACAGCTGTTCCGGTCGATGCTCGCCCAGGACACCATGGCGAGCGAGAAGCTTGATGAGGGTATTCGTGGCTTCTCCAAGGCCATTGAGACCCTGGAAGCCCAGTTGGCCCATCGTCTGGCGGAGCTGGAGGGTGGAGCCGCCTTTGGCCATGCTGTCCATGAGATTTTCCTGCTCAACGATCTCGATGGTGATGGCTGCATCACCCGGGAGGAATGGCTGGGGAGCGATGCCGTGTTCGATGCTCTGGACACCGACCATGACGGTCGCCTCGCACCCGCCGATGTCTGCGGGGGGCTCGGATCACTCTTGATCCGATGAATGCTCTTGACACCATGCGCGCCCTCGCCAGCAAGGGTGAAGTCATTGACGTCCCTGCCGATGAGCTGATCTTCCGGGCCGGCGAAACCGGCGACTGCATGTATGGCGTGCTGGAGGGCACGGTTCAGTTGAGCTGGAACGGGGATCAGGGCCATGAAGATATTCAGGCTGGGGATGTGTTCGGGGCAGGCGCCCTGGTCACAACGGAACATCGCCGATATGGCAATGCCAGGGCCGTGAGCGATTGCAAGCTGCTTGTAATGAACCGCGAGAAGTTTCTGTTCGCGGTTCAGGAAGCGCCGATGTTTGCCATTGAGCTGCTTGGTTCGATCGATCAGCGTCTGCGGGCTCTCAAGGACTGCACGCGGATCTGAGCTTGGGGATCAGCGACCTGATTCAGGAGCCCTGGAACAGCAGACGGCGGATCACTCTCTGGGCAATATCGCCATATCCCATCTCCCCCGAGAGGATCTGCGCAACCCGCTGAGGGGCCGTGGGCCGTTTCACCCCCAGTTGATACCCCACCTTGGGCACGCGGTAAAACACCTGGGCGATCCGTTTCCCCCACGCCATGGAGTTGCCCCACTCGGCCCGCATCCCGTTGGTGTAGGCAGCCAGGGCGTCGGCATCCCCCCCCAGCCAGTGGTCGATGGCCGCCGCGGCCCGGCAGCCACTGAGCAGGGCCGGTCTCAGGCCCTCCGCCAGGAAGGGATCGCAGAGCGAAGCCGCATCACCTACCACCAGCAGGCCATCGGGGCGATGCAGGGGATGGTGGGAGTCCCACACCCGCAGGCGCCCGGCCCGGCGCTCTCCAGCATCGGCGGGCAGCCCCAGGCTTGGCAGCAACTGGCGCAGAACCGCTTCCGCATCCGCCGGCTCCCGGCCGACGAAGGTGCCCACTCCGATGCTGAAGCCCGCCTGTCTGGGGAAGGCCCAGCAGAAGCCATGGCGGACCAGGCCGAATTCGAAGTGGGCTGTGGACGGTTCCCGTGGATCACCATCCACCTCCACCGAAACTGTCTCGGCGAAGCGTGGGCGGGGAGCACCAACGCCGCAGGCGCCTGCCAGCATCGACCCAGACCCATCGGCCAGCACCACGGCCCGCGCCCGGCTGCCCTCGCTCAGCTGCCAGAGGCCATCAGCGTGTCGATCCAGGCCACTCACCACCTGCTCCTGCCGGAAGCAGGCGCCGGCGGCCACCGCCTGCTCGGCCAGATAGGCATCGAGCCGCGAACGCTGGACGATGAGGAACGGAGCATCACCAGGCAGTTCCGCAATGACGGGATCCTCCAGGCACCAGGTGAAACGCACACGCTCGATCCGCTGATCGATGGCGGGCCCTAGATCGAACGGAAACAGCCTCTGAACCGAGGCCGCCATCCCACCGCCGCAGGGCTTGCGGCGCGGGAAACGGGATTGGTCCAGCAGCAGCACGCTTCGACCGGCATGGGCCAGATGGAAGGCAGCGGCAGCACCGGCAGCACCGGCGCCCACCACCGCAACATCCCATGGCTGGCTCATGGCGACCAAATCACACCTTGAGGATGTCGGCTTCCTTTTCGTCGAGGTGTTTCTCGATCTCCGCGATGAAGCGATCGGTCAGTTTCTGAACCTTGTCCTGCTCATCGCGGCTCTGGTCGAGCGAGAGCTCGCCCTCCTTCTCCTGCTTCTTGATCCGGTCGATCCCATCCCGGCGAATGTTGCGGAGGGCGACTTTGCCCTCTTCGGCATACTTGGCCGCCACCTTGCAGAGCTCCTTGCGCCGGTCTTCTGTGAGGGGCGGGATGTTGATCCGGATCACCTGACCATCGTTGTTGCAGGTAAGGCCCAGATCGCTCATGGCGATCGCCTTCTCGATCGTGGCCAGCGAGCCCCGGTCGAATGGCTGGATCTGGATGGTGGTGGCATCCGGGGTGGAAATCGTGGCGAGTGATTTCAGGGGGGTGTCAGCCCCGTAGTACTCAACGCTGATCTTGTCCAGTAGGGAGGGATTCGCCCGACCCGTGCGGATGGTATTGAAGGTTCGCTGGGTGGCCTCCACGGACTTGCGCATGCTGGCTTCCAGATCCATGGCGGGAAGGGGTTGGGGGTTCAGGGATGGATGCGGGTGCCGATCGGCTCACCCGACACGGCGCGGGCGATGTTGCCGGCACCGAAGAGATCAAACACCACGATGGGGATGGCGTTGTCCTTGCAAAGAGCAATGGCGGCAGTGTCCATCACTTCCAGCTCGCCGCTCAGCACCTCCAGAAAGGAGAGACTCTCGTAGCGCCTGGCATCGGGATGCCGGGCCGGATCCTTGTCGTACACCCCGTCGACCTTGGTGGCCTTGAACACCACGTCGGCGTTGATCTCAGCCGCCCGCAGGGCGGCCGTGGTGTCGGTTGTGAAGAAGGGGTTGCCGGTGCCTGCGGCGAAGATCACCACCCGTCCCTTCTCCATGTGGCGGATCGCCTTGCGCCGGATGTAGGGCTCGGCCACTTCCTGCATGGAGATGGCGCTTTGAACGCGGGTGGGTACTTCGGCCCGCTCAAGGCAGTCCTGAAGCGTGATGGCATTCATCACCGTGGCCAGCATCCCCACGTAGTCGGCGGTTGCCCGGTCCATGCCGGCGGCACTGCCCTTGAGGCCCCGGAAGATGTTGCCGCCCCCCACCACGATGGCCAGTTCAGTGCCGCTCTGCACCACCCGGGCCACGTCAGCGGCGATCGAACTCACGATCGCCGGGTCGATGCCGTAGCCCTGCTCACCCATCAGCGCTTCGCCGCTGAGCTTGAGGAGCACACGCCTGTAGGCCATCAGGGTCCTAGATCCTCCGCACCGTAGCAACTGCCTGGAGAACCATCTCCAGAACCGCTCTGCCGAGTAGCAAACAGGACTGTTGCCTCTGTTGCTGGGGCGGTGATGAGTGCCAACTGCGCCCACCTGCAGCCCTACGACCAACAGCTGTTTCGGCTGGGCTCCCTGGCGGAGCGCTACTTCCCCGATGACCCCAACACGAGTCTGCTGAAGCTGCGGCAACTGGGGGAATGGCTGGCCCAGCATGGGGCCTCACGTTTTGGTGTGGAGCTGCGGCAGGAGGAAACACAGCAGCTGCTGCTGGGGCAGGTGTGGGCGGCGTGAGTGTCGCCCGGGCTCAGGGCAACACCCTTTCGGCCAGGGCGTTCAGGCGCCGATCGCTGCTGATCAGGCTGGCCGCTTCCCGCCGGGCCAGGGCCAGATAGAGACAGTCGTAGACCGGATGGTTCAGGTGGCAGGCGAGCGCCAGGGCCTCGGCCTGC
>JAYKGZ010000123.1:0-18130 GCA_035284925.1 Cyanobacteriota bacterium | reverse complement strand
ACCGGCATCCGCGTGAAGCTGCTCGAGGGGAAGGACGACGCCCTGATTGAGCGACTGCGCAACGAGGGCAGCAACTCCCCGGCGGATGTGCTGGTGCTGGTGGATGCGGCCCGGTTGGATAAGGCGGCCGACCTCGGCCTGTTTCAGCCGGCGCGATCGGCCACCCTGTTGCGGGATGTGCCCCTCAACCTGCGCGACTCGAAGGGTCGCTGGTTCGGTCTCACCCGTCGCGTGCGGGTGGTGGTGGTGAATCCCAGGATCGTGAACCCGGCCACGATCCGCCGTTATGCCGATCTGGCCAGTCCGGCCCTCAGAGGGAAACTTTGTCTGCGTGACAGCAAGAGTGTCTACAACCAGTCGCTGGTGGCCGACCAGCTGATCCTGAGGGGCGAGGCCGCCACCCGGGCCTGGGTGAAGGGAATGGTGGCCAACCTGCGCCAACCGCTGTTCACCTCCGACACGCCGCTGGCCCGGGCCGTGGCCAAGGGGGATTGTGGAGTGGGCCTGGTGAACACCTATTACGTGGCCCGGATGCTGGCCGGCGACAGCGGCGCCGCTGACAAGGCCCTGGCCAGCCGGCTCAAAGTGGTGTTCCCCAACCCGGCCCATGTGAACATCAGCGGTGCGGGCGTCACCCGCTCCTCCCGCAACCGCGAAGCCGCCACCAAACTGATCGAATTCCTCGCCTCTCCCAGCGGTGGCTCTGGCTACGCCGAAGCCAACAATGAATACCCCCTGAAGGGCTACGGCAACAACCCGATCCTCAGGCGCTTCGGCAGCTTCCGCTCCGACGGGGTGTCGGCCGAACAGATGGGCGCCCGCAACCGTCAGGCCGTGACCCTGATGCAGGCCAACGGCTGGCCGTGAGGGCCACCGTGGCGCCCAGGGGCTCCGGCCGGTTCCTGCTGGGGCTGGCGGTGCTCGTGCTGGCGGCGCTGGCCCTGCTGCCCCTGCTCGGCCTCGGCCTGTTCGCCTGGATGGATCCGGCACTCCGTGCCCTCACGCTCGGGGTCAGCGGGCGGGCTCAGCTGCTCAACACCACCGCGCTGTTGCTGGCCGTCTGCACGCTCAGCGCCTGCCTGGGTACGGCCAATGGCTGGCTCACCGCCAACTGCCGCTTTCCCGGCAGCCGCTGGCTCCGCATCGCCCAGTTGCTTCCCCTGGCCTCCCCGGCCTACCTCCTCGCCGCCACCCTGATCGATCTGGGGAGCCGTCACAGCTGGCGCATCCATGGCCTGCCCTGGGCGATCGCGGTGCTCATGCTCACCACCTATCCCTATGTGTTCCTGTTGAGCACCGAGAGCTTCGCCGTGAGTGGCCGGCGGCAACTGGAGGCCTGCCGCAGCCTTGGGGTGGGGCCCTGGGGCAGCTTCCGGCGCGTGGCCCTGCCCATGGCCCTGCCGGCGATCGGCGCCGGGGTGGCACTCACCGGCATGGAAGTGGTGAACGAACTGGGGGCGGTTGAGCTGCTTGGCGTGCCGACACTCTCCAGCGGAATCCTGCAGCGTTGGCAGAACGAGGGCGATCCCCAGGGGGCCGTGGCCCTGGCCCTTGTGGCGCTTGCGATTGTGGTGCTGCTGGTAGCGGCCGAGCGCTGGCTGCGCCGTCGCAGTCGACGCTGGCTGATCAGTGGTGGCGGAGATGCCCAGCCGGCCTGGCGGCTAAGCGGTGGGCGGGCGGTTGCCGCCCAGCTTCTCTCCCTGCTGCCGCCGCTGCTGAGCCTGGGACTGCCGCTGGTGTGGGTGCTTCTGAGCCTGGATCAGCTTCAGAGCGAACCGGCCTCAGAACTGCTGCTGCTCGGCTGGCGCACCCTCGCTCTCGGCCTGATCGCCGCCGGTCTCACCCTGGTGGTGGCCCTGCTGCTGGCGGTCGCCAAGCGCTGGATCACCCAGCCGCTGGTGCAGCGGCTGAGTTTCCTGGCGGGGATGGGTTACGCCATGCCGGGCACCGTGCTGGCCCTGGCCCTGATGCTTCTGGGTGGCCCCTGGCAGCTCAGCCCGCTGCTGCTGCTGATCTGGGGCTATGCCGATCGGTTTCTGGCCGTGGCCAAGGGTGGACTCGATGCCGGGCTGGAGCGACTGAGCCCGAGCGTGGACGAGGCCGCCACCGGACTGGGTTGCAGCTGGACCGAGGTGCTGCGTCGGGTGCATGTGCCCCTGCTGCGGGGCCCGCTGCTGGTGGGCGGTCTGCTGGTGTTTGTCGACACCGTGAAGGAACTGCCTCTCACCTTTGCCCTGCGTCCCTTCGATTTCGACACCCTCTCGGTGCGGGTGTTCCAGTACGCCAGCGACGAGCGCATGGGCGCCGCCCTCATCCCGGCCATGATGATTCTGATCCTGGGGCTGGTGGCGGCCCTGGCCCTCGTCCCGAACCTGAATGTAAACAGATCCCTGACGGAGGATTGATCCATGATCAGGCTGGATCGTGCCCCCCTTGGCGTCCATGGTCCTGATGTCCATGCCGATCCCCAGGCCGATCACGGCCGTCCTGCGATGCCTGTCGCCCTGGCTGCTGGCAGCAGCAGGGCTGGGCCCCTGGGCTGTCCAGGCGGCTGAATCCCGCCAGCTCTATACCCTCTCCACCAGCTGCACGGTGGCGGGAGCCGCCCCCACGCCCTGTGTGGTGGAGGCCGTGGATGAGGGAGACGCGACCCTCTACAGACACCGGATCGGAACGGTCACCATGACCGTGCGCATCACCGACCGCCCCCTGCGAATGGAGCGTTGGAACGGCGCCACGAAACGCTGGCAGCCGTTGAAGGAGGCCGCTGCCCGCTTCTCCACCAACACGATCTGCTTCAACGGACGCGATCTCTGTGTGGTGAATCCCAACTATCTGAACAGCATCCGTGAGGAGCGCCCGGATGCCACGGCGGGCCGCGATCTGGTGATGGTGCGCTTCGACAGCAGCGCTCGGGTGAATCTCAGCTGCTACGACGATGGCTGCAAGGAGGTGAAGTCATGAACCGTTCACCCCAGACGCTGAGCCTGCTCACCGCAGCGGTGGTCAGTCTGGGCTCGGTTGCTCCAGCGTTCGCCTCCCTGTCGCTGGACCCCTCCCTGTCGCTGGACCCCTCGGAATCCCTGCTGCGCAGTCAGGGCTTGATCGCCCGCGGTGGTGGTCGTGCAGGCGGCGGCGGCGGTCGTGCAGGCGGTGGTGGTCGTGCAGGCGGCGGCGGCGGGGGTGGCCGTTCACCCAGTGGTTTCGGCCAGGCAGGAGGAGGTTTCCAGCGCGGCAACACCACCCCGAGCGGTGGCTGGAGCAAGCGCGCCAACCTTGGAGCCGGGGGTGGACCAACGCTGAGTGGCGACCGGGGACAGGGCGGTAACCGCTTCAACGGCAATCGGGTCAATGGCAACCGCGTCGATGGCAACCGGTTCAATGGCAACCGGGTGAATGTGAATCGCAACTGGAACCGGGTCAACATCGGTTCCGTCAATGTGAACCCCGGCTGGGCGCATTACGGCTGGGGTGCGGCCAGGCCGTGGCCTGCCAGTTGGTACGGGGGCTGGAGGACGCCGCCCTGGGGTTGGTGGGCTGCCAGTTCAGCCATGTGGGGCCTCACCACCCTCACCACCGCTGCGATCATCAACAGCGCGGTGAATGACGCGATTGCCAGCAGCTCTCCGGTGATCGTGGTGCCCAGCACCGGGTACCAGCTGCTTTACGGCACCGTTCAGCCCGTGGGTTCCAACAGCGTGAGTTTCGTGGTGCAGGCCAACGGCAGCGATTACCAGCTCACCGCCGACTGCAACCAGGGTCTGCTCAACGGCCAGCAGCCCCAGTCAGCCGATCAGGCCCAGCTGCTCAATGCGGCCTGTCAGGTGGCCTTCGGCTCCGCCTGAGCGCAGTGCGGGCACAGGGCCCGCACGTTGAGCACACATTCCAGCCGGCGGAACCCGTGCAGGCTGGCGGCGGCTTCCGCCGCCGCCAGAACGGCCGGGTCTTCGAATTCCTCAGTGCGACCGCAGCGCACACACACCAGATGGTGATGGTCGCGGTGTTCATCGCTGCCCAGTTCGTAGCGTCGACCGCCTTCGGGAAGTTCCAGTTCCTGCAACTTGCCCATCGAGTTCAGCAGCCGCAGGGTTCGGTACACCGTGGCCAGCGACACCCGCTCCTGGGCCTGGAGCAGGCGTTGGTGCACCTCCTCGGCGCTGAGATGGCGCCCTTCTCCCAGGCGTTCAAACAGCCCCAGCACCAGCTGACGCTGGGGCGTCAGCCGTTGTCCTCGATCATGCAGCGACGAACGCAGATCTTCCGGGCCGTCGGCAGGGGATCGAACGGACACCGGCAGTTCACGGAACCTCCGCACAATAAACAGTGATTCTCAACAGCGGCCTGTGTTGAGAATTCGCGTCAGGGCCGCACCAGGCAGCGGAAGCCCAGGTGACAGGTGGAGGTGTCGATCCCCTGGGCCATGCGGGCCGCGGGCCGGTAGCGGCGGCAATAGCTGGGGGCACAGAGGAAGGAGCCCCCTTTCACCACCTTGCGCGGCACGTCCCCGTGCTGGGAGCCCGGGTCGATGCTCGCCTGTCTGAGGGCTGATTCGGCCGAGCCGCAGCAGCCGCCCGGCTCGGGCTGATGGGGGCCGTACCAGCTGTCGGTCCATTCCCACACATTGCCGATCATGTCGAGCAGGCCATAGCCATTGGCCGGGAAGGCACCCACCGGGGAGGTGCGTTCGTAACCGTCCTGGCGGGTGTTGTGATGGGGAAAGTGGCCCTGGAACGTGTTGGCCACCGGCACGCCGCCGGGATGGAGCTCTTCTCCCCAGGCGAATTCACCCTCCTCGCGGCCTCCCCAGGCTGCTCGCTCCCATTCGCCTTCACTGGGTAGCTGCTTGCCGATCCAGGCCGCATAGGCCGCGGCATCGCCATGGGCGATATGCACCACAGGATGCTTCTCGCGGCCTTTGATCGAACTGCCGGGGCCCTCGGGATGGCGCCAGTTAGCCCCTGGGATGTATTGCCACCACCGCAAGTGATTGCCCGACGCCACCGACCCCGGGGGCGGCACGAACACGATCGAAGCCGGTTCCCGCTGCTCGGGATCGGAATCGGGATAGAGGGTTGGATCGGCGGGCTGTTCGGCCACCGTTCGGTGGCCGGTGGCCTTGACGAACTTCTGAAACTGGGCATTGGTGACCGGTGCTCGGTCGATCCAGAACCCCTTCACCTCCACCCGGTGGGCAGGCGCCTCCTCCGGGTAGTGGTGGTCGGAGCCCATCACGAAGCTGCCCCCCGGAATCCACACCATGCCAGCGGCCGGTGGCCGTTGAGGGGACCTGGGCATCGATCGGGAGAAGTCGGGCTGGCGGCTCAGGACGCGCCGCTGGTGGCCTGTTCCAGCTGCTCCATCACCCGCTCCAGGGAAAAGCTGGCTGCCTTCTGGCGTGGCGGAAACTCCACGAAGGTCTTGAGGAAGTCGCCCACGTAAGTCTGAGCCGGCACAAGCATGAACACGTGATCGAACATCCAGTCCCAATAGGTGTTGGAGGTGATGTCAGCCCGTTCGTAGGGATCGGTGAGCAGGTTGAAGATCTTCGGCACCCGCAGCTCCACGAACGGCTCGGCCCAGATCTGGCAAGTGCCCTGTTCCCGCTGCTCCTTGAACACAAACTTCCAGTTGTCATAGCGCAACCCCACCAGATCACCGTCGTCGGAGAAGTAGAAAAACTCCCGACGCGGGCTCTTGTCGGTCTTGCCCGTCCAGTAGTCGAGCATGTTGTAACCGTCCAGGTGGATCTTGAAGGTCTTGCTCCCAACCTGGTGGCCGTTCAGCAGTTTCTCCGTGATCTCTGGCTCGCCGGCTGCGGCCAGCAGCGTCGGCAGCCAGTCGAGGTGGCTGCAGATCCCGGTGATGTTGGTGCCGGCTGGGATCTGGCCAGGCCAGCGCACCAGGGCCGGCACCCGGAAGGCGCCCTCCCAGTTGGTGTTCTTCTCGCTGCGAAACGGGGTCATCCCGGCATCGGGCCAACTGTTCATATGCGGCCCGTTGTCGGTGCTGTACATCACGATCGTGTCATCGGCGACGCCCAGCTCGTCGAGCAGATTGAGCATCTCACCGATGCACTCGTCGTGATAGATCATCACATCGTGGTATTCCGACTGCCAGCGCCCGCTGCGGCCCACATCCTGGGGCCGGGCGTAGGTGCGGAAGTGCATGTGAGTGGTGTTGAACCACACGAAGAAGGGCTCGCCTGATGCCACCGCATCACGGATGAAACGCCTGGCTTCCACCAGAAATTCATCATCGGCCGTTTCCATCCGCTTGCGGGTGAGCGGGCCGGTGCTCTCGATCCGCTGGCTGCCATCGCCGTTGGCCCAGCAGTGCAGCACGCCGCGGGGCGCGAAGCGCTGGCGGAAATTGGGGAATTCCGGATCATCCTGCTTCGGATAGTCACGCAGCTCGGGCTCCTCTTCGGCGTTGAGGTGATAGAGATTGCCGAAGAATTCGTCGAAGCCGTGCATGGTCGGCAGGTGCTCGTCGCGATCACCGAAGTGGTTCTTGCCGAACTGACCGGTGCGGTAGCCCAGGGGCTTGAGCAGTTCGGCGATGGTGGGGTCCTCAGCCTTGAAGCCCTGCTCAGCGCCGGGCAGACCCACCTTGGAAAGGCCGGTGCGATAGACGCTCTGGCCGCTGATGAAGGCGGCGCGACCTGCGGTGCAGCTCTGCTCGGCGTAGTAGTGGATGAATTTGGCCCCTTCGGTGGCCACCCGGTCGATGTTGGGGGTCTGGTACCCCATCAGCCCGTGGCTGTAGCAGCTGAGATTGCTCTGGCCGATGTCGTCGCCCCAGAGAATCAGGATGTTGGGTTTTCCGTTGGGCATGGCCGGCAGCTCAGCGTCTACCTCGACTTTGCAAACGGTTGATGGTGCGGGCACCGTTTGCTACCAGCGTCTTCACACCCTGATGTGGCGTGCCGCGTGCAGTTCAGCGTCTTGCGTGAAGTCGGTTCTGCCCGTTGAGTACGGCCACCGAAAGCACGCTGGTGATCAGCACGTAGAGCAGGATGCCGAGTTTCACCCGGGGCAGATCGCCGGCGTGCTGACCGGCCAGCAGCATCGCCAGGCCCGGATTGCGCATGGTGGTGACCAGGGCCGCGGTGCGGCGGAGCTCCGGGCTCTCCCCGGCCATGGCAAATCCCATCCCCAGGCTGAGCAGCACCAGCACGACCATCAGCAGCAGCGCCCAGCCGTTGGCGATCGCGAAGCTGAGCACCATCGGCGCAGAGCGGATCAGCACGGCAAGCACCAGCAGCAGCAGCAACCCATTGGCGAGGCGGTCGAGGGGAAGCTGCAGCCGTTCCAGAGAACCTGGCCACAGGCGGCGAAGCAGAAGTCCCGCCAGCAGAGGAAGCAGCTGAACCTTGCCCACCTGCCAGGCCACATGCTCGGGACGCACATCCCATCCCTCCACCGCGAAGACCCGTTCCGCCAGTTGGGCCAGCAGGGGAACCGTGAGGATCGCCAGGACGGCGGCCGTCACCTGGAGCAGCCCCGCCAGGGAGGCATCTGCTCCGCTGCGGCCGGCCCGGCGCAGGATCAGGGGTGCACTGGGGCAGGCCGCCATCAACGCGATCGCATGGCGGGCTTCGCCCGACAGGGCCGTTGCCGCTGGCAGGCTCAGCAGCGTCCAGCCCAGCAGAGGCACCAGCAGGCAGGTGGTGAGTTCCACCCGAAGCAGCAGCGGCCAGTGGCGCCGCCAGTTCTGCCAGGCATCCAGCGGCAGGCTGGCGCCCAGGGCCAGCATCACCGTGAACAGGGTGGTGGGAACCAGAACGGCGGTGGGGTTCATCGGATCAGGCCCGTGAGCAGGATTCCCATCGCCATCACACCGATCAGGGTGATCAGAATGGCCGTAGCCGCCGCCAGACGAGGACTCTGCTCGTACACGTAGTCGGCGCGGCGCAGGCGCCGCAGCTCACGCAGGTGCTGCACCGTGGCGGCCGCCATCGCCAGGATCCCCGTGAACACAAAGGCGAGGGCAACGGCGATCACCCCATTGCGAGGCCCGGAGCTGCCGCTGGCCCGGTCGATCGCCGCCACGATCTTGTCCAGACCGAAGCCGAAGCTGATCAGCGACAGACAGGTGCGGATCCAGGCCATCAACGTGCGCTCCGCGGCATCACGGTTGCGTTGTCGGGCCAGTTCGTTGGTGAGGTTCACAGGCGGCTCAGGGGAGCTCCGCCGACGCTCGGGCAGGGAGCAGGCTCCCCCCAAGTTTCTCTGGACCAGCGGACATCGTCAGCTCGCTGTTGCAGAGAAAAGAGCGCAGTTGCCAGAACGCGCCAGGCTTGACCGGAGGCGCCGTCCGACGGTCGCCATGGCGAAGGAAGCCCACAATGGCTGGAGTTGAACACCTGTTGGAACGGGCTGCCGTGGCGATGTCCACCCCCAAGCAGGACCCTCGGCGGCTTCTCTTTCGCACCGCGACAGGGTCACGAACGCACCTTCCTCCATCGCACCAGCACAGCCTCATGCGGTGGTCTTGTGCTCTCCGGTGGTTACACCACGCCGATTCAGGGCAGGATCGGAGAACGGCCTCACATCGGCTCCGTGAACTTCATGGTCAGCGGTTCCGTGAGCTACCGAAGCGAGGATGGTGACATTCAGCTGAATCCCGGACAGCCGCTCTTTTTCTCCCCCGGTGCCGCCTACGACTACGCCATTGATGGCCACTTCAACGGGGTGGCGTTTCAGCTTGATCTCAACCGCATCAGGCGCACGGCTGCTGCCATGGCCGGCCTCGGCGTCTCCCCGAAGCCGTGAGCTGATCAACGTGCTGACCCAGGCGTTCACCCTGCTCGACCATCCCGAACTGGAAGGGATGGGAATCCTCCAGCATCTTCCGCTCGACGATCTGATCTACCGAACCCTGGCGATGCTGCTCTGCCCGGGGCTGGAGAGCCTCGGTTCCCCTGGCTCCCGCCAGCGGGGGGGCGACCGCGAACAGGTGTTCGATGAGCTCGTGGAGTGGGCGAGAGTCAACCTCAGAACACCGATCAGCCTGAGCCAGCTGGAGGAGCGCAGCGGTTATTCCCGCCGCCATCTCCAGCTCTCCTTCCAGGCCCGCTTCGGCTGCGGGCCGATCCAGTGGATTCGCCGGCAGAGGCTGGAACAGGCTCGCCAGAGACTGCTGAATGCCAGCCCTCAGGATACGGTGGCCACGGTGGCCGCCGATTTCGGCTTCAGCAGCCTTTCGGCGTTCAGCCGTGAATTCCGCAACCGTTTCGGCCTTCGGGCCAGCGATCTGCTTCGAGAGGGGAAGCGCCGGATCTGATGGGCCGACTCACCTGGGTTGAGCGGCGAAGGCGGCAGCGGCGTTCCTGGCTGCGTCGGCGCTTCGAGCATTCCTTCGGGCTGCGCCTGCTGGTGGCGCTGCTGGCGGCCCTGGCCTCCGTGGCGGTGGTGAACCGCTGGGAAAACTGCCGCGACAGGGGTCTGACCACAAGCTGCCTTCTCCATGACGCCGGCGGCGTGATGACCGTGGGCAATCTGGAGGCGATCAGCATCATGACCGCCGGATTCCTGTTCATCCTTGAGGGGGGGCAGCGTCGCCAGCACCTGAATGTGGAAGCGATGGAACTGATCCACAGCTGCCAGCAGGCGGGAGTTCGCTTCAGTCATGCCCGCAACGAAGCCCTGGAACTGCTCTGTGAGGCGGGTGTGCCGATGGATGGCCTCAACCTTTCCGGCAGCGACCTCGATGAGCTTCATGTGCCGGGTGTGTGCTGGCGGCAGGCGGATCTCTCGGGATCAAGCCTGCGCGATGCCGATCTGCGGCGGGCCGACCTTTCGGGAGCCAACCTCAGGGATGCGGACCTCACCGGGGCTCTGCTGACCGGGGCTGTCTTGACGGATGCGGATCTCTCGGGAACGATCCTCAGCCCGGATGCGGTGCCCGATCCAGACGGGCGGTGAAGGCCGCTAGCCCATCGGCCAGGCTCACCATCCCCCGGTAGCTCAGGGCCGCAGCCAGCAGCGGCGCCGTGGGGATCACGGCACCAAGACGGATCAGCAGCGCCGCTTCGAACACTCCGAGGCCAGCGGGAGCCCCCGGCACCACCAGCGCCGCTACCGAGGCGACCGCAAATCCCGCCAGCCACCCGCCCCAGTCGAGACTGGCCGCAAGCTCAAAGGCCATCAGACAGCAGGCAAAGCCGGCAAAGCGCATCAGCAGCACGGCCAGCTCGGCCACCAGGGCTGGCCAGGGCGGGGTGCCGAGGGTGAGCGGCTGCCGATCCGTTGGATCGAGTCCGAGGTCAACCGCTGTGTGGTGCTTCAGCCAGCCCAGCAGCGGCTCCAGCCATCGAGGACGGAGCAGCAGCAGCGGAGCGAGGCAGGCCGCTCCGAATCCTCCCTGCCAGCCGCCAGCCGCCACCAGGGCCATGGCGGCGATCGCGGCCAGCAGCGGATCCAGGATGACCGCCAGCAAGGATGGCGGTGCGGAGGCCGGCACCCGCAGCGGAGCCTCCTGCCCCCTCAGCAGCGTCAGCCGCTCCGCCAGGTGGGCAACCCCACCGGGAAGGTGTCTGCGCTGGTTGGTCTCGAGGTAGGCCAGAACCAACGCGACCCAGCGGGGTTTGAGACCCACCTGGCGCAGCACCAGGCCCCAGGCGGCTGCGTTGAGCAGCAGGCTGAGCAGACTCACCCCAACCCCCAGGGTCAGCCAGAGCCAGCCCTGCAGGTCGAGCCGTTGCTGCAGAACCTCGGCGGAGTTGTTCAGCAGGGCTGAAAGCAGGAAACCGAGGCTCAACAGGGTCACCCAGGGCCGAAGGCCACCGGCTCGCACCCGCCCCCAGGGCAGCTGGGGCATTGTCATGGCCGCCATGCCCGCATCACCTGCTCCCGCACCTCGCTGATCGGGCAATTGTGGCGCCGGGCCAGAGCCACCAGATCGTCATGCTCCGGCTTGGTCTGCCAGCTGCCGTCGGGCCGTTGTGATTCCTTGATCCGCACCGCACCGAGCGGGGTATCCAGGCGGCGGGAGCGGCGCTGCAGCGCCCAGCGCTGTTGCCATTGCTCCCGCACCCCGAGGCTGGTGCCGTGGCGCCACCAGACCCTCCGGAGCCGCTGCCCGGCATCCGCTGCGGCGATCACCGTGAGCAAGGCGCCGCAGCGCCCCTTCTTCATGGCGATCGGCTGGCTGAACACCTCCAGGGCTCCGGCCTGGCGCAGCTCCTCGGCCAGAAAGGCCAGATCCTCGGGCGTGGCGTCATCGATCTGCGCCTGCTGTTGCAGCACGGTTTCCAGATCCGGCCCTGCTGCGCTTTCGCTGCTGTCGGCCGCCAGCATCAGGCGCAGCAGGTTGGGCCGATCCAGCGGATGGCTACCGAGCCCCACGCCGATGGCCTGGGGCACAAACGTGGGCGCCACCCCGAAGCGATCCGCCCAGCAGGCGATCAGGGCCAGGCCGGTGGGGGTGGTGAGTTCGGCGGTGGGGAACCCCTCGCTGGAGGCGAGGGGAATCGAGCAACGCCGAGCGATCTCCAGCACGGCCGGCACCGGAACGGGCAGCCGTCCATGGGCGGTGCTCACGCTGCCATGGCCCGCCGGCGGCGGCGTGCAGACCAGCTGCTCCACCCCAAGATGCAGCAGGCCGGCACAGACCCCCACCACATCCACAAGGGCATCGATGGCGCCCACTTCATGGAAGTGCACCTGCTCGGGGCTGTGGCCATGGACGGCAGCCTCGGCATCTGCCAGCAGGCTGAACACCGCCAGCACGCGGCGGCGCAGGTTTTCGGGCCAGGCCACCCGGTGCAGTTCCTCCCGCAGTTCTCTCCAGGAGCGGGGCGGGTCCCCTGGCACCTCCAGGAGCTGCACCTCCAGGTGGCGGCCGCGCAGGCCGCCGCTGCGGCGTTCCTCCTGCACGAGCCGGTAGCGACCCTCAAGCCCCAGGCAGGCCAGGGGGGTATCCAGCACAGCCTCGGGCACCCCGAGATCCAGGAGCGCTGCCAGCACCATGTTGCCCGCCAATCCGGTGGGGGCGTCGAGCACCGCCAGGGTCACGCCGGCTCGGGCCGCCCCAGGCGCGGTGCCGCCGCCAGCAGCGCCTCGGCCCGCTGCTCCAGCAGACCGCGATTCTGACGGAGCCATTGCATCACCTCCCGTCGAGCCCGACGCTGTTCCCGTTGGGCCGTGTCCACATCGAACCCGGACAGGCCCCAGAGACGACCGAGCAGGCTGCGGTCATCGGCGCCACCCCGGCTGTCGCCAAGGATCAGCGCTTCAGCCACGATGCCCGCCTGCAGAACCCGGCTCCAGCGGCGCAGCTCCTCCAGGGGCAGCTTGGCGTGTTCAGGCGGCTCGAGCTGGGTGCTGCCGTTGGCTTCAAGACCGGCGCGCAGGCAGGCCAGGCTTCCCACCAGCACCTGCTGCACCGCCATCCCTTCCTCACCGGCCACCAGCACGTGGCCGGCCTCATGAATGGCCACCCGCCGCAGCCTGCCCTCTCCGCCAGGGAGCGCTTCAGCGATCAGGTGCCCCCCCCGTCCTCCGAAACGGGCCGCATCCAGGGTGAGACTTCCAAGCCCCAGCAGGGCCAACAGGCTGATCAGCCAGGGCGAGAGTCCGAGAGCCGGCCCCAGCACCGCCACCAGGCTCACCAGGGCGACGGCCACACCGGCGATCAGCGGCTGGTTCATGTCCGGACGGGGCGGACGACAGGGCTTCGCACTCCGCCAGGGCCCGGTCCCTTGCCGGAGGGGCGCTTGCCGGCCCCGGGCTTGCGGGCGGTCTTCTTGCCCCCTCGACTGCCGCGCTGCGCGACCGGACCGATCACCTCAAAGCGCTCCAGATGGATCTCCTGGCCCTGGCGACGCATCTCGAGAGCCACAAAATGGCGAAGGTGCTCCAGGGGAACCGTGCCCTTGAGCTGGAGCTTGAACGGCAGCGGACGGCTGCCATCCGGTCGCTGCATCACCCGAACCTTCACCACCAGGTCGCCGGTCTCGGGGCGGGTGTAGATCAGTTCCCCACGGATCGAGAAGTAGTCGTTGCCTTCCGCCAGTTCGTCGCTGGGCTGAGCGGCTCCTGGATCACTGTCTTGATCGAGGGTGCTGGGCTCCCAGACACCCACCATCTGGAGGTGGAGCGTGGTTTCGTCGCGCGACCTGGGGTATACCACCCAGAGGTGGGGCTGGGACAGATCCAGATGGCGGCGCATCAGGGTGAGCAGCCGTCCGAGCACCACGGCTTCGATGGCCGTGCCGTCGTCGCAGCGCAGCTGGCCCCGGGTGGGGGTCGCAGGATCTGACGGTTCGTAGATGCCTCGCACAAGGCCGATGGCCCGATACTGCATCGGTTCGGTGACCGGCGAAATGGGGTGCTGACGCATCAGTTCTGGTGGAGTGGTCGGCGCGGACTAGGGTCAATGTAGTGGGACTCTGGCGGCAGACTGGGCGCTTCGAGCGCTCCTGCTGATGCCCTCACCACCACGCCGTTCAGGCCTGTGGCTTGGCCTGGCCGGAGGCGGGCTGTTCGCCATCGCGGCGGCGGCCGGTTGGTGGGTCGGTGGATGGCAGCGCCCGGCCACCACAGGGGCGGAGCGGTCAGCGGATCGCCAGGTGGAGCTGTTGCTGCCGGCGGTGCAGCAGGGAAAGGCCGGTTCGGCTGAACAGCAGCGGCTGCTGGAACTGCTGGTGGCCCTCAACCGCAGGCCGGAGGCGATCGCCCTGCTGGAAAACCTGGCCGATCGGCAGCCGGAACGTTGGTCACTGCGTCTGCTGCTGGCCGAACTACGGCGGGAACAGGGCGATCGCATCGGTGCGGAACGGGAACTGCGCCAGTTGCTGGCGCTCCAGCCCGATCGGATCGAGGCCCTGCAGCTGATGGCCCTGCTGCTTCAGGAGAGTGGCCGCGGCCTCCAGGCCGAGGGCCTGGTTCAGGCGGCCCTGAACCGGGCCAGAACCCCATCGCTCACCCCCCGGGCGCTGAACCTGGCGTTGCTTCTGGCCAACCTTCAGCAGAAGCAGGGTCGCCTGGCAACCGCTCAGACAACACTGGCCACCCTGGCGGCAGAGTTTCCCCGGGATCCACGACCGCTGCTCGCCGCTGCCCTGCTGTCCAAGGAGGCCGGTGATGGAGCGGCTGCCCAGAAAGCACTGATCCAGGCCCGCGGGATCAGTTCAGGAACCGTTCAGGAAAAGCTTGATCAGATGGCTGCCGCCTGGGGGCTGGCAAGCCTTCAGCAGGGGAGCCGTGGTGAGCGGAGCCAACCTGGCTCCGCAGGCAACTAGGGAGCCGGTTTGACGGCCGTGGAGCCCGGGGACTTCGTCTGGTAGTCGCTGAGGGCCGCATCAATCGCATCACCCGGTGGTGTGGCATCGTCCATCGCCGTTCCCCGCCGGATCACGTTCATCAGATCGATCGGGTTGGCTGTATTGAAGATGCTGGTGTTGCGGCTGGGACCACCGCCGAAGTTGGCATCCTGCTGCTGTTGGCTGCCTCCCACGGTCTGGCCGTAGCCCTGCTGCTGGGCCATGGCGGGGCCACCGGTCTGGGCGATCAGCAGCAGAGCCACCGGAACCAGGGCAGCACCAGGGTTGAAAGAAGGGGCCATGGGAGAGCCAGGAGGCCGGACAGCGAATCGCCGGACCTGAGATGGTGGAGTGATGCTAATGGCGGTCGCCAGTCGCCGGGTCTATCTCCCTTCAACGATGCGCATTGCCTCCTGGAATGTGAATTCGGTGCGGACGCGCCTCGATCAGGTGCTCGCCTGGCTTGAGCAGGAGCAACCGGAGGTGCTCTGCCTGCAGGAAACCAAGGTGGCGGATCCGCTGTTTCCGCAGGCAGCCTTCCAGGCGATCGGCTATTCCGCGGCCATCAGCGGCCAGAAGGCCTACAACGGCGTGGCCATCCTCAGTCGTCTGCCGATGGACGACGTGCAAATCGGCTTTGACGCACTGCTGGCAGAAGAGGTGGAGGTCAGTGCCCTGGCCGAACAGAAGCGGCTGATCAGCGCCCTGGTGGATGGAGTGCGGGTGCTCAACCTCTACGTGCCCAACGGCAGCGCCCTCGGCAGCGACAAATATCAGTACAAGCTGAAGTGGCTGGGCTGTCTGCAGCGGTTTCGAGCAGCCCTGGAGAGCCAGGGGGATCCGCTGTGCGTGGTGGGTGACTTCAACATCGGGCCGGAAGCCCGCGACCTTCCCGATCCGGAGCGCCTCACCGGGGGGATCATGGCCAGCGAGGCCGAGCGCCGGGTTCTGGCGGAGGCTCTGGGCCCTGGCCTGGTGGATGCCTTCCGGCTGTTCGAGGCCGGCAGCGGCCACTGGAGCTGGTGGGACTATCGAACCGGCGCCTGGGAGAACGACCGCGGCTGGCGGATCGATCACATCTATCTCAGTGAGGAACTGGCCGCCTGCGCCACGGGCTGCGTGATCGACCGGCTCCCCCGAGGCAATCCCCAGCCCAGCGACCATGCTCCCGTTGTGGTGAACCTGGCCTGGCCGCCGGAGGCCCCGGAAGACGAATCTGACCACGACGAATCTGACAACTGGGGCTGAGTGCCCCGAGGCTCAGAACACCAGAGCCTCCTCCGGAAGCTTCACACCTTCAGCCCGCAGCACCTGCACCCGGCGGGCGGATTCCGAGCAGCTGCGCGGGGTGGGAAACAGCTTGCCCGGGTTGGCCAGTCGCTGCGGATCAAAGGCCTCGCGCAGCAGCTGCTGGGTGGCCAGGTCGTCGGCGCTGTACATCCATTCCATGTAGCAGCGCTTGTCGCTGCCCACTCCATGTTCACCGCTGATGCTGCCTCCCACCTCCACGCACAGCCTGAGGATCTCAGCCGCCAGTTGCTTCACCTGCTGGCGGATGCCTGGTTGATCGTCGCGGTAAAGAATCAGCGGATGCAGGTTGCCGTCGCCGGCATGGAAGACATTGGCCACCGGCAGGCCATAGCGGGCGCTGAGGGCTTCGATGGCCGCGAGCACCCGGGGCAGGGTGCTGCGTGGCACCACGCCATCCTGCAGGTAGTAGCTGGGGAAGCGTCGGCCGAGGGCTGTGATCGCGCTCTTTCGACCTTTCCAGAGCAGAGCCCGTTGTTCGGGATCACGGGCCAGACGCACGGCCCGGGCCCCGGCCTGATGACAGAGCTCCCTGGCCAGCGAGGCGCTGGCCACCACCTCCGGTTCCTGGCCATCGATCTCGATCAGCAGAACCGCAGCGGCATCGCTGGGGTATTCATCACGGCCAAAGGAGTCATTCACCGCCTGGATCGTGAGCCGGTCCATCATTTCCATCCCAGCCGGCAGCACACCGGCGGCCGTCACCAGCCGCACTGCCTCCCCGGCCGCTTCCATCGAGGTGAAGTCGGCCAGCAGCACCGCCACGCTCTGGGGAGCCTGCAACAGCCGCAGGGTGATCGCCGTGGCGATGCCCAGCGTGCCTTCGCTGCCGATGAAGGCGCCGCGCAGATCCAGGGCGGGCATCTCGTCCAGCTCGCCGCCGAGCTGGGTCACCGTTCCGTCGGGCAGCACCACCTCCATCGCCAGCACGTGGTTGCTGGTCACCCCGTATTTCAGGCAGTGCACCCCACCAGAGTTCTCAGCCACGTTGCCACCGATGCTGCAGGCCACCTGGCTGGAGGGATCCGGGGCGTAGTAGAAGCCGTCACCGGCAACGGCCCGGGTCACCCAGCTGTTGATCACGCCGGGTTGAACCACCACCCGGCGATTCTCCAGATCGATCGAGAGGATCGAGCGCATCCTGCTGGTGGCGATCACGAGCGCCGGGCGTTCCGCCACCGCACCACCGGAGAGGCCGGTGCCACTGCCGCGGGCGATGAAGGGAATGCCCTGGCCATGGCAGAGCCGCACGACGGCCGCCACCTGCTCGGTGGTTTCGGGCAACACGACCAGGGGGGGCTGGTGACGCTCCAGGGTGAGGCCATCGCAGTCGTAGGCCAGCAACTCCTGGGGTGCCGCCACGATGGCGCGACCGGGCAGCAGGGAGCGCAGCCGCCGTTGCAGGGAAACCCAGTCGATGCTGGTCGGCGATGGGCCGTCGGCCATCAAGACAGTCACGTTGCGCAGAATCTGCCGACTCTGGGCCAGGATGGGGGCGGTTGTAACTCCCGTTCTCGGAACACGCCTTGACCTCGGCTCCCGTTTCGGCTCCCGCGCAAGTCACCACACGCTCCCAGGAGATCTTCAGCGCCGCTCAGACGCTGATGCCCGGTGGGGTGAATTCCCCCGTACGGGCCTTCCGCTCCGTAGGTGGAAACCCCGTTGTGTTCGATCGGGTCAAGGGCGCCTACGCCTGGGACGTGGACGGCAACCGCTACATCGATTACATCGGCAGCTGGGGACCGGCGATCTGTGGCCACGCCCATCCTGAGGTGATCGAAGCCCTGCATCAGGCCCTCGACAAAGGAACCAGTTTCGGCGCGCCCTGTGAGCTGGAGAACCGACTG
Organism: Cyanobacteriota bacterium; assembly: GCA_035284925.1. Classification (GTDB taxonomy): domain Bacteria; phylum Cyanobacteriota; class Cyanobacteriia; order PCC-6307; family Cyanobiaceae; genus UBA5018. Next base: position 709 of record JAYKGZ010000123.1, on the reverse strand, counting down.
GCCGAGCTTGTGATCGAGGCGGTGCCATCGGTGGAGATGGTGCGTTTCGTGAACAGCGGCACCGAAGCGTGCATGTCGGTTCTGCGTTTGATGCGCGCCTTCACCGGCCGCGAAAAGGTGATCAAGTTCGAGGGCTGCTACCACGGCCATGCGGACATGTTTCTGGTGAAGGCCGGATCGGGTGTGGCCACCCTTGGACTTCCGGATTCCCCCGGGGTTCCCCGCACCACCGCCGCCAGCACGCTCACGGCTCCCTACAACGATCTGGAGGCGGTCAAGCAGCTCTTCGCCGACAATCCAGGTGAGATCGCAGGGGTGATCCTGGAGCCGGTGGTGGGCAATGCCGGGTTCATCCCGCCGGTGCCCGGATTCCTGGAAGGCATCCGCGAACTCACCAGGGAAAACGGCGCCCTGCTGGTGTTCGATGAAGTGATGACCGGCTTCCGCATCAGCTACGGCGGAGCCCAGGGCCGGTTCGGCATCACCCCCGACCTCACCACGATGGGCAAGGTGATCGGAGGCGGGCTTCCGGTTGGCGCCTACGGAGGCAGGGCTGACATCCTGTCGATGGTGGCCCCGGCGGGGCCGATGTATCAGGCCGGCACCCTCAGCGGCAATCCCCTGGCGATGACCGCCGGCATCAAGACCCTCGAGCTGCTGAAGCAGCCCGGCACCTATGAGCGGCTGGAAACCGCAACCAGGCGTCTGG
>JAYKGZ010000122.1:0-18915 GCA_035284925.1 Cyanobacteriota bacterium | reverse complement strand
CTCGGCCCCGTCGGCACCTATGGCGAGCGAGCGGCGCAGCAGCTGGTGGCGCTCGAGGGTCTGGCGGAGGTGAGCTATGTGCCCCAGGCCGGGATCCGGGCCGTGATCCAGAGCCTGGCCAGCGGCGACTGCGACGCGGCCGTGGTGCCGGTGGAGAACTCGGTGGAGGGCGGGGTCACCAGCTGCCTCGATGCCCTCTGGGAGCATCCCGACCTGGCGATCAGCCGCGCCCTGGTGCTGCCCATCCGCCATGCTCTGCTGGGCAGCGGGCCCCTGGAGGGGATCAGCGAGGTGCTCTCCCATCCCCAGGCCCTGGCCCAGTGCGCACAGTGGCTCGAGGAGCACCTGCCCACGGCGCTGCAGCTGCCCACCAGTTCCACCGCTGAGGCGGCCCGCCTGGTGCGCGGCAGCCGTTTCCGCGGCGCGATCGCCTCCCAGGAGGCCGCCGTGGAGCACGGTCTGTCGGTGCTGGCCTATCCGATCAACGACGTGCCCGGCAACTGCACCCGCTTCCTGCTGCTGCGACGGGGGGAGCGTGGCCTGGAAGGTCCGATGGCCAGCCTGGCCTTCTCGCTCCGCTCGAACCAGCCCGGTGCCCTGCTGGGGGCTCTCAGTGCCTTTGCCCGCCGTGAGCTCAACATGAGCCGGATCGAATCAAGGCCCTCCAAGCGTGAGATGGGGGAATACATCTTCTTTGCAGACCTGGAAATCAGCGGGGGCTCAGCCCAGCTGGAGGGAGCTCTCGCAGAGCTCCGGCCGCTCTGCGAACATCTCGCCGTATTCGGCGCCTATCCGATCACAACCGCTGAAGCGGAGGGGGAGCCTTTGACTGGCTGAGCGGTTAGCCGCCGGATGGATCGGTCGACTCCTGGAACGCCGGCAGACGGCCGCGGAACACCCCGAATTGCATCAGGCCGGTGGCGAACGCCCAGTGCATCAGCACAATCGTCGGAGTTTCCCGCAAGGCCTGGATCACAGCAGCAGGTCCAAGGCCCAGCACGGCGGCGGGTCGGCGCACTCCCTCGAGAATCGAATCGAACCAGGATGGCAAGGTGGCGGCCGTCCAGTCGTCCGTCTCGATGGTGATGCCATTCGAGCAGCGACTCTGCTGGAGATTGGCCTGAAGCGAGCGGATACTGGCGAATTCAGGATGGGCCCATTGTTCCAACAGCTGGCGCATCACCCAGCGCTCGCTGCGGCTGAGGGCTCCATCACCCGGATCTCTCCGGTTCCAATCGGCCACGGCCAGCAGCCCATCCGGCCTGAGCACCCGGAGCAGTTCGTCGGCATAGCGCTGCTTGTCAGGCATATGGGGACCGGCCTCAACACTCCAGACCGCATCCATGCCGTTGTCCGGAAGATCGAGCGCCAGGGCATCCATCACGGCGAAACGGCAGCGAAGGTCTGCCGGGGTGAGCTCTGTGGCCCTGCGCACCTGGGAAGGGCTGATGCTGATGCCCAGCACATCAAAGCCATAGTCGCGGGCCAGGATCCTGGCGCTTCCCCCGATGCCGCATCCCACATCCAGCACCCGGCTGCCTGGTGGGAGGGCATCGAGACCGCTCCAGCGGACCAACTGGTGCACGAACTCCACTTTTGCCTGACGGAAGTCCACCGAACCGAGGGCGCGGGGAGGGTTTCCATAGTGGCCAAGATGAATGTGGTCTCCCCACAGGCGTTCAAGCAGCCGGTCTTCCGTCCAGCGGTCGTAGGCCTCGGCCACGCTGGAGGAATCCTGATAGCGGCGGTTGCGCCGCGACCAGAGAATCGCCGCGCCCGATGCCAGGGTGAGAGCGGCCGTCGTGCCGATGGCGATGGCAGCCGTTGTCACTGAGGCTGAAAGGTGTCCTTGAGGACCGTGCGGGCCGCGAGCTGGCGACGGGTCTGATCCAGGAGCTCGTATTCACGGCGCAGTCGCTCGGCGGTATCGGTGAGCTCAAGCAGAGCCTGCTGGTGCTCAGCCACGGGCCCGCCCAGGTGGGCACCGATCCAGAATGAGAGCTCCCTGGGCAGATCCGGAAGGTCGGCCGGCAGGGCCGTTGGCTTCCCCACGAGCTTGCCGGTGAGCTCGACAACATCCCGGAGTGCCTGATCCACCTCCCGGGCCAGTTGATCGAGCTGCCGGGGGTCAGCTTCCCCATCCACGTCCTCAATCCAGCTCACCAGCCCCACTCGGTAGGGCGCCTCCCGCACGATGTCGAGCACCCGAAAGCGCTGCTGGCCCATCGTCACGATGTTGCTTCGGTCATCCTCCTGGGTCTGGCAGTGGAGAATCTCGGCACAGCAGCCCACATCCGCCATGGTCTGAGTCTGGGGATCCCAGCGGATCACACCAAAGCGACGGTCTTCGCCCATCACCGTGCGAAGCAGCATGCGGTAACGGGGCTCGAAGATATGGAGTGGTAGCACCTCCTGAGGGAAGAGCACCACATCAGGTAGCGGGAACAGGGGGAGCTCCCGGACGGCCAGTTCAACCATGGCTGATCGAGGAGCTGTGGATCGAAATCCTAGAAACAACAGACGGGGAGCGGACGCCGCCGGAGCGAAAGCGACCGGACGGTCAGAGTTTCACCTCGATGTCCACACCACTGGGAAGGTCAAGCTTCATCAGGGCGTCGATGGTCTTCGAGGAAGGGCTGTAGATGTCGATGATCCGACGATGGGTCCTGGTTTCAAAGTGCTCGCGGGAATCCTTGTCCACGTGGGGCGAGCGCAGCACGCAGTAGATCTTGCGCTTGGTGGGCAAAGGGATGGGGCCGATCGCCGTGGCGGCGGTGTGGTCGGCCGTGTCAATGATTTTTTCGCAGGACAGATCGAGCATCCGGCGGTCGAAGGCCTTGAGGCGGATCCTGATCTTCTGCTGGGGGAGACTGGTGGACATGGAGGAAAGCTGGAGCTCCTGCCGGAGAGTGGATTGTCGAGGTTCAGGTGCAGGCTGACTGAGGCCTGCCCAGGGAACTTGGAGCGCCGGCCCAGGACCGGAGCTCCGTCAACGCTAGATCAGCCAGTGAGCCCAGCCGCTGCAATCAACGGCTGAGCTCAGCAGGCGTGGTTCTGGATCCCCGATCAGGCGAGGATCTTGGACACCACGCCGGCACCGATGGTGCGGCCGCCTTCGCGAATGGCGAAGCGCATGCCCTGCTCGATGGCCACCGGACAGATCAATTCGCCGGTCATCTTGATGCGGTCGCCCGGCATCACCATCTCCACATTGGCACCTTCGTCAGAGGTGAAGGCCGTGATCTGGCCCGTCACGTCGGTGGTGCGGATGTAGAACTGAGGGCGGTAGCCAGCGAAGAAGGGGGTGTGGCGGCCGCCTTCCTCCTTCTTGAGAACATAAACCTCACCTTCGAATTTGGTGTGAGGGGTGATCGAACCGGGCTTCACCAGCACCATGCCACGCTCGATGTCCTCCTTCTGAATGCCGCGCAGGAGCAGACCGACATTGTCACCGGCCATACCCTCGTCGAGGAGCTTCCGGAACATTTCCACGCCGGTGACGGTGGACTTGCGGGTGTCCTTGATCCCAACGATCTCAATCTCCTCACCCACCTTCACCTTCCCGCGCTCGATACGTCCGGTGGCCACGGTGCCGCGACCGGTGATGGAGAACACATCCTCGACGGCCATCAGGAAAGGCTTATCGATTTCCCGTTCAGGTTGGGGGATAGCAGAATCGACCGCTTCCATCAGCTCGCCGATCTTCTCCTCCCACTCGGCATCACCTTCGAGCGCCTTGAGCCCAGACACCTTGACAACGGGGATGTCATCGCCAGGGAAGTCATAACTGCTGAGCAGTTCGCGCACCTCCAGCTCAACCAATTCAAGAATCTCCTCGTCGTCCACCATGTCGCACTTGTTCAGCGCCACCACCAGAGCGGGCACACCCACCTGCTTGGCCAGCAAAATGTGCTCCTTGGTCTGAGCCATCGGGCCGTCGGTGGCGGCCACCACCAGGATGGCACCATCCATCTGGGCGGCACCGGTGATCATGTTCTTCACATAGTCCGCGTGGCCCGGGCAGTCCACGTGGGCGTAGTGACGGTTCTCGGTTTCGTACTCGACGTGAGCGGTGTTGATGGTGATACCGCGCTCACGCTCTTCTGGAGCACCATCAATCTGGTCATAGGCCTGGGCCTTGGCCATGCCTTTTTTGGCCAGCACATTGGTGATGGCAGCCGTCAGGGTCGTTTTGCCGTGATCAACGTGGCCGATGGTACCGATGTTGACGTGAGGCTTGTTCCTCTCAAACTTCTCGCGAGCCATGGTTTAAAGAATCGGGGGTGGAATTGGGTTGGGGAAGATCAGGAATTGCCCTGATTCTTGGAAATGATGGCTTCGGCCACATTTCGAGGGACTTCCTCGTAATGGCTGAATTCCATCGAGAAGATACCCCGACCCTGGGTCATGGATCGGAGCTGGGTGGCGTAGCCGAACATCTCGGCGAGCGGCACCTTGGCCTGGACCTTGGACTGATTGTCTTCGACAGATTGCCCTTCGACCTGGCCACGGCGGGAGGAGAGATCTCCGATCACAGACCCTAGGAAGTCTTCAGGGATCTCAACCTCCACTTTCATCATGGGTTCAAGAAGCACAGGATTGCACTTCTTGACGCCATCCTTGAAAGCCATGGAGCCGGCGATTTTGAACGCCATCTCCGAGGAGTCAACGTCGTGGTACGAACCGTCGACCATGGTGACCTTCACATCGATCATAGGGAAACCCGCAATGACGCCAGACTGACAGGTTTCCTTCATTCCGGCCTCAGCCGGACCGATGTATTCCTTGGGTACGACGCCGCCAACAATTTTGTTAACGAATTCAAACCCTGAACCCGGCTCACCGGGTTGCATCTCAATCACAACGTGGCCGTACTGGCCCTTACCACCCGTCTGACGTGCAAACTTCCCTTCTCCTTTGGAACTACCGCGGATGGTTTCGCGGTAAGACACCTGAGGAGCACCGATGTTCGCTTCCACCTTGAATTCGCGCAGCATACGATCCACGAGAATTTCCAGGTGCAACTCACCCATTCCCGCAATCACCGTCTGATTGGTTTCAGGATCGGTGGAAACACGGAAGGTGGGATCTTCCTCGGAAAGCGATTGCAGAGCCTTGGAAAGCTTGTCCATGTCACCCTTGGTCTTGGGCTCGACGGCCACCGAAATCACGGGCTCAGGGATGAAGAGAGATTCGAGGACAATCGGATCACTTTCAACGCAAAGGGTGTCGCCAGTCGTTGTATCCTTAAGACCCAACACAGCACCCAGGTCTCCGGCCCTCAGCTCATCAACCTCTTCCCGATCATCCGCTTTAAGAATAATCAAGCGTGAAATACGCTCTTTCTTATCCTTGGTTGAATTGAGAACATAGCTCCCCTTCTGCAGAACACCCGAATAGATCCGTACGAAGGTGAGCTTCCCGAAGGGATCGGCCATCACCTTGAAGGCCAAGGCACTGAAGGATGCTTGGTCGTCAGCCGGGCGCAAAGCCTCGGATCCATCTGGCAGAACACCCTGAATCGGTGGGATGTCCACCGGAGCAGGAAGATAATCAACCACAGCATCCAGCAGGAGCTGAACGCCTTTGTTCTTGAAGGCGGATCCACACAGCATCGGAACCAACCCATGCTTGAGCACACCCAGGCGGATGCCCTGTCGCAACTGATCTTCGCTGAGCTCCCCCTCTTCAAGGAAGTGGTCAAGAAGCTCCTCATCCGTTTCCGCAACGGACTCCATCAACTTGCCACGCCAGTGCTCAGCAAGTTCGGTCATGGAGGCTGGAATCTCAGCCTCCTCGATGTCCTTGCCCAGTTCGTCCTTATAGATAAACGCCCTATTTTTCACAAGATCAACAATGCCACTCAGCTCACCTTCCGCCCCGATGGGGAGCTGAATTGGAACCGCGTTGGCCTTCAGGCGATCCTTGATCTGGCCGTAAACCTTTAGAAAATCGGCGCCGGTGCGGTCCATCTTGTTGACGAACACCATGCGCGGAACGCTGTAGCGATCAGCCTGACGCCACACCGTTTCCGACTGGGGCTGAACACCGCCTACGGCACAGAAGACCGCGATGACCCCATCCAGCACCCGCATCGAGCGTTCCACCTCGATGGTGAAATCAACGTGTCCGGGGGTATCGATGATGTTGATGCGGTGATCGCGCCAACTGGTGGAGATGGCCGCCGCCGTGATGGTGATTCCCCGTTCGCGCTCCTGAGCCATCCAGTCGGTGACGGCTGCACCATCGTGAACCTCCCCGATCTTGTGAACAACACCGGAGTAGAAAAGAATGCGCTCGGTTGTTGTGGTTTTGCCCGCATCAATGTGGGCAGCAATACCGATATTTCTGACGCGTTCCAGTGGAAAGGCGCGAGCCACGGGGGATGTCTCCGGAGGGGTCTGCTAGTGGGTTTGGGGTACTCTACTGATGGGCGCTCTGAAGACTCAGTAGCGGTAGTGAGCAAAGGCTTTGTTGGCTTCGGCCATCTTGTGGGTCTCCTCGCGTTTGCGAACGGCACTACCTGCCTCATTCGCCGCATCCATCAGTTCGCCGGCCAGCTTCTGAGCCATGCTGCGGCCGTTGCGTGCCCGTGAGAAATTCACCAGCCAGCGCAGGGCCATCGCGGTGCCCCGTTCCTGCCGGACCTCCATGGGCACCTGATAGGTGGCACCGCCCACCCGTCTGGCGCGAACTTCCACCAGGGGCGTGGCGTTGCGCACAGCGGTTTCGAACAGTTCCAGAGCATCGCCTCCAGTGCGCTCCCCGATCAGGCTGAAGGCATCGGAAAGAATCCTCTGGGCCGTGGATTTCTTCCCGTGCTTCATCAGCCTGGCCACCATCATGGTCGCCAGTCGGCTGTTGAACTGGGGGTCGGGCAGGACCGGGCGCTTCTCAGCGGCGTTGCGGCGGGACATCGGGAGACCGTGTGGAGTCGGGAGAGAACGGGAGCGGGAGGTTGGCGGAGAACAGGAACAACCTGTTGAAGCTCAGCTCTTGGGCGTCTTGGCGCCGTACTTGGAGCGAGCCTGACGACGGTCCTTGACGCCGGCCGTGTCAAGGGTTCCACGGATGATGTGGTAGCGGACACCAGGCAGGTCCTTGACTCGACCACCTCGGATCAGAACCACGGAGTGTTCCTGAAGGTTGTGACCGATGCCGGGGATGTAGGCGGTGACCTCAAATCCGGAGGTGAGCCGAACGCGCGCAACCTTGCGCAGGGCGGAATTCGGCTTCTTCGGCGTGGAGGTGTACACACGGGTGCACACCCCGCGACGCTCGGGGCAGGCCCGCAGGGCGGGCGACTTGGTCTTGCGGATCAGATGCTGCCGCTCGGTGCGGATGAGCTGCTGGATGGTGGGCATCGAGGGCCAGGTTTCGGTCGGAGTGCGGTCGGGTCAGACTCCGACCATTGGCAACAATCGGCCAGCTTACGTTGCTGCTGACCGGGGTCACGATTCACGGCTGAACGCAGCCCCGCAGGCGCAGGCGCGGATCCCATCTCCCGACCTCACCAGGAAACCGCCGCCGCTCAGGTCACCGCGGTAGTCGAGCCCCAGACCAGCCAGCAGCACCAGCTGCTCTGCCGGGGCGTAGAGGGTGATCCCATCAGCCCGGGCCAAGGGAACACCAGCCAGGTGACCGGGCCTGAGGCGAACGGTCCACTGTTCACAGCCTCCCCCGATCAGGTCGAGATGCATCAGGCCGGGAGTCCCGGCAACAGCGGCCTGACGGCCGAGCTCAGCGGCAGCGGCGGCAGTGATCCGCAGGCCGGAAGCCTTTGGCATCGATCGAAGCGATGGGAGGGAGTGAAGCGAGTGTGGCAGCTCCGGCAGCGCCTCAGGGCACCAGACCGATTCCGTGATGGATGGCCCCAGCTACGCCGCGCCCCTTCACCGGCATGGTGCCGCCCATCACCAGTCCGGTTGAGCTGCCGCCATCGAGGTTGAGGGCATCACGCAACCCGAGCTGACGCAAGAGCTCGGCCGCCTCAGCCAGGGTGGGGCCGCTCTGGCTCACACCCTCAAGCGTGATCAACCAGAAGCGGTTTCCATCGCTGGCCACCACCGTGCGGGGAGCCCCTTGACTCATGAACGCCGGGCTGAACAGCTCCGCAGCGCCGTTGATCACGGTTCGGCCATCAAGCAGCAGCAGGGGGCCGCCGCCGACCACGAATGGGGCCAGCCCCAGGGGTTCACTCGGTTCGCTCCGGACGGTGATGCTGTCACCCTCGCTCCAGGGCAGGGTGGCGCCGCCGCGAGCCACCAGAAGCTCCTCCCCCGGCGCCAGGGCCACACCCGCGGCCAGGGACGGGCTGTCGAGCCGTTCCACAACCCGTCCATCCCTGAGCCGCAACCCGGTTTCGCCACCGCTGAGTGCTCGGTAGAGCGGACCCCAGTCCGCGGTGTAGCGGCTCAGCCCACGCTGCACATAGCCACTGTTCAAAACGGTGATGGGGAGACGCTGGCCATCGGGCCCGATGGCCCACTCCTCCAGTCGCAGCCGGCCGAAGCGCGGCATGGAACCTCGATCCCAGGCCACCACACCCCGGTTGAGGATCGGACCCGAGAGCCAGCGGCCATCCACCCGCAGGGCGCCGAGCGGCAGACGGTTCACCCGGTTGAAATATCCCCCGTTCACGGCCACAAGCGCCCCATGGCGCCCAGCCAGCTGGGTGAGAGCACCCAGCCCCTCCATCCCGCGGTCCCTGATCAGGGGGCGCAGCTTCAGGGAGCTGCTGCGGGGATCCAGCTGCACCGCGTTGATGCGCACCCCGGCGAGGGTGCGTCGTTCCCAGCGCAGCTCCCGATCGAGCAGCGCCACCAAGCGGGGGTCGAGGACCTGCGCCGTCTCCTCCTGGGGTCCCGGAGCAGGGCCACCCCCCCCAGCCGGCAGATCCAGCACCACACGGGCCGGATCGCCCAGCGTGAACACTCGGATGGATGGGGAGCCGTTCAGGCTGAGCCGCAGCTCGCCGCCCTCACTGCTGGCCTCAAGGCCCAAGGTCTTCAGCCTGGCCAGCTGATCAGGCCGAGCCTGCACCCCGATCCGCAGCCCGGACTCGCCGGATCGCAACGGGGTGGGACCGTCAAGGTCGAGCACCACCCGCTGGCCGCCGCCGCCACTCCGCACCTGGAGCAGGTTGGCTCCGGATCGCTCGAGAAAGAGTTTGTCCCCCTGCCGCCGCACGCTCACACCGCCGGCCTCCAGCAGCGCCAGGGCGTTCACGGCCACCTCATCTTCAAGACTGCGCTGGGCACCCGGAGGCACACGCTGGGTGCGACCGAACCACTCCAGCTCCAGCAGGCCACCCCCTCCCGTGCGGCTGTTCACACCGAACTGGAGCTGCAGAACCTCCAGTGGCAGCCAGAGCTCCTGCGGGTTCTGACCCTCGTTGCCCACCCACAGCCACTGGGCCTGCTGGGTGCGGCCGTTGATCACGATCACACTCCCCGGCCGACTGATCAGCCGACCGGTCCCGCCCCGAGCCGGCTCCTCCAGCCGCAGGCCATCGGCAGGGAGCGGAGGAGGGGGCAGAGGTGCGATCTGAGCGAGCAGCAGCCCCGGCGCCAGAAAGGCAAGCAGGGAGGAAGTCCCGGTCATCAGGCCTGGAGGCACGTGAAAAAGCTAGCCTTGAACAATCGGGAAGAAAGACCGATCCCTACAGTCTCAGTCTCTGCGCTGCCGGCCCCACTCGCTGGTGGGGTCAGAGCCTCTTCGCCAGCGCCAGCGTCCGATCTGCGGATCATGCCCCTTCCCTTTCGTCCTGCCTGGCCCCACTGCGACAGCCCAGCTCCCGAACACCTGAGCGGGGAGCGGGATTCCTGTGGGGTGGGCTTTCTGGCATCTCTGAAGGGTGAGCCAAGCCACTGGGTCCTGCAACAGGCCCTGCGCGGTCTGGACTGCATGGAACACCGGGGCGGCTGTGGTGGTGATGCCGATTCCGGAGATGGGGCCGGCGTGCTCTGCGCCATTCCCTGGTCGTATTTCGACGCCGTCTGGCCCGCAGCCCTGGCAACCAGCGGCCGGCTGAGGGGCCTGGCGACCTTGTTTCTGCCCGTCGACCCCACCCGCCGGGAACAGGCCCGCAATGTCTGCGAACAGGAGGCACAGGTTCTGGGGCTGACCAGTCTCGGCTGGCGTGAGGTTCCTGTTGATGAGCGGGTTCTGGGCCCAATGGCCCGCTCGACAGCTCCGAAGATCGAGCACTGGCTCCTCGGCTGCGATCCCGCCATCAGCGCCGACGCCCTCGAGGCCTTGCTGTTCCGCCTGAGGCGACGGGCGGTTGATCGCTGTCGTGCCGCCTGGGGCACCAACTCCCTCGACCTGTACTTCAGCTCGATCAGCTGCCGCACGGTCGTTTACAAGGGGATGGTGCGCTCCGAGGTGCTGCCAGCCTTCTACAGCGATCTGCGCGATCCGCGTTTCATGGTGAGCTTCGCCGTGTACCACAGGCGGTTCAGCACCAACACCCTGCCGCGCTGGCCCCTGGCGCAGCCGATGCGACTGCTTGGGCACAACGGAGAGATCAACACCCTGCTCGGCAACATCAACTGGGCCAGTGCAGCCGAGACCAATCTGGAGCGGGTGTGGGGCGAGGCCGCCAGTGATCTCAGGCCCCTTGTGAACGCGGCTTTCAGCGATTCGGCGAACCTCGATGCCACCCTGGAGCTGCTGGTACGCAGTGGCCGGCCGATCACCGACAGCCTGCTCACCCTCGTACCCGAAGCCTTCAGGGACCAGCCTGAGCTCAGGGACCGGCCCGGGATCCGGGCCATGTACGAATACAACGCCTGCCTGCAGGAGCCCTGGGATGGTCCGGCCCTGCTGGTGTTTGCCGATGGGCACTACGTGGGTGCCACCCTGGATCGCAACGGTCTGCGACCGGCGCGCTATTGCATCACAAGCGATGGCTTCGTGGTGATGGGCTCGGAGACCGGCGTCGTCGATCTCGAGGAGAGCCGCATCGTTGAGAAGGGCCGACTGGGTCCTGGCCAGATGCTCGCCGTGGATCTCGACCGGGGTCGGCTGCTGCGCAACTGGGAAGTGAAGGCTGAGGCCGCCGCCCGCAATCCCTACGCGGACTGGCTGGCCCGGCACCGCCGACACCAGACGCCCCAGCCATGGGTTCAGGACCGCCGGCTGGGAGATCTGCAGCTTCTGCAACTCCAGAGTGCATCGGGCTTCAGCGCCGAAGACCTCGATCTGGTGATCGAGGACATGGCGGGCACGGGCAAGGAACCCACCTACTGCATGGGGGATGACATCCCGCTGGCCGTGCTCTCAACCAGGCCTCACCTTCTCTACGACTACTTCAAACAGCGGTTCGCCCAGGTCACCAATCCGCCGATCGATCCTCTTCGGGAACAACTGGTGATGAGCCTGGAGATGCATCTGGGTTCGAGGGGCTCAGCCCTCAGCCCCACCCCGGAAGCCGCGGCGGTGCTGCATCTCGAGGGCCCCGTGCTCAACGAGGCCGACCTGGAAAACCTCGGCTGCCACGGGCTTCCCCTGGCGAGGCTTTCAAGCCTGATGCCCGTGGAGGAAGGTCCATCGGCTCTGGAGGGCTCGTTGAGCCGTCTTTGCCGGGAAGCCGAGCAGGCTGTGCGGGAGGGGGCCCAGATCGTGGTGCTCAGCGATCGTCTCGGGCTCCGGGCTGAGCCCGGCGGCATCAATGCCACCAACGCCGCACTGCCACCGCTTCTCGCCGTGGGGGCCGTGCATCATCATCTGCTGCGGGCAGGCTTACGGCTGCAGGCCTCGATCGTGGTGGAAACGGCCCAGTGCTGGACCACCCATCACCTGGCCTGTCTGATCGGCTTCGGCGCGAGCGCCGTCTGCCCATGGCTCGCCTGGGAGACCGTCCGGCACTGGCTGGCCCATCCCCGCACCCAGAAGCTCATCGAAACCGGCAAGCTTCCGGCCCTGAGCCCTGACAATGCTCAGGCCAACGTGCGGAAAGCCCTGGAGGACGGGCTGCGCAAGATCCTCTCCAAAATTGGCATCTCCCTTCTGGCCAGCTATCACGGCGCCCAGATCTTCGAGGCGATCGGCATCGGGGCTGATCTGATCAACCTGGCCTTCACAGGCACCACCAGCCGGGTGGCGGGCCTCACCCTCACCGACCTGGCCAGTGAGTGCCTGGCCATCCATGCCAAGGCCTTCCCGGAGCTGAATCGCAGCAAGCTCGAGTTCATGGGCTTCGTGCAATACCGCACCGGCGGTGAGTTTCATCTCAACAGCCCGGAGATGGCCAAGGTGCTGCACGCTGCTGTGGCGGCAGGACCGGGGTACGACCACTTCAACACCTACCGCACCCTGCTGGAAAACCGACCGGCCACCGCGCTGCGGGACCTGCTGGAACTCCGACCGGCTCTCCAGCCCCTGCCGATCGATCAGGTTGAGAGTGTGGAGAGCATCTGCAGCCGCTTCTGCACAGGCGGGATGAGCCTGGGTGCTCTCTCACGGGAGGCCCACGAAGTTTTGGCTGTGGCGATGAACCGCATCGGCGGCAAGAGCAACAGCGGAGAAGGCGGAGAGGATCCAGCCCGCTTCCACATCCTCAACGATGTGGACAGCGAAGGACGCTCCGCCACCCTGCCCACGATCCGGGGCCTCCGCAACGGAGACTCGGCCTGCTCCGCGATCAAGCAGGTGGCATCGGGCCGTTTCGGGGTCACGCCCGAATATCTGCGCAGCGCCAGACAACTGGAGATCAAGGTGGCCCAGGGGGCCAAGCCCGGTGAAGGAGGCCAGCTCCCTGGGCCGAAGGTGGATCCCTACATCGCTGGATTGCGCAACAGCAAACCAGGCGTCGGGCTGATTTCTCCCCCGCCCCATCACGACATCTATTCGATCGAAGACCTGGCCCAGCTCATCCACGACCTTCATCAGGTGCACCCTGCCGCCAAGGTGAGCGTGAAGCTGGTGGCCGAGATCGGCATCGGCACCATCGCCGCCGGTGTGGCCAAGGCCAACGCCGACGTGATCCAGATTTCCGGCCACGACGGCGGCACCGGAGCCTCGCCCCTCAGTTCGATCAAGCATGCGGGCAGCCCCTGGGAACTGGGTCTCACCGAAGTGCACCGAGCCTTGCTGGAGAACGGTCTTCGCCACCGGGTTCTGCTGCGGGCCGATGGGGGCCTCAAAACCGGCTGGGATGTGGTGGTGGCGGCGTTGCTGGGCGCCGAGGAGTATGGATTCGGATCGGTGGCAATGATCGCCGAGGGCTGCATCATGGCCCGGGTCTGCCACACCAACAACTGTCCGGTCGGCGTGGCCAGTCAGAAGGAGGCCCTGCGCAAACGCTTCACCGGTCTTCCGGAGCATGTGGCGAATTTTTTCCTTTATGTGGCCGAGGAGGTGCGTCAACTGCTCAGCACCCTTGGAGTGGCCCGTCTTGAGGATCTGATTGGGCGCAGTGAGCTTCTGCAGCCCAGGGTCGTGACCCTGGCCAAAACAGCCTCTCTCGACCTCTCCTGCCTGCTGGATCCGATCCCGGCGGCGGCTGATCGCTCCTGGCTGCAGCATGCCGCCGAAGCCCACAGCAATGGGCCGGTGCTGGAAGAGCAGCTGCTTGCCGATCCCGAACTGATCACCGCGATCGAGACCCACGGCAGCGTGACCCGCACCCTGGCGATCGTGAACACGGACCGCAGCGTCTGCGCCCGCCTCGGTGGTGAAATCGCCGCCCGCCATGGCAACAAGGGCTTTCGAGGCCAGCTCAACCTCTGCTTCGAAGGGGCGGCCGGCCAGAGCTTCGCGGCTTTCCTCGTGCAGGGCATGCACGTGCGTCTACTGGGGGACGCCAACGATTACGTGGGCAAGGGAATCAACGGAGGACGCATCACCGTGGTGCCTCCCGAGGGGGTCGCCAACCCCGGGGAGCAGGTGATCCTCGGAAACACCTGTCTCTACGGCGCCACCGGAGGAGAGCTGTTCGCGCTGGGGCGCGCCGGAGAGCGTTTCGCTGTGCGCAACAGCGGCGCCAGAGCCGTGGTGGAAGGTGCCGGCGACCACTGCTGCGAATACATGACCGGCGGGGTGGTGGTGGTGCTGGGCGACACCGGGCTGAACGTGGCTGCCGGTATGACCGGCGGGGTGGCCTTCCTCCTTGATGAGGATGGTCGGCTGGGGGAGCGGGTGAATCCGGAGATCGTGGCGATTCACCCCCTCGAGACACCTGAACAGGAGGCTGTGCTCAAGCCCCTGCTGGAGACCCATCTGGCGAACACCGGCAGCGCCAGGGCGGCAGCCATCCTGGCTGACTGGCCCAGCTGGAAGCCCCGCTTCCGGGTGCTGGTGCCCCCCAGCGAAAAAGCCACCGTCGGACTGGCGGATCGACAGGCGGTGGCGGCCTGAGCCGACTGACTGGCCTCGGGAGTCCCGATCAGCGTGGATAGTCCCGCATCAGCCGCTGCACCTCGCCAGCGTGGTAGCTGCTGCGGGTGAGCGGGCTGCTCACCACCTGCAGGAAGCCCAGCTCGTCCTCGCCATGGCGGCGGAACGCCTCGAACTGCTCAGGCGTCACGAAGCGATCCACCGGCAGATGCTTGGAGCCCGGGGAGAGGTACTGGCCGATCGTCACGATGTCCACCCGGTGATGACGCAGATCCTTCAGCACCGCAAGGACCTCGGGGTCGCTCTCCCCGAGGCCCACCATCAGGCCGGATTTGGTGTAGCAGCGCGGCCAGAGCTGGCGCACCCGCTGCAGCAGCTCCAGCGAGCGGCTGTAGATCGCCTGGGGCCGTGCCCGCTTGTACAGCCGCGGAACGGTTTCGATGTTGTGGTTGAGCACATCCGGAGCAGCCTCCATCACCGCCGCCAGCGCATCCCAGTTGCCGCAGAGGTCAGGGATCAGCAGCTCGATCGTGGTGAGCGGCGAGCGCCGGCGCACCTGTTCGATGCAGGCCACGAACTGGCTGGCCCCTCCATCAGGCAGATCATCGCGGTTCACCGAGGTGATCACCACATGACTCAGCCCCAGGCGGCTCACCGCTTCCCCCAACCGCTCGGGCTCACTGGGGTCCAGGGAGCGCACGCTCCTGTCAAAATCAATGTCGCAGTAGGGGCAGGCGCGGGTGCAGCCCGGCCCCATGATCAGGAAGGTGGCGGTTCCGCCGGCGAAGCACTCGCCGATGTTCGGGCAACTGGCCTCCTGACAAACCGTGTTGAGCTTCAGATCGAGCAGCAGGTCGGCCACGGCGCCGATGCGCTCCCGCTGGGGTGCTTTGACGCGCAGCCAATCCGGTTTCAGCAAGGCATCCGGGAGGCCCGCCAGGGCCAATCAGGGTAGATCTGAATCGTAGGAAGCCCAGGGACACCAACCGGAACCCCTCAGCCGATCTCCTAAAGTCGTCTGATCGGGATGTAGCGCAGCTTGGTAGCGCACTTCGTTCGGGACGAAGGGGCCGCAGGTTCGAATCCTGTCATCCCGATTTCAGGACAGGGCTGAGCCCGGATACCCCCGCGGCGTCACCATCCGACCGTCGCGCACATAACTGCTGGTGTTCCCCACCAGCACCAGGGTGAGCATGTCCACCTGTCCGATCGGCAGGGTTTCCAGGGTGTGCAGACTCACCTGCTCCTGCGCTCGCCCAAGCTGGCGGCAGATCGCCACCGGCGTTGTTCCGGAACGACCGGCCAGCAGCAGTTCCCTGGCTCGGCCCAGCTGCCAGTCCCGTCCCTCCGAACGGGGGTTGTAGAGCGCCACCACGAAGTCGCCAGCGGCGGCCGCCTGCAGACGCCGCTCGATCACCGGCCAGGGGGTGAGCCGATCACTCAGGCTGACGGTGCAGAAGTCGTGCATCAGCGGGGCGCCGGCCCGGGCGGCTGCCAGCTGCAGGGCCGAAAGACCGGGATGCACATCGAAACCGGGGCGCCCGTCGACCGGCTGCTCCAGCCACAACTCCAGGGCCAGGCCAGCCATGGCATAGATGCCGCTGTCTCCCGACGACACCAGAGCCACCGGCAGGCCCTGGCAGGCAAGCTCCAGGGCCTGCCGGCAGCGCTCGCGCTCCTGGGTGAGCCGCCCATCGAGGCGCAGCTGATCGGGGCGGCGCAGGGGTTCAAGCAGGTCCAGGTAGAGGCCGTAGCCCACCCAGACCGTGCAGCGCCCAAGAACCTCCCTGGCCTCCGGGGTGAGCAGATCGAGCCGCCCAGGACCGCTTCCCACCAGATGCAGATGGCCCCGTTGCGGGGCCCATTGGCTGCTGGCCTCAGCGATGGCCACCGTGGCCGCTCCACGCTCAGCCTCGCGTCGCTGCTCAATCCTTTTGGGCACCAGCAAGCCAGCGCCGTTCCCCGCCGCCAGCAGCGCGGCGGCTTCGGCCACGCTGGGTGTCCCCATTTCCACCTCCACCACAGCCGAGGGATTCGGCACCACAACGGAGGCCAGCGCCGGCGGCTCGAACAGCCGCAGGGGCCAGCAACGCCGCCCGGCCAGTTCCAGCAGGGCGGGCTCATCAGCCTTGCGGCTTGCGGTGGCCAGGCCGGCCACCGCCTCAGCGGCAAGCCCATGTTCCCGGAGCGCCTGGTCGACGGCCCGCTCCAGCAGCTCCAGACTGGTTCCCCGCTCACACCCCACGCCGATCCAGAGCAGCGGCGGGTGCCAGCGGCAGGCTGGGCCCAGACGAGCACCCACCACCAAGGCAACGGGACCCGTTGCATCCGGAGCCACGAGCGGCAGTGGCCTGGCGGCTTCGAGTTCACGCCACCGGTGGCTGCCACCGTCCTGACGCAGGGCGATCGGGGCGTCGGTGGCGGCCCGTTGCATCAACCCCGACCAGTCCCCCTCACCCCGGCGCCACCCCCAGGCCGATCCGAAGGAATCCAGGGGCAACCGAGCCGTTCCACTGCTGGCCCCCGTGAGCACAGCGACGCCCCCCAGAATGGCGGCCACACGCTGGCTGAGGGCCTCTGCTCCAGCGACATGCCCCCCCAGGAGAGGGATGGCAAAGCGTCCGGCGGGGTCCACCACCACCACAGGGGGATCCTGGAGCTTGTGCTGGAGCAGGGGTGCCACGAGCCGTGTCACCAGACCAGTGGCGCCCACCACCACAAAGCCGGCACTGAGGCTCCACTGCTGGGAAAGGGTGGTTGCTGCATCGGGCACGGCACCGCTCCCGGCCACAGCCTGCACCACCCCCGCCTGCTCCAGGCGAGCCAGAACCCCCTGCGCCGAGGGGCTGAACCCCAGGCCCCAGCACAGACGGATCGGCTCCGGGAAGGCCGGAGTCATGGACCCGCCACCGGCGGGGGCAACGGCTCTGGCTCAGCCTCCATGAACTCTTCCGGTTCCGCTTCTGGATCCTCCTCTTCTGGAGTCTCGTCTTCGGAATCCTCCTGCTCTGAATCCTCCTGCTGACGATCCTGGGCGACCTCAGAGGATCCCGCTGACTCGACAGGAGGTTCCAGCACCTCTTCAGCAGCCTGGGCGGGCACCTCCTCTTCGAGGTTCCGATCCCCCTCCGGCAGTTGGGGCTCCAGCGGCGGCGGCGGGGCCTCGCCCAGCAACGCCGCGAGTTCCTCAGGAGCGAGCGCACCTGCCAGCCATCGTGGTTTCTCGGGGCCGGCAAGGGTGACGACACGCACCAGGCTGTTGAACGGTGGATTCAGGGGATTGCCCCGACCATCCAGAAGCTCCATCAACAAGGCATTGCTGCCTGGATTCCAGCCCGTCAGCCACAGCGGCACGTTCTGATCAAGCAAGAACGCATCGCCATTCACACTCACACGCAATCTCCAGCTGTCATCTCCCTCCCTCAGATGCTGCAGTGGGGCGTCGTAAAGCAGCCAATCCAGCAGCACGGGTTCGTGGCGACTCCCATCACTGGGGCTGACCGCCACAAGTTCAGGAGTTCCGGGCGGTGGGAGCGTCAGCGGATTGCCCGCCACCACCTGCACCCGCAGCCGGGCCGAAGCTCCGGGACTCTTCACGGCTTCCCCCCAGGGTCGGGCGGCATAGGCCGTGATTCGGTGGCTGCCCGGAGCCAGAGTCGGCAGGCCCACCTCCACCAGATCTCCTGCTGGGGTCGCGCGGTGATCGGTGAGCCGCAGCGGCGGCTGGTCATCCACCTGCACGACCAGATGGGGCCCGAGGCCGAGGCGGCCGGCATCCACCAGAGGCCAGTCCCTGACCCGGAGCTTCAGGGTCGAGCCACCGAGGGGCAGGGTGGCGCCGTCTTCGGGTGCTTCGATGCTGACACGTGGATCCCGGTCCGCGAGAGCCTCCTGGAGCTGCTGCACGGCCGGAGGGGGCGCCACTTCCTGCAACCGGCCAGCCGGCGGCGTAGCTGGGATCACCTCTCCACCAGCCCCAATGAGCCTGCGCTGGCATCCAGCAGGAAGAGCCAGGAGGCTGGAGAGCACCAGGCACGCCAGCACCGTGATCAACTTGTGACCCATCCGGCCAGGCCGGACAACGCCGTTCAGGGACAGGGGCATTGGCAAGGCGCTGAGATCAGGCCCGCGAATTCACCGTCATTCTGCTGTGGCGCCGAGAACGCTGATTCGTTAATAGCCAGGGCCGTGAATTACCCCGCATTCGTTTCACATGTAGCCGCCCATAACAGCCCCTGGCAATGATTGCAACTGCCGGCCAAACTCCAGTGCCCGCCAGGGAATCCCCTGGATTGAACCTTTGTAACTCCAGCCCCAGACGACTCGAAATCGACCCCTATACTTCCGCCAGCGGTCCCCTACCTGGGGCCCAAAGCCCCAGTGGCTGCAACGGGTCTCACGACCCTTCTCCACTGGAGCCCATGGCCGAATCTCCGGCTTCGGCCGGACTGGGCCACTGGGCCCTCACACCAGGGGTGGACCTCCACCTCGACTCAGTCCCTCGAGGAACCTCTCGATGACCATCAGCCCACCAGAGCGTGGGAAAACGGCGAAAGAGCTGGTCGAACGGGTCAA
>JAYKGZ010000121.1:0-5156 GCA_035284925.1 Cyanobacteriota bacterium | reverse complement strand
GTCTGTGGACCAGCAGCATCGGCATCATCGGTCTGGCCTTGAACCTGCGGGCCTACGACTTTGTGTCGCAGGAAATCCGTGCAGCGGAAGATCCAGAGTTCGAAACGTTCTACACCAAGAACATCCTCCTCAATGAAGGTCTGCGCGCCTGGATGGCCCCCGCTGACCAGCCTCACGAAAACTTCGTCTTCCCTGAAGAGGTACTTCCCCGTGGAAACGCCCTTTAATTCCGGACTGGTCTCGGTCGGGGGCAAAGACCTCGACTCGACCGGTTACGCCTGGTGGGCAGGTAATGCCCGCCTGATCAACCTGTCTGGTCGTCTGCTGGGCGCACACGTCGCCCACGCCGGCCTGATGGTGTTCTGGGCCGGAGCGATGATGCTCTTCGAGGTGAGCCACTTCACCTTCGACAAGCCCATGTATGAACAGGGGCTGATCTGCATGCCCCACGTGGCCACCCTTGGCTATGGGGTCGGTCCCGGCGGTGAGGTCACCGACCTTTATCCGTTCTTTGTGGTGGGTGTGCTCCACCTGATCAGTTCGGCCGTTCTGGGGCTCGGAGGCCTTTACCACGCCCTGCGTGGTCCTGAGATCCTTGAGAACTACTCCACGTTCTTCTCCCAGGATTGGCGCGACAAGAATCAGATGACCAACATCATTGGTTATCACCTGATTCTTCTTGGTGTTGGCGCCCTGCTCCTGGTGTTCAAAGCCATGTTCTTCGGTGGCGTCTACGACACCTGGGCTCCCGGTGGTGGTGATGTCCGTCTCATCACCAACCCGACTCTGAATCCTGCCGTGATCTTCGGTTACCTCGGCAGAGCTCCGTTCGGAGGAGAGGGCTGGATCATCGGGGTGAACTCGATGGAAGACATCATCGGTGGTCACATCTGGATCGGCCTGATCTGCATCTTCGGAGGCATCTGGCACGCCGTCACCAAACCCTTCGGCTGGGTTCGTCGTGCGTTCATCTGGAACGGCGAGGCTTATCTGAGCTACAGCCTCGGTGCCCTGAGCCTGATGAGCTTTGTGGCCTCGGCCTACATCTGGTTCAACAACACCGCTTATCCCTCCGAGTTCTACGGCCCCACCAACGCCGAGGCCTCCCAGGCTCAGAGCTTCACCTTCCTGGTGCGCGACCAGCGCCTTGGCGCCAACATCGGTTCGGCCATGGGCCCCACCGGTCTTGGCAAATACCTGATGCGTTCACCAACCGGTGAAATCATCTTCGGTGGAGAGACGATGCGCTTCTGGGATTTCCGTGGTCCCTGGCTTGAGCCCCTGCGTGGTCCCAACGGCCTGAGCCTCGACAAGCTCCAGAACGACATTCAGCCCTGGCAGGTGCGCCGGGCAGCTGAATACATGACCCATGCTCCCAATGCTTCCCTCAACTCTGTGGGCGGCATCATCACCGAGCCAAACTCGGTGAACTTCGTGAACATCCGCCAATGGCTGGCCTCCACGCAGTTTGTGCTGGCCTTCTTCTTCCTGGTGGGTCACCTCTGGCATGCCGGCCGCGCCCGCGCTGCCGCTGCCGGTTTCGAGAAGGGCATCGACCGTCAGGCCGAACCCACGCTGGCGATGCCAGACCTCGACTGATTCACGCCATCCGGCTGGAACCGTCCTCAAGCCCCTGCCCCGGCAGGGGCTTTTTTCATGGGTGGTTCACCTGGTGAGGTCTGACTAGCTTGTGGAATGAAGGCCTCAACCGTTCAGGATGTCTGGGAACGTGCTTTCTCAATCCAGTCGCTACGTCGTTCAATGGGGTAGTGCCATCGGTCTGGCCTGCTGCGTGAGCGTGGTGGCCACGGGTCGTGCTGAAGCTCAGCCGTCCTCGGTGACCAGTCCGCAGCAGGGGGTGGTCTGCGATGGTGCCGGCCAGATCTGCTACGACGCCCAGGGCCTCTCCCTTGGCCTCACCCGCACGTATTACGGAGCTTTCGCGGAGCAGAACGCCCAGCGCAACCTCAACGGTCAGGCGGTGCCGCGGCAGTTCCGACTCAGCAACGGCGCGGCCTGTGATGTGAATCAGCGCCTGTGCTGGAGTGATGGCTGGGCCCAGCGCGTGGTGGACCGCAACCTCAGCAGCCAGCTGTTCGGCAACAGTGGTGGCGGCAGCGGTGGCAGCAACACCAACACCGCCACGGGTCAATGTCGGCTGAACCGAGGCTTTTTCACGATTTTCAACGGCCCCTGCGACCTCAAGGAGGTGAGCAATGAGAAGCGCAAGCGCTTCGTGGTGAATCTGGGCAACGGGTCGCGCTACAGCTTTGAAGACCGGGGCAATGGCTACCGGATCACCGACGGCATGGGCGGCAACTGGCCCGTGACCTTCACCGACCAGGGCCGCAGCGCGGTGTTTCGCTGGGCCGACCAGAGCCTGAGCGTGACCCAGAGTGCTTACACAGGAGGCAACGCCGCGGGCCGGGCCCTCGGCAACCTGCTCGAAGCGCTGTTCAACTGATCAGCCAACCCCTGAGCAGGGGCAGGCTCAACCCGATCACATTGGAGACACAGCCGTGGATCTGCTCCACGGCCAGTCCTCCGATGCCCTCAAGAGCAAAGCCTCCTGCACATTGCAGCGGCTCACCACTGGCCACGTAGGCAGCGATCTCCCGCTCCCTGAGCGCGGAGAACTGCACCCGTGTGGTCACCGTGCTCCGTCGTTCCCTGGGATCCGTCGCGGCGAGCAGGCAGTGGCCTGTGACCAGCTCGCCCCAGCCGCCGGCCATGCGCCGCCAGCGCCAGGTGGCCTCCTCGGCATCCGCGGGCTTACCGAACACCTCACCGTCGAACACCAACAGCGAATCGCAGCCCAGAACTCCGATCCAGGCATCCAGATCGCCTTGAGCCAACAGCGCGTCGCAAACCCTGGCCGCCTTCGCGGCCGCCAGCTCACTCACCAGCTGCAACGGATCGTCAACGTGGATGCTGCTCTCATCGAGGCCGCTCACCTGGATCCGGTGGGGGATGGCCGCCTGCTCCAGCAACCGGCGCCGGGCCGGGGAGGCCGAAGCCAACAGCAAGGGACGCTCTGGACAGATCACACTCTGACTTCCCCGGAGACGCCCATCGGTGCTTGGATGCCGCCATGAACGATGGCACAGCACCTGCAGAAGCCCTTGACCAGCGGAGCCTGAACAGAGCCTTCCAGGCGCTGAGCTGTCTGCCGTTTTGCCGATCGTTCTACGAAGCTCTCAGCACGAACGCCTTGAGTGCCGGAGAGATCGCATCGGCTGGAGACAGCTACAGCCGGTCACAACTCTCAGCTTCAGCCGTGGAAAGCCATCTGATCTGGCTCATCCAGCTGGGGGTTCTGCGCCGCGAAGTGGATGGTCAGGGGCTGACAGAACGGGTGCGGCTGACACCGATGGGGCTGGTGGTGCTGAAGAGGATTCAAGGAGAATTCCCGCCAGCCGATCTGATCAGCAAGCTCCATCATTGGATTCGCCGGCATTGGCCCCGTGCCTGAGGGAGCGCGGTTAGCCGGCTCCCACGACCGCGGCTTCAGACCTCAGCAATCACTCTTCTTCGTCTGAACCCCCCACAGGAACAAGGCGGATCTGCTTGTTCTTGCCGAGCTTGATCTCGAATTCGTCACCGGGATCAAGTCCAAGCTGGGCGGTGTAGGCCTTGCCAACCAGGAGGTTGCCGTTGCCTTGCACAGTTGCCACAAAGCTCAGCTTGCGTCCACCTGGGCCCTTGCCAGAGCCGCTTTCGCCAAGTGTGACGCCCTTGGCTTCCAGAAGCGCCTCGTAGAAAGCCGTGAAGTTCAGACGCTCGCTGCCGTCCTTTTTCGAGCTCACGTAGCCGCAGCTGCGAACCAACTCCGACTTCGAAACATCTCCCAGTTCCTTGACTTTGGCGAGCAGTTCAGCACCGATGAGCATGGTGGGTAGGAAGAAGACCCTCACATACTATCCCTGAGCATGCCATTGTCGAGCAGTTGAGCAGCTGAGCTTTCAATCCAGTTCAGACTGAGCAAGGACCCGTTTCCAGCTTTGTGGTTATACGGCTTGGGCCTGCTCCTAGTGCTGCCGAGGCATCCTGGTTTCGATGTCTAGCGATGCACCCACCGACGGCTTAGCCGAGCTGTAGTCGGTGCTCCAGATGTCCTGCCGCCAGGAGCACCAGACTCCTGGACTCCAGTGGAATGCCCTCGGGAGTCCATGGCCGGGGAACAGCTGGAAGATCCTCGCCAGCTGGCAGACCCGTGTCGATCAGACGCAGCCAGCCACTACCACTGACCGGCAGCTCGAAGTGGATGGCCTTGGCATAGGCATTCAGTCCGCACCACAACAACGGTTGTCCATCCGCTTCGTGAAGACTCCAGGCCAGGGTGTGCGACCAGCTGGCCCAGTCGGGCTTTTCATGCTCCACACCATGCCAGTGGCGCTCCAGCGGCAGGACTTCGGGGTTGAGGAGCGGCGCCAGGATCTGGCGGAGGGTGAGCAGACGCCGAAGGAATGTTCGCAGGGCGAGATCGCCGTGATCCGGGTCCCAGTGCATCCAGCCCAGCGGGTTGTTCTGACACCAGGTGTTGTTGTTGCCACCCTGGCTGCGGCGCACTTCATCGCCCATCAGCAGCATCGGAACCCCGTGAGAGAGCATCAGGGTGGAAAGCATGTTGCGGAGCTGGCGCTCTCGCAGGCCAACCACCGCATGATCGGTGCTGGGGCCCTCTACGCCATGGTTCCAGCTGTTGTTGTGGTTGTCACCATCCCGGTCGCCCTCGCCATTGGCCAGATTGTGCTTGATGTTGAAGCTCACCAGATCGGCCAGGGTGAAGCCGTCATGGGCCGTGAGAAACGTTATGCATTTCCCGGGGTGAACGGCGCTGGGATGAAACAGGTCGGGACTGCCGCTCAGCCGTTGCCCCATCACCCAGCAGGTGTGGCTGTCACCCTTCCAGAACCGACGCACATCATCGCGAAAGCGACCGTTCCAGGTCGCTACCCGTCGGGCCGGGAAGTCGTGAAGCCGGTAGAGCCCTCCACAGTCCCAGGGTTCGCTGATCAACTTGATCTCAGACAGCTCAGGATCGGCCTCGATCTCCTCAAACAGCGGTGGCATGTCGAGGGGAAGCAGCTCTTCGCCACGGCTGAGCGCGATGCCGAGATCAAACCGGAACCCATCGATTCCCAGCTCCACAGCCC
>JAYKGZ010000120.1:0-4041 GCA_035284925.1 Cyanobacteriota bacterium | reverse complement strand
CTCAGGTCCAGTTGTCGCCGAACATCTCGTCGTCGCCTTCATAGGGGTTGTATTCAGCCCAGCCGGGGCTGGCCTGGTCGAGCAACCCGAAGCGCGCCGCCTCATCGTTGAAGGCTGTGTTGCCGGTGGGGCGGGTGTCGCAACTCACGCTGCCATCGGCGGCTGTCTCACAGTTGTCGAAGACCACCCCGGCCTGCGCAGGCATGGCCAGGAGCAGGGGCAACAGCAGCCAGGCCAGGCGGTGTGGACGAAGCGATTGAGTCGGCTGGGATGATGGAGGGGCGTTCAAGCCATGACGGGAATCTGCCGCGATGTACACCGACTGGACCGCTGTCATTCTGCTGCTGCTGACCGCTGCCCCGCTGGCGGTGGTTGTGGCGACGGCTGCTTTCTTCATCTGGAAGCAGAAGAAGGCTCAGAGCCGCTGAGTGCCAGCGGCCGGGTGCCCTGGGCCAGGCAGGCGAGGCAGGTGCGGTAGTGCTGCTCGCCCAGCCTGAGCAGACCACTGCCGCCGCACGCCGGGCAAACGGACTGGGACAGGCTCACGTCCTGGGCGTGCTGCGGTTTTTTGGCGGGGGTTGAAGAGGGCATCGCTGGGCGGGGAGATCGGGGCTGCCGCCGATGGCGGTGCCCATCGCTTCAGTGTGGGCTGAATGGCTGGTTCTGATCCCGAAACTTTGATTAAGCCTCGACTGGTCCAGCCGCTCGCTGTTGGTCCAGCTGAGCCGCTGTCTTCATCGCCGCCTCGAAGCCCTCCAGGCTGAGCTGCTGGCGCAGTTCCTCAGCGCTGAGCCGGCTGCGGGGTGGCACCAGACCGGCACTGGCTGCCAGCTCCCCAACCACCGCCGCCGCATCCAGCCCCCGGGCGCGGAAGTGCTCGATTCCCTGGCTGCCATCCCGCTTGCTGAGCCGTTGTCCGAGCTCATCCCTGGACAGAGGCAGGTGCCCGTAGCGAGGGGGGGAGGCCCCCAGCAGCTGCATCACGGCCACCTGGGGCGCGGTCGAGCTCCACAGGTCGTTGCCCCGCAGCACGTCCGTGATCCCATGGCGAAGCTCATCCACCGCTGTGGCCAGGTGGTACGCCATGAAGCCGTCGGCACGGCGCAGGACCACGTCGCCCACGGCGGTGGTTCCATCCACCACACCAGGGGTCGAGAACCGCTCAGACCAGCGCAGCTTGCCGGGTGGCAACCGGAGCCGCCAGCTCGGGAGATGGCCCTGCTGCCAGCCCCAGCCCCGCTGCTGGTGGCGGCAGACCCCCGGGTAAACCGGGAAGCTGCCGTGAGGTGCCGAGAGATCGGCCAGGAGCCGTCGACTGCAGCGACAGGGATACAGAAGGCCGGCACGCCGCAGCGAGGAGAGCACCGTGGCGTACACCCCCCGTGAATCGCTTTGGCGCAGCAAGGGGCCGTCGTGAAGAAGGCCAAGCCAGCGGAGGTCGGCCAGGATGCGTTGCTCGGAACCAGGACGGTTGCGCGGTGTGTCGAGATCGTCGATACGCAGCAGCCATTCCCCAGCTCTGAGGCGTGCATCCAGCCAGCTGAGCAGGGCGGTTCGGAGGTTGCCGCTGTGAAGATTCCCGCTGGGGGAGGGAGCGAAGCGCCCCCTGATGCCCTGACAGCGGAGGGTGAGGCCGGCCCTGAGCTGCGCGGCCAGGTGATCCGGCAGAACGGGAAAGCTGCTGATTAGCCCTGTGCTGGTCAGCCCTGTGCAGGTCAGCCTTGAACCTTGTCCTTGAACAGCTTGCCGGCCGTGAAGGCTGGAACACGCTTGGCCGAGATTGCGATCTTTTCGCCGGTTTTTGGATTCAGACCCTGGCGAGCGGAACGGTCTCTGGGCTCGAAGGATCCGAAGCCGAGGATCGAAACCTTCTTGCCGTCCACCACTGAGTCAATGATGGTGTCGATCAGGGCATCCACCACTGCTGCCACGTCGGTCTTGGTGAGCTCGGTGCGAGCCGCCACCACATTCACAAGATCAGCTTTGTTCATGGACGAAAAACTGTTTTGGTTGTAAAGGGCTGGAAGAGTGGAGATGGCGTGAAGCTTGCAGCAGAGCGGATTGCATCTGCGAGCACAGTCAGGCTCAGGGCACTGATTGGCTCAATGGTATGCGTCACAGTTCCGGTTCGCAACTCCACTTTGAAAGCACCGCAACGGTTGTGAGCGATGCCCCTCCATGATCAGGCGATCGCACGACCGAGTGCTGCCAGGTCGATGGCCTCCAGCAGCGCCGCGCCGTTCTCCACCAGCACCGCGCCCCGCAGGGCACCCAGCCCCCCTCCGCAGGCGATCGTGGCGGGTGATCCGGGCGGCAGCCAATCCCGCAACTTCCCAATGCTGGCGAGTTGTCTTCTCCAGTGGAAGCAGCCCGGGGTGCGCAGCGGAGCCAGGGCGCCAGGGCCGATCGGCAGCAGCAGCCGACCGCAGAACAAGAGGTCTCCCCAGCTCCCCCTGGCATGGAGAACGCAGGCTCCGGGTGTCGGGCCAGGGGTCCAGAGCAGCCTGAGGCCAGGGGCCAGGCTGTGTTCCAATCCAAACGGGAGCCGGTCCTCCACGTTGGGCAGCAGGTAGGCCTCCTGCTCCTGCACCACCACCGGCCAGCGGCAGGCTTCCTGAAGCCTCCGGCAACGCCCATGGCCATCCCGACCGGTGAGCACGATCGTGCCGCTGCCCCGTTTCTCCAGGAATTCAAGGTTGGCCTGGGTCAGGCCGGGGCAGTCGATCAGCAGATCCCCCCCCGGATGGGCGAGAAGCCAGCTGCTGCCTCCGCGACTGTCGCGGTTCGGCGCAAACAGCCACACGCCTGGGCGCACCTCCCGGGGAGGGCGCCCGGCCTCCGGTTCAGGCTGCTGAAGCACGATGAGGGGGGACAAGGCCAGCCCTGAACAGAAGCACACCACCCTTAGGTTGAGATCTGCTGCGCCCTCAGCGTCTTGCCCGCCGTCATCCCGGAGATTCACCTTGGCAGGCCCTGGCCGCTGGGGGCGTCGCTCACGCCCCGGGGCGTGAACTTCTCCGTTGTGGCTCCACTGGCCACGCGGGTGGAACTGCTGCTGTTCACCGGCGGGGATGCCGGTGAACCCGAGTGGGTGATCGAGCTCGACGCCAGGCATCGAGCGGCCGATCACTGGCATGTGGAAGTGGAGGGCATCGGCCTCGGCACCTGTTACGGCTACCGGGTGTTCGGACCGCTTCAGCCGGGAGCCCATGGTTTCAACCCGTCGAAGGTGTTGCTCGATCCCTGCGCCCGTGCGATTGCCGGCTGGGAGGACTACCGGCGGGGGGCGGCTGTGGGCGCGGCGCCCAACACGGCCTACTGCCTCAAGGGGGTGGTCACGGAACGGGAGCGATTCAACTTCGAGGCGGCGCCGCGCCCGCGCCACAGCTGGCAGCGCTCTGTGATCTATGAGCTGCACGTGGGCGGGTTCACGGAAGGCCCCGGCTCTCCGGTTCCTGCGGAACGTCGCGGCACCCTGCTGGGTGTGATCGACACCATTCCTTACCTCCAGGACCTGGGGATCACCGCCGTTGAACTGCTACCGGTGATGGCCTTCGATCCCAGCGATGCGCCGCCGGGGCGGATCAACCACTGGGGCTACAGCCCGCTGAGCTGGATGGCTCCCCATCCGGGTTATCTGGTGGGCGACGACCCGGCCGGGGCGCGGGACCAGGTTCGACAACTGGTGAGCGCCTGCCACCAGGCCGGCATCGAAGTGATTCTGGATGTGGTCTACAACCACACCACGGAGGGCAACCACTGCGGGCCAACGCTCAGTTGGAGAGGCTTGGCCGATCGCCTCTACTACCACCAGAACGCACGCGGCGACTATATGGATGTGAGCGGTTGCGGCAACACCATCGCCGCCAACCGCCCCCTGGTGAGGCGCCTCGTGATGGAATCCCTGCGCTGCTGGGCTGTGGAGCTGGGAATCGATGGGTTCCGGTTTGATCTCGGCATCGCGCTCAGCCGTGGCGAAGAGCTGCTTCCCCTCGACATGCCACCGCTGTTTGAGGAGATCGAGGCCGATCCTGAGCTGTC
>JAYKGZ010000119.1:0-5066 GCA_035284925.1 Cyanobacteriota bacterium | reverse complement strand
ACTTCCACACCCGAGGCCCCAGAGCTGAGGGAGGCCGACTTCCTGCTGCTGGATGAGGGAGAGCTGTCGATTCCCGCCTTCGTGGCGGCCGTGGAAGGGGGAGCCTCAGGCGGTCGTTTCCACGCCGACGGCGTGCGGGCGGATGTGAGCCTGTCGCCGGTGCCCCGCTTTGATCTGCTCGATCGTGCCGCTTATCACGTGATGGCGGTGCAGTTCTCGCGGGGCTGTCCCTACCAGTGCGAGTTCTGCGACATCATCGTTCTCTACGGCCGCCGCCCCCGCACCAAGGAACCCGGGCAGTTGCTGCGTGAACTGGAGGAGCTCCATCGCCTCGGCTGGCGCGGTGAGATCTTCCTGGTGGATGACAACTTCATCGGAAATCGCCGCAATGTGCGTCGACTGCTGGCCGAGCTGGAACCCTGGCAGCAACGGCGCGGTCGTCCCTTTCGCTTCACCACCGAAGCCTCTCTTGATCTGGCCAGCGATCCCGACCTGATCAAGGCCATGGTGCGCTGCGGATTTCATCGGGTGTTCCTGGGGATCGAGACCCCCGACGCCGCCTCATTGCAGCAGGCGGGCAAACACCAGAATCTGCGCCATCCCCTGGTGGATGCGGTGGCCACGATCCGCGGCCTTGGTTTGCAGGTGATGGCTGGCTTCATCCTCGGCTTCGATGGTGAAAGCGCCGGCGCCGGGCAGCGGATCACGGCCTTTGTGGAGGAGACAGCCATCCCCCTGGCGATGGTGGGTGTGCTGCAGGCGCTCCCCAACACCGCGTTGTGGCAGCGGCTGGCGGCGGAAGGACGCCTGTTGGAAGCGCAGGGAGTGGAGGCTGTGGGCGCGGAGGCCGTGGATCAGGGGGTGCAGACCCACCTGCTCAATTTCCGGCCAGACCGGCCGATGGCGGAGATCGCCAGAGAATTCCTCAGCTGCTTCGATGCGCTGTACCAGCCGCAGGCCTACCTCGAGCGGGCCTACCGCTCCTGCCTGCAGCAGGGAACGCATCTGCCGGTGGGTGCCGTTCCAGCCATGGGGTTGCGGCGGCCGCCCCCAGGGATGCTGCGGGCTCTGGGCGTGTTGTTGTGGCGCCAGGGGATCCGACGCTCTGGTCGATGGTTGTTCTGGCGAAGACTGATCGATCTGGCCCGCAGGCGTCCTCAGACCTTGCCGGATTTTCTCTGGTTGCTGCTAGCGGAGGAGCACATGCTGCACTACACCCGGGAGGTGCATCGCCAGGTGGAAGCCCAGCTCGCCAGCCCGCTGCTGAGTCGCGTTGAACGATCCGTCCCGCAGCCCGCTCCGGCTTGAGCGCCGCGGCAGTCATGGCCCGCAGTGGGGGTGGGGGGCGCGGGAAGACCTGAGAGCTTGCGCTGATCGCTGAAGGCCATCAACAATGCGCGTTCCACCTTCCGTTGTGCATGGCCGCCACGCCGAACCAGATTGCGCTCAGCCCCCTTGCCCCTGGCTCCCTCGATGCGGCCCTGAACTGGCGTTACGCGGTGAAGGCCTTTGACGCCTCGCGGCAGATCGAGCCCACCACCTGGGCGGCGCTGGAGAACAGCCTGGTGATGAGCCCATCGAGCTACGGGCTGCAGCCCTGGAAGTTTCTGGTGATCGCCGATGCCGCCCTGCGCGCGGAGTTGCGCCCCCACTCCTGGAACCAGAGCCAGATCACCGATGCTTCCCACCTGGTTGTGTTCCTGGCAAAGCGCGAGATCACATCGTCCGACCTCGATCAGCTGATCCACGCCACCAGTTCGGTGCGTGGGGTGCCGGCCGAGCAGCTCGGTTTCTACCGGGATCTGATGCAGAAGGATCTTCTCGATGGACCCCGCAGCCAGCAGCTCGAGCGCTGGGCCTCCAATCAGGTGTACATCGCCCTGGGCACCTTCATGACCGCCGCGGCGCTGCTGGGAGTTGACACCTGCCCGATCGAGGGCTTCTCACCGCCCGATTACGACCGGATCCTGGGCCTGGAGAGCAGCCCCTACCGCACCTGTGTGGTGTGCGCCGCGGGCTACCGCGACGCCACCGACAAGTACGCCGGTCTTGCCAAGGTGCGCTACGCCCCCTCAGAGCTGATCGAGCACCTCTGAATCAGGGATGGGGCTCTTTCCGTAATGGCCCCAGGCACACCGTCCGCAGGCGGTGGGGTTGTCGCGATTGCTGCAGCTGCCCCGCTCACCAGTAAGCAGGCCGCCACCTTGCGTGGGGTGTCGTCGGCCAACACTGTGAAGAACTGGCTGGAGGGCGGCTAGTTTTCTGGCGCCTTTCAGACCGCCGGGGGCACTGGCGCTTCCCACTGGCAGACGTGGAGGCTTTGAGGTCGCGCTTGGAAAGTCTGCGCGATCGCAACAGCCGAGGAGATCTGAAACCTGTTGATTGCGACGACGCGGCGGCTGATTGGCCGCTGCCTTGATTCCAGCTCAGCGCAGAAACTTTCGTATAGAAGCCGATTGCCCTCGCATTGGTCGAGCGTACCCATCGTTTCAGGGCAACACAATTCGCCGAATTGCAGCTGCAGGAGCAGGCGGGCAAGCAGGTTGGCCTGCCCGCCCAGGTGGCCCGGGAACGGGCTACGGCATCGAAGCGATCGATGCCGACGGCAACCTGTTCTTCCTTGAGGTGAAGGGCCGGGTTGATGGCGCCGACTCGGTCACGCTCACGATCAATGAGGTGCACACCGGCCGCAATGCCCTCCATCGCTTCCGCCTGGCACCGGTGAGCATGGAAGGCGATCAAGTCTCAGCACCGGTCTACGTGAGCGGTGTGGACTGGGGGCTGCCGGGCTTGGGGGATACCCAATTCACCAAGAACCTGCAGCAGCTGCTGGTAGCGGGGAGGGCAGCGCATTGAACAGACAGATTGAACAGTGCCTTGAATCCTCCATGGCCTTGCGGCCTGCAGTGGAACGGCGCCTGTCGCCGGCACGGATTTCCTGTAACCCTCGGAAAATCCAGCAGGAATCCTCCTATGAGTCTTCATCGGATTGCCAGGAGGCCATGGCCAAGCAGTCCATTTCCATCTCTGTGGAGACCGACCTGCTCGAGGCGCTCGATCAGGAGCTGCGACACAAGGCCCATCGCCAGCAGAGCCGCTCAGCGGCTCTGGCGGAGGCTCTGGAGCTGTGGCTGCAGGCACGCCGAGTGGCGGCGCTGCGCCAGGCCTATCGCGAGCTGGGCCAGCTGGAGGGTGGGATGAAGCGCGCGGACCGCTTCCTGCCGGAGGCGCTGGACCTGAAAGAAACCCAGCGCTGGAAGGAAGCCGTGCCTCTCAGCACCTGGACTCGCCATCTCCTTGCCGCTCCATCGGATCACGCCTCGGCTCGCTTCTTCATCCTCACCCCATGACCTCCCACCCCGCAGCCCTCGGCCGGTCCTCGCGCCGCCAGGCCGGCATCCGCCCGGCAACGTGGGAATTGTTAGTAGTAGCGGCCGGGGTACTCGCCGGGGTGCTCGATCCGGGTGATCCGGATCCCGCAGGCCGACTGGCCGTGGAAGCGCAGGATGTCGCTGCCCGACACCTGAAAGCCCAGCTCCTGGGCCAGCCGCGACACCTCATCGGCGCTGAGCGCCTCCACCAGCCGCTGCTGCAGGGCCCCATCGGCGCTCACCCTGGCCAGAAACCGCAGCAGTTCGCTCTGGGTCAAGGCCAGGATGCAGGAACAGCAACCTAGATCTCTCCGTGACCTCCCGGGCGCTGCCCATCGCGATCAGATCGCGATGGTGATGGCGACGGAGAGCCCAGCGAGTTGCTGCGCTGATCAGCCCTCCACCTTCACGGTGACGGTGCTCAACGTGTTGGCCTTGGGCGCGCTCACGTGCAGCAGCCCATCGCGGTAAACGGCCTGCAGCTGCTCGCGCTTGATCGCGACCGGGAAACGGAAGCTGCGGCTCCAGGTGCCATAGCGGAACTCGCTCAGCAGCGGGCCGCGGGTGGTCTCCGTCGTCTGGCTGCCACGCTGACGCTGGTTGCGGCGCTCAGCGCTGATCAGCAAGGTGCGCTCGGTGGCCTTCACCTCGATGGCGGCCTTGTCGACACCGGGAAGTTCGAGCACCACCTCATAGGCCTCAGGGGTTTCGTGCACCTCGGCTGCGGGCACGCGCTCGGCGGTCTGGAGCTGCTGGCTCAGTTGCTGCTCGAGGCGATCGAACAGATCAAAGGGAGAGGAAGAACGGCGGGTCAGCATGGTGGGGATGGCGTGGATGACGGCGAAGGTTGCAGGCGCGGGGTCGTCGTTCGCCCCCGATGCGCTCACTGTCGCCGCGGCGGAACGGAGAGGGGGAGCGGCGAGCCGTACCGATCGATTCGGGCCTCACCACCAGGGTTCGGAGCACCGAAACGCCCTGGCGTGGAAACCGGATCCATGCATGCTTCGGCTCAGCAGGCTGCCCCGCCACGAAGCGGTCGGATCTCACCAGAGGGTTCGGCAAGGAAAGGTGGAAGTCTGGGAATCGGCGGTGAGCACCATGGTGGGCTGGCTGAGGGCGTTGACCACCGCATCCGGTGTCTCTGCCCTGACGCTCAGAGTGCACCGTCGTCGCAGGGATTGGCCTTGATCGGCAGGCTCTCCTGGCTGGACCGGCTGCTGCCGGTGTGGATCCTGCTGACGCTCACCCTGGGGCTCACCTGGGGGCTGGGGCCGCTGCTGATGTTCAGCCTGGCCTGGTGGTTCCTGCCGGATCAGCCCGCCTTCCGCACCGGACTGATCCTGATCGGCATCGCCCCCTGCATTGCGATGGTGCTGATCTGGATCGAGCTGGCCCTGGGGGATCGCGAGACCGCGGCGCTGCTGGTGGCGATCAATTCGATTCTGCAGGTGCTGATCTACGCCCTGCTGGGCACCTTCTATCTGCAGGTGCTGCCGGCCTGGCTGGGGCTGGACAGCCAGGTTGTGAACTTCTCCTTCTGGGAGATCGCCAGGGCGGTGCTGATCTTTCTCGGGATTCCGCTGGTGGCCGGTTTCCTGACCCGGCAGATCGGTGTGCGCAGCAGAGGCGTCCGTTGGTATGAGCAACGCTTCCTGCCCAGGATCGCGCCGCTGGCTCTCTACGGTCTCCTGTTCA
>JAYKGZ010000118.1:0-7394 GCA_035284925.1 Cyanobacteriota bacterium | reverse complement strand
TGCAGGGAGAACGCCAGGCTGGCCAGAGGGCCATCCAGCGTGCGTTCCCCCTGGCGCAACAGCAGAAAACGGGTGCAGTTGCCGGGCACGTCGTTGATCGGATAGGCCAGCACATCGAGGCCATGTTCTTGGCCAGCTTCCAGGGAAGCAATGGCGGCGCGGAAGCGGCTGCCGGCCACCAGCCTGGCCGCCTCGGCGGTGGAACTGG
The DNA here is from genome assembly GCA_035284925.1 of Cyanobacteriota bacterium. GTDB lineage: Bacteria > Cyanobacteriota > Cyanobacteriia > PCC-6307 > Cyanobiaceae > UBA5018. The sequence continues at coordinate 7,186 of JAYKGZ010000118.1, read as the reverse complement.
TGGGGAGCTGCAGGGCATCCGGCGCATGGTCGGCCAGCCACTGGCTGCATTGGGCCAGAGCCTGCGGATGGGAAAGCACCTCGCTCACGCCTTCCAGGGTTCCGCTGCCCAGCAGGGCGTGGCGGATCGGCAGCACCAGCGCCCTGGAGATGGTCAGCTCGGAATGTTCCCAGAGCGCATCAAGGCAGGTGGTGACGCCTCCCTCCACCGAGTTCTCCACCGGCACCACGGCCGCCTCGCAATCACCACAGGCCAGGGCCTGCACCACGGTACGGATGCCCTGCCGGGGGGTCAGCTCCACCGGTTGCAGACCCTCAAGATCCGCAAGCCGGATGGCGGCCTGCTCGCCGTAGGTGCCGCTGGGGCCGAGGAAGGCAAGGCGCATGGGGCAGGAAATTGGGCCGATAGGATCATGACGCGCCGGCCTCAGGGCCATGCCTCTGGCCTTCAGCGCCTGCCAGGAACTGCAACTCAACGTGCCTGAGCGGCCCGAACTTTTGCCGGCCTACCTGGCCGATGAGGAAAGGGTGGTGAAAGCCCTGCTCGAACCCAGCCAGCTGGTGCGCCTCGGCCCCGGCAGCTGGCGTTACACGGTGACCAGGCTTCAGGTTTTTCAGCTGCAGATCCAGCCGGTGGTGGAGTTGCGCTGCCTCATGGAGCCCAGGGTGATCACCCTGGAAGCCAGCGACTGTGAGCTGGAGGGCCTGGGCATCGTGGATGACTTCCAGCTCACCCTTCACTCCCGACTTTCCGCCGGACAGCGGGGCCTGGAGGGAGATGCCACCCTGGAGGTGCGGGTGAGTCAGCCGCCGCTGTTGAAGCTGATCCCCAAGAAAATTCTGGAAGCCACCGGCCGTTCCCTCCTGGCCGGCATCCTGCTGGGAATCAGGACGAGGGTGAGCCAGCAGTTGGTGGATGATTTCCGTGACTGGTGCCGCCAGCACTGACCTCCAGCCTGCGCAGGAAGGAGCGGCGGTGGAGAACCGTTGGCCCCATGGTGAGTAAAGCCTGGCGGTGCAGAACGGTGCCATACCCGACGTGTCGCTCAAGTCCGTAGCCGGGGAAGCGTTCGGCGAGCCGCCGGATCAGGGCATCGCGAGCCTCCTTGGCCAGCACACTGGCGGCGGCGATCGCCAGGCACCGGGCATCGCCCCCAACAATGGTTTGTTGGTCTCCTGTCCATGGCCGCAGCGGCAGCACCCCATCCACCAGCACCAGCTCAGGGGGCGTGTTCAGCTTCTGCAGGGCCCGCAGCATCGCCAGTTCGGTGGCTGTGCGGATCCCCCGGCTGTCGACTTCCGCCGCTGACGCCTGCCCCAGCCCCCAGCTTGAGGCGTGCCGCTGGATCAGGGGCACGAGCGCGGCCCGGCGTCGAGCGCTGAGTTTCTTGCTGTCGGTGACTCCAGCTCGCTCCAGAACGGCGGTAGCGGTCGAAGGCAGCACCACAGCCGCGGCCAGCACCGGTCCGAACAGACAGCCTCGACCCACTTCGTCGACCCCAGCCACCTGTTCGCCGGCCGGGCGAGGCTGGCTGCTCTGGGAGCGCTGTTCGATGAGGAGGCGTTCAGACCGCTGCTGAGGATCGGCGCCGGCGGCGGCGCGGGGAGCCGTCATCATTCAGTTCGGCGTCGGCCTGAGGGGTGGCGGCCACGGCTGCTGGCTCTTCAGCAATCGGGAGTGGCTTACGGGCCTCCACACTGACGGTGACGAGGGGTTGGATGGGGGTGATCTCCGGCAGAGGGGTGATCTCCACCGGCATTTCCCTGCTGGATTCGTCGGCCACGGCGGAGCTGTTCCCCAGAGTGGCAGTCCCATTGGTGCTGCTGGTGTTGCCCCGTCCGCCACGGCTGCGACGGCGGCGGGAGCCGCTTGCGGCGAGCTGCTGACGTGCTTCCTCGAGCACGGAGTCCGGATCGGCTCCCGGTCGCACCACGCGGACGATCTGGTTGTCTCCCGGGGGGGGCTCATCCAGCAGCAGGAGAGGACTGAGGCCCATCCATCCAAAGACCAGTTCCTGATCGGGATCCATGTCAACGGCCACCAGTTCCGGTTCTGAACGGCGCCCATCCCGGCTTTCCGGGGTCAGGCCCTCGCCACGGTCTCCCTCCAGCAGCAGGGGCACCACGGTGTGTTCGCCGATGTCCTGGCTGGATGCGGACGACGGAAGGGGAACGGCGGAGCCAGCGGCCCCTCGGCCGCGCCCGCCGCGGCGACGGCGGCCCCCGACGGCTTCCGCCGCCACCGGGCTCAGTACCTCGGCGCGAGCTGATGCGGCAGATCGCACCACACCTGAAAGGGTGGCCAGGGGCTGCAGGGTGTCCTTGCCGGGCAGGACCGCCACATGCCCGAGCCCACCACAGCTCGGACAGGCCCGCCCGAACAGCTCCAGGATGTTCTGGCCCTGGCGTTTGCGGGTGAGTTCCACCAGGCCGAGTTCCGTGATCTGGGCGATCTGGGGTCTGGCCGTGTCGTCGCGAACGGCCTGGGTGAAGTGCTCCAGTAGCTGGAGCTGGTCGCGGCGTGAATCCATGTCGATGAAATCGACGATCACCACCCCTCCGATGTTGCGCAGCCTGAGCTGGCGGGCGATTTCGGTGGCGGCCTCGCAGTTGGTCCAAAGAACCGTCTCGCGCGCGTTGGCGGAGCGGGTGAAGGAGCCCGAATTCACGTCGATGACCGTGAGGGCTTCGGTGGGTTCGATGATGATGTAGCCGCCGGAGGGCAGATCCACCCTGGGCTTCAGGGCGTCGCGGATCGCTGCACTGACTCTGTAGGTCTCGAGGATGTCGGCCGGCTCTTCACAGGCTTCCACCACAGCCCCCACCCCGGGGCCCCCACTGGGATCGATGCCGAGGAAGGCTCTGGCTCGGGCAGCTCCGCCCGAGCTGTCCAGGACCACCTTCACCACATCCGGGTTGTGAAGGTCGCGGAGCACGCGATGAACGAAGTCTTCATCACGGTTGAGCAGGACGGGGGGGACCGCGTTCTCCGCTGCCTGCTGAATCGCTTCCCACTGGCGAAGCAACCCCTCAAGGTCATCGATGAGCAGCTCTTCGCTGACCTCTTCGGCTTCCGTGCGGATGAGCAGACCAGCCCCTGGGGGTTTGATCAGGACCCCCAGGGCTCGCAGCCGGTTGCGTTCGTCCTCGCTGTTGATGCGGCGGGAGAGGTTCACGCCCTGGCCCTGGGGCTGCAGCACCAGGAAGCGGCCGGGGAGTGTGAGATTCCCGGTGAGCCTTGGCCCCTTGGTGCCAGTTGGCTCCTTCATCACCTGCACCAGAACCTTCTGGCGTGGCTCAAGAAGTTCGGTGATGCCGGCCGCGCCTTTCCTCAGCCGCAGAGGGCCGAGGTCGGTGACGTGAATGAAACCGTTTTTTTCGCTTTCACCGATATTGACGAAAGCAGCATCAATGCCGGGGAGAACGTTTTCAACAATCCCGACATAAACGTCGCCGATCTGATAGCGGCCCTGAGCGACAACCAATTCATCGACGCGGTCATCCTGGAGCACGGCGGCGATCCGCAGCTGCTCGGCGATGACGATCTGCTGGGGCATAGGGAAGATCCGGGCCTGAAAGAGCCGACCGAGGGTGAGGCATCAGCAGGGATCCGAGGATCAACTGCGAGCGTTGGAAAGAGTTGAGAGTGCCTGGAGCTGTGCAGCGATATGGCCTGAGAAGAACGACGTCTCGAAGGCTTCTTGAAATCGAAATCTCAGAACAGATGGCCGGATTCAGATCACCGGCCGGGCAAACATCCGTCTCAGCGCTTGGGCCGGATCAACGGAGGCCTGAACTGAAACTGTGCCAGTTCAGAAATGGGTTTGCTTCAGACCAAATCTAGCACGGGCTTCAGCAGGATTCGGTCGCGCCGTTGCCTGGTCAGCTTCAGGGGTTGGCCCAGCTGTTCCTCCAGCCAGTGCAGGATTTGGGAGGGCCGGATGCTGCGTCCAGCAGGATCAATGGCCGCTTCCAGCCTCAGAGACACCCCCGCCGCCTGGATGGTCTCGATGCTGAGCTCGCGGAGCGCCGGCCGGCAGTCCCGGACACGGGCCCGCCCCTTCTTGTCGGTGTCGCACCAGATCAGCTGATCGGCCGCCAGCAGCGCCGCCACCCCCGCCTGCCATCGCGGCTCTTCAAGGCTGGGGCCAGGTTCCACCGGCGCCAGGTTCAGGCTCCAGAGAGCGGCATCGAGCTCCTGGGAGAGGCTGGGGCCATGAACCGCCACCTCCGTGGCCTCCAGCAGCTGGAAACCACCTGGCAGCTGTGGCTGCAGCCGGCTGATCAGCTCGGCGCCGCTGAGAGGCTGGACAAACTCCAGATCCATCCATTCCCCATGGCCCTCCACGCCGAGCGGCAGGGCAAGGGCCAGCTGCATTCTCGGCAGGGGGTGGAATCCTCCTGTGAAACTCACCGGCAAGCCGCTGCGGCGCAGGGCGCGCTCCAGCATCCTCAGGGTGTCGAGGTGGCTGATCAGAGCCAGTGATCCGGTTTTGGTGAAGCGGAAACGGATCCGGCAGATCCGCTCACTGGCCGGGGCCCGCTGGGGCAGGGCCGGCGGCACCGGCGGCGCTGGAATCACCACGTTGTGGCCCAGCTCCGGCCCGCAGACTCCGCAGTGGCTGCAGCCCTCGAAGGAGCAGTCGGGCACCACCGCGGCTGCCAGGGCCCGCTGCAGATCGTCGGCCAGCCACCGCTTTTCGAGGCCTGAATCGATGTGATCCCAGGGCAGGGGCTGCTGGCAGAAGGCCGCCAGATCAGCGGCCTCCATCGCTTCCGCCGCAGTCCAGGCCCCCAGCTCCAGCTGGCGGTAGCGGCCGCCCAGCCCGGCTGCCTCGATCGCTCCGGTCCAGGCGGCATGGCTGCGCTCGGCCGACTCGAACCAGGCATCCAGCCCCGCCCCAGCCCGCCAGGCGCCCTCAATCACCCCGGCGAGTCGACGGTCGCCTCGACCGATGAAGTCTTCGATGGCCGAGAGCCGCACATCGGTGAGATTCACCTTGATGCCGCGCAGCTGGCGCAGGGCCGTTCGGAGCAGCTGCTGGCGTCGCCGGAATTCCTCCGTGCTCACGCTGTGCCACTGAAAGGGGGTGTGGGGTTTGGGCGTGAAATTGGAGATGGTGAGGTTGAGCTCAAGCCGCCCCAGATCCCGGCACTGCTGCTGCAGGCCGCGGCAGGTGTCGGCGATCCCGATCACGTCGGCGTCGGTCTCCCCCGGCAGGCCGATCATGAAATAGAGCTTCACCTTGCGATAGCCGCTGGCCATGGCCGTGCGGATTCCGGCCAGCAGTTCGGCGTCGGTGAGGCCCTTGTTCACGATGTCGCGGAGCCGCTGGCTGCCGGCCTCCGGCGCAAAGGTGAGCCCGCCCTTTCTGGCACCTCCGAGGATGTGGGCGATGTTTTCGTCGAAGCGGTCCACCCTCTGGCTGGGGAGGGTGAGGCTCACGGTGCTCTCGGCCAGACGGTTGCGCAGTTCCACGCCCACGGCCGGCAGGGCCAGATAGTCGGAGCAGCTGAGTGAGAGCAGGGAGAAGTCGGAATAGCCGGTGCGGCGCATCCCCTCCTCCACCGCTTCGATCACTGCGTCGGGTTCCACGTCGCGGGCGGGGCGGGTGAGCATGCCGGGCTGACAGAAGCGGCAGCCGCGGGTGCAGCCACGGCGGATCTCCACCGTGAGCCGATCGTGCACCGTTTCGATATGGGGCACGAGCCCCATGGCGTAGTGGGGCATCGGTGTGGCGGTGCGCCGCTGAAGGCGCGGCGGCAGCCCTGGTTCCAGCGGCACGATCGTGACCCCATCAGCGCCGGGGCCGTAGAGGCAGGGCACATACACGCCCGGCACCTGGGCCAGATCGCGGAGCAGATCCCTGCGGCTCAGACCGGCGGCACGCCCCTCGGCCACCACCAGGCCGATCTCCGGCAGCAACTCCTCGCCATCACCGAGGGCGATGAAGTCGAAGAAGGCGGCGAAGGGCTCCGGGTTGCTGGTGGCGGTGGGCCCGCCGGCGAAGATCAGTGGCGGCGCCTCGGGATGGCTCAGCGGCAGATCGCCTCGCTCGTTCGCCCGGAGCGGGATCCCCGCCAGATCGAGCATCTCCAGGATGTTGGTGCCGCCCAGTTCATAGCTGAGCGAAAACCCCAGGAGGTCGAAGGCCGTCAGCGCCCGTCGGCTCTCCACGGCGAAGAGGGGGATGCCGCGCTCGCGCAGGCGGCCGGCCAGATCCGGTGCCGGCAGGTAGCTGCGGTCGCACAGCTGGCCCGGAAGGCTGTTGAGGATCGAATAGAGAATGATGTGGCCGCTGTTGCTGGCCCCCACCTCGTAGACCTCGGGGTAGGTGAGGGCCCAGCGCACCCCGGCTGCGCTCCAGTCGGCGGCCCAGTCGCGCGGCCGCACCCCCAGCTCGTTGCCCAGGTAGCGGGCCGGCTTGCTGATGTCCAGATCAATCAGGGCGTCGAAATCGATCGCGGCATCGGGGTGGGTCGAGGCAGCGTCGACGGTCACAAGCGACAGGGGCCGGATGCCGGCAGGAGGGCTGAGTGGATCGTATGCAGCTCGAGTGACACCGCAATGAACCGAGCACAGCTGGTACTCAGCAGGGCCTTGGGCCGGGCGCGCGGCTTCCATGAGCTGGTTCAGCCGCTGCGACGCCGCGTAGGACAATCACGCCCAGTGTCAACGGGCCCGGTGGTGGCCCATCCCGCAGCGATGGCCCTGGTCAATGGCAACTACCTCAAGCTCAAGGCCGGCTATCTGTTCCCCGAGATCGCGAGGCGGGTGAAGGCCTTCAGCGAGGCCAACCCGAGTGCGCCGATCATCCGCCTGGGCATCGGTGATGTGACCGAGCCGCTCCCCGAGGCCTGCCGCAACGCCATGAAGGCCGCCATCGACGAGATGGGCACCCGGGAGGGCTTCCATGGCTACGGCCCGGAGCAGGGCTACCTCTGGCTGCGTGAGGCGATCGCGAAGCACGACTTCCAGGCCCGCGGCTGCCAGATCTCAGCTGAGGAGATCTTCGTCTCCGACGGCTCCAAGTGCGACAGCGCCAACATCCTCGACATTCTGGGCGAAGGCAACCGCATTGCCGTGACCGATCCGGTGTATCCGGTGTATGTGGACAGCAACGTGATGGCAGGCCGCACCGGCGACGCCGATGACAGCGGCCAGTACGGCGGCCTCACCTACCTGC
>JAYKGZ010000117.1:0-17988 GCA_035284925.1 Cyanobacteriota bacterium | reverse complement strand
TCAGGGGGGAGAACAAGGAGGAGCTGGGATAGGCGTTGATTCCCACCAGCAGCGCCAGCTTGCGGGGGGTGGATGCCGCCAGCACCCTGCCGTAGCGATGGGCCTGCCCGATCAGATCGATCCCACTAATCCCTAGCCCCGCCAGAGCGGCGGAGCCGACACGCAAGGCGTCACGGCGCTTCATGGGCTGGTGGCGATCACCCCATTGTTCATGGCTGGAGCTCCGGAGGCGATGAACCCACTGTAAGAATGCCAACACTCGCCGAAACGGTGATGATGAAGCAGTTGGCCATTGATCTTCTCAGTGCCAATGGCTACCACGAGAATCTGCGCAGGGTTTACAGCCGTGAACGGCACCATCTCTCCCACTATGCCGATGAACAGCGCCGCTGGGTGATCGTGCTACCCCTGAAGAATAGAGCCCTGTGGAAACAATATTTCTCCGAAGTCACCGGGGGGGCCAGCCTCGATAGCCACTTCCGCGAGAAGTTGGATCGGCTCAAGGCCTTCGACCTGATTCGAGAGGATGACGAGAAGTTTGAACTCACCACTCTGGGAGCCTTTGTGGCCGATGAGGTGGTGCAGCAGTTCCATGCGCCCCACACGATGCCCTTCCCGGCCGAGGCCTATGCCGATGGCCCTCTGCATCCCCTGCGGAGCTGACCGCTCAGCATGCGCGCTCGCTGCCGAAGCCGCCTGTCAGCGGGCTGGCTGATTCTCTGTTTCTGCTGGCCTCCGGTCGCTCAAGCCGCAGCCCTCGCCAAACCCGTGTCGCCTGCGGCAACCCAGCAGCCATCTGCTGGCAGCGAAGCCCCAGGGCCAGGACTGGCGGCCTACTTGTCGGCATACCAGCTGATCGAGGAAGTCAAGCGACTCAACCAGGCCAAGGACTTTCCAGCCGCCATTGAAACCGGCCGAAAGGCCTATCAACTGCTGGAAGCACATCAGCTTTCCCCGGCAGACATCAGACGGCTGGCCGCTTCGATGCCTCAGGGTGAGCAGCTGAAACGGGCTTCGCCCAGGCTGTTTCAGGCGGCCCTGATGCTTCCCCTGATCTCAGAACTGGGGGCCGCCTTCGAAGCGACAGCCGATTATCCCCAGGTGATTAGCCTGGTTCTACTCTTCAACACGGTAACCGAGCAACTCAGTGATAATGATTGGAGCGTGATTGCCACGCTGTCGACAGCCCCTGGAGGTGCACCCCCATCACCCATGCTGTTGAAGCAGACCTTTCAATTGATGGGAGGTTATCTACTGAGTAATGCGTATGGAATTTCTGGGGAAAAGGAGAAGGCGCTCTCCCTTGCCAAGCAGACACTTCCTCTGGCGTTGAGCCTTCAAAACAAAGAAGCCGAAGCCGAACTGCTGCTGATTCAGGCAAAAGCCATCAGCGACTGGGCCACAACACAAAGCCAATACAACGAAGTCCTGACCCTCGCTCAACAGGCCCTCGAGATCGGCCGAAGCCTCAACAATGATCTGATGCAGTCGGAAGCGCTGGACAAGATTGCTGAGACTTACAACAAAACGGCCGATTATCAAAAGGCGATTGAAGCGGCAACTTCGAGCCTGGCCGCAGCCAAAACAGCCAAGGAGCCATCGGCAACTGTGGCACCGCTACTTACGCTGGCCTCCATCTACCTCAATCTTGGAGACTATCGACAATCGAGAGAATTGTATTCCGAGGCGCTTGCTATCGCCCGGCAGCTTAAGCCGATTCCAGAGCTGGAGGCGTTGTCGCTGGCACTGCTGAGCCTGAATGACTTCCTGGAGCGCAACTACCCAAAGACCCTTGAACTTGCGACCCAGAGCCTGGATCTCATCCCCAAGGTCAAGACCCCCTATCTCAGGCGGCAGATTGCCATGCTGGCCAATCTCCTTCTAGCCGGTGGCTACACCGGAATTGCAGACAATAAACGGGCTATTCATCATCTTCAAACAAGTCGACAGCTGAGTAGAGACAACAAGGATGTCGGCAGTGAAGCCTTTTTCTCCATGGTCCTTGGCGGTGCTTACAGGCGAAATCAGCAATATCAACAGTCGCTCGAGACTTACAATCACGCTTCCGCGCACAGTGGCAGCACAGAACCCGGAATGCTTTACACCGGTCTGGCTCGCACCCACTTCAAGCTCAAGCAGACAACCACGGCGCTTGCCTACTACCAGAAGGCGATCGAAGCGATTGAGCAGATGCGTGGCAAGAACCGCGCGCTCACGCGCAACCTTCAAGCATCACTCCTGCAAGCCATCCAAGACGTCGACAACACCAGCATTGCTGACATCTACCGGGAATATGCCGATCTGCTGCTTTCCCAGGGCCGCAGCTCAGAGGCCAGCCAGGTGCTCGAGCTGCTGAAACTCCAGGAACTCAGCGAGTACACGAATTCCAAGCCCAGTCCCAGTTCAAAACCGCTCGCTCAGACTCCCACCGAGAGCCGCTTGGTGAAGCAGTACGGCAGCTTGATTGCCTTTGGCAAGACGTTTGATTCCTGCCAGAAGACCAATTGCCCCGAGAAATCTCAGTTGGCAGACCAGCGCGATGCCCTGATTACAGAGTTCAACCAACGCATTCAGAACCTGGAGAACAGCGTTCGCGATCGACTTTCAAAGGATCGCGGCAATCTTGACACCCAGGATCTGCGCAGCGTTGGCAAAAAGATCGTGGAGGCCCAGGAGGGCACCGTCTTGATCAATATCTTCGTTGCCGACAACAAAACCTGGGTGCTCTGGGTTTCCAGGGGCGGCGTGGTGAAAAGCGTTGAGGTGCCAGTTGGCGAACCCAGGATTCGCGAAGCTGTGAACCAGTTTCGCCAGCTCCTGCAAACACCAACCTCCAGCCTGCAGGCCGTGCAATCCCAGGGGAAGCTTCTATACGACTGGCTGATCAAACCCGTAGAGCCGGAGCTCAACCTCAACAAGATTCAGAACCTGGTGTTCTCACTAGACCGCTCGGCACGCTATATCCCGATGGCCGCTCTTTTTGATGGCACCAACTATCTTGTGGAGAAGTACAGCATTTCCACCGTGCTGTCGGCTGGGCTGACCGACACCGAATCGCGTCTTCCTGCCGGCACCGCCAATACCAAGGTGCTGGGCCTGGGCCTTTCCAGACCAGTGGCGGGCTTCAACGCGCTTCCCAACGTTCCCGCCGAGCTGGACGTGATCATCCGCAACAGCTCCGGAGACCAGAAGGGCATCTATCCAGGCAAAGCATTCCTCAACGCAGAGTTTGATTACCGTGCCCTGAGAGACAATCTCCAGGGGCATAACATCCTGCACATTGCCACCCACGGCGTGTTTGTGCCAGGCAAGCAGGATGATTCCTATCTGGTTCTGGGCACCGGCGAGAAGTTACCCATTCCAAGGATTGACAACCTGGAAGATCTGAGTGACGTGCACCTGGTGGTGCTGTCAGCCTGTGAAACCGCCCTCGGGGAGACCGCCAAAGATGGCGTGGAGATTCCGGGCGTGAGCTTTTACTTCCTCAACCGCCGTGCCAAAGCCGTGATGGCTTCACTCTGGTTGGTCGACGACGCCAGCACCAGGATCCTGATGGAGCAGTTCTACGCAAGTGCGGCCAGTGATCCGAGGCCCACAAAGGCCCAGGCCCTTCGGGCGGCCCAACTGAGCCTGCTGGGGGTTTCCAACGGCTCAGGCCAGGCATCGGCCCAACGGGGCCTCGCTGTGCAGGGCCGTCCGACCTCCTCAGCCCCGCAGCCACCAACCGGTGTGGGCTATTCCCACCCCTATTACTGGGCTCCCTTCATTCTGATCGGCAACGGACTCTGAGCCGCTGCCCATGGTTCAGGGCTTCAGCCCCGCCAGGGCCTGGCGGGCCTTGACGAGCACCGATGGCGGCAGGCTGATATAGCCCAGCCCGGGGGCCTCCGCCTGGGCAGCATCGCTGAGGGCGTAGCCGAAGGCCTTCTGAAGCTGGGGCAGCCTGGTGCCATTGCCGGTTCGGTTGAGCAGCACCCAGGTGAAGGTCACGATCGGGTAACCCACGGCCGGATTCGGGTTGCTGCCCGTGAGGTCGGCTCCCAGGGGGATCACGGCCAGAGCTTCGCTGGCCCTGGCGTTGTCAGGGCTGGCAAAGGCGCCGGAGCCGTTCTGGATGGCGGCCGCCTGCAGTGGTGTTCGGACAAAGGACACCTCCACATATCCCAGGCTGCCCTTGCGCTGCAGCAGGGAGGCCGCCACCCCCTCGTTGCCCTTGGCACCGACTCCGGTGGGCCAGTTCACCGACTTGCCACTTCCCGGTCCAGCCTTCCAGGCCGGGCTGAAGGCCGCGAGTGAGCTGGTGAAATTCTTGGTGGTGCCGGAGCCGTCGGAGCGCACGATCACCTGAATCGGCTGATCGGCGCAACCCAGGGCGCGGAAGTTGCGGATCCGACCTTCGAAGATCCCCACCAGCTGGTCCTGGCTGAGCCTGAGCTTGCAGCCGGGCAGGTTGTACGCCACGGCGATCGCCCCGGCGGTGAGCGGAATCTGCACCACGCCCTTCGAGGCCTTGGCCACGTCCTCCGGGTTCATCGGTGCGTCGCTGGCGCCGAAATCCACCGTGCCAGCCAGGAACTGACGCACCCCGGCCCCCGAACCCACCGACTGGTAGTTCACCTGAACCCCCTGGCGGCTGGCGAGATCGCTGAACCAGCGCTGGTAGATCGAGGCGGGAAAGCTGGCGCCGGCCCCCTGCAGGGGGGGCACCCCTGCGCTGCAGCCAGCCAGGGCCACCAGGCCGCTGAGGCCCACGGCAGCGGCGATCGCCGGGCGGCACAGGGTGCGAGGGGCCATGAAGCTGGGGCGGACGGCTAAGAGCAGGTTAAGAACCGATCCGGGAACACACCCATTCCGCCGTGGCGGGAGCCAGCAGCACCCCGTTGCGGTGATGGCCGCTGGTCACCAGCAGGCCGGGTTCCGGTTCCGCCAGAACCGGCGCCGGCTGCCCCTGGGGCCTGGCCCGCAGTCCCTGCCAACGGCGCACCACGGCGGCATCGCGAAGCCAGGCCGGAGCATCGCCTCCCAGCTCCCGCAGCTCGGTCAGGGCGGCAGCGCCGGCCTGCTCACCCGGCTCCAGGGTGGCCCCCAACCACAGTCGACGGCCGCCGGGAGTGAGATCGGGGCGGGGCAGCAGGTTGATCCCACGCCACACCACCACCCCGGGCCAGTTCCAGCCAGGGACGGTCGCCAGTTCGAGCTCGAGGGCCTGGCCCAGCACCGGTTCGATCGGCAGCCCGTGGCCCAGGCTCTCGAGCAGCGCCGCCGTGCCCGTTCCCAGAGCCAGGACCAGCCAGTCGGCCTCGAGCTCACTACCACCGGCCAGCAGCACCCGCCAGGGCCGTCGCCGCACCACAGCCACGGCCTTCTGAGCCACGCAGCTCACCCCAGCCCGCCGCAGCTCGCTCTGCAGGGCCTCCAGGAGTGGGCCTGGGTCGAGCTGGCCGTCGTCGGGAGACAGCAGCCCGCCCAGGGGATCACCAGGCAGCCGGGGGCGGAGCGCCGCCAATGCCTCGGTGCTGAGCTGATGGAGCTTGATCCCAAGCCCGGCCCGGTCGGCCGCGATGCCCCCCTGCCGCTGCAGCTCCTGCTCCGTGGAGGCCAGCAGCAGCAGCCCCCGGCGACGCGGCAGCCGGTGACCGCGGCTCTCCAGGGTGTTGATCCACTGGCTCCAGAGCCTGTGGCTCTGCTGCCGCAGCCGCCAGCTGCGGCCGCGACTGCGATGAAACACCTGGGCCATCAGCACTCCCAGGGCGGCACGACTGCCCCCGCCTGGGAGGTTCCCTTCCAGCGCGGGATCCACCAGCGTCACGGCGTGGCCGCGCTCGGCAAGCTGCCAGGCCACCGACAGGCCGACGATCCCGGCCCCCACAACCAGCACCGAGGCGCTGGAGGAGGGGGAGACCACCACGGCAGGCCTGAGGCTCAGGCCTGCTTCAGGTCGGCCTGAACCTGGGCGGGGAAGACCTGGGCATATTTGCCAAAGCCGCTGGCCACCGCGATGTAGGCCTTCTGGAGCTGGGTGGCATCCTGGAGACGGGCCGCCTCATCCAGCTGGGCCAGAGCGGTCTTGAGCTGCACGGCCAGTTTGTCGGCTTCAGGACGCTCGGCGGGCAGCAGCCGCTGGTTGATGGACTGCATCTGACGGCCCACCTCCTGCATCGGACCATGGATGAGGTTGCGGGTGAAGGTCCAGTCCTTCTTGTTCACCAGGGAGGCGAGTTCGGGCAGCCGATTGCGGGCAGCCAGGAAGCCTTCGGCCTGGCGCTCGATCGCGGCGATGTCTTCGGAGCTGTAGGTGGGCACCTTGGCCTTGCCCTCGCCGCAGGCGCTGAGACCGAAGCAGAGAACACCCGCCAGCAGCAGCAGGGCCACACGACGCAGGAGCTGCTGCAGGGCGGGGAGAAGGGCAGGCATCGTGAGCGATGGTGGATCGTGGCGGCGACTTTATCGGGGCCCAGGGGAGACCCGCCAACCCGGGGTGCTACGCCTTCATGTCGTGTAGGAGCCAGTTGATGTCGTCCTCCGCCACAGCGATCCTGCAGCTGATCTGCCCGGATCGCCCCGCGCTGGTGAGTGAACTCTCGGGCTGGGTGGCGGCCAACGGTGGCAACATCCGCCATGCCGACCACCACACCGATGCGGGCGCAGGGCTGTTCCTCAGCCGCATCGAATGGGGGATGGAGGGCTTCGGGTTGCCGCGGGAAGCGATCGCGCCAGCGGTTGACGCCCTGGCTGAACGGCTGGGCGGACAAGGCCAGGTTCACTTCTCCGACGTGATCCCGCGGGTGGCGATCTTCGTGAGCCGGCAGGACCATGGCCTGCTGGACCTGCTCTGGCGGACCCGCGCCGGGGAGCTGCCGATGAGCGTGCCTCTGGTGGTGTCGAACCATCCGGAGCTCCGGGAAGTGGCCGAGGGTTTCGGTGCCCGCTACGAGCATGTGCCTGTGGATGCGTCGAGCAAGGAGCTGGCGGAGCACACCCAGCTGGCGTTGCTGGCCAAGCACCGCATCGAGCTGGTGGTGCTGGCCAAATACATGCAGGTGCTGAGTGCTGAGTTCCTCAGCAGCTTCTGTGGCCAAGCCACCCGGGGACAGCAGGTGATCAACATTCACCACTCGTTCCTGCCCGCTTTCAAGGGCGCCCAGCCCTATCAACGGGCCTGGGATCGCGGCGTGAAGCTGATCGGAGCCACGGCCCACTATGTGACCGAACAGCTCGATGACGGGCCGATCATCCAGCAGACCACGGTGCCGGTGAGCCATCGCGACGAGGTGGACGACCTGGTCCGCAAGGGCCGCGACTGCGAACGGCTGGCCTTGGCCCGGGCCGTTCGCCTCCATCTGCGCCGCCAGGTGATGGTGTACCGCGGCCGTACAGCGGTTTTTGACTGAATTGGCGCGCTGATGGGTGGCGCCCTTCAGCCCGTGTCCGCGGATGGCCCGGCCTCTGCCAGAGCCTCTTCGAGATGGCGGGCCAGGGTACCGGCCGGAAGGGGCCCCTCCAGGTGCTGCCAGGGCAGCACCCGCCGGCTGTCCCAATCGGCGTGAATCACCTCCTCCCAGGGGGGCAGCTCAGCGGCCAGCTCCCGGTAGGCCCCTTTCCAGCTCCCGAGGCTCGTAGGGCGTCCGCGGACTGCGGCGATCACCGCGGCCAGACGCCGGTCGCTGCGGGAAAGAAGCGCCTGGATCACACTCCAGCCATAGCTTTCGGGACGCAGTTCGATTCCATTGGGTTTGAGCCGCCTGGCCAGCCGCTTCAGATGCTTCTCGGCCACCGGACGCACACCCTGCCACTGAAAGGGCGTGTGGGCCTTCGGCACGAAGGTGCTCACACCCAGGCTCAGGCGCAGTCCTGGCGTGGCCTTGCGGATGGCCAGCAGCAGATCGGCCGTGGCCTCCACATCCGCCTCCTGCTCGGTTGGCAGGCCCACCATCCCGTAAAGCTTGAGGCCGCTCAGCCCGCCGTCTTTGGCATAGCGGGCGGCGGCGAAAATCTCCTCGCTGGCGAGCTTCTTGTTCACGACGCGGCGCAGCCGCTCGCTGCCGCTCTCGATGGCGATCGTGAGCGACTTGCTGCCCCGCCGGGCCAGCATGCGGCCCAGCTGGGGGGTCACCGTGGCGGCGCGCACCGAGCTGACGCTCACACGGGTGCCGTCAAAGCGCTCCTGATCGAGCCATTGCAGCAGCTCGGGAAACTGGGGGTGCTGGGTGACCGAGGCTCCGAGCAGTCCCAGGCGCTGGGTGACCGCCAGTCCCTTCTCCACCGCTGGAATCAGTCCGTCCTCCAGGGAGGATGTCCGAAACGGCAGGGTGAGGTAGCTGGCCAGGCAGAAGCGACAGAGCTCCGGACAGCTGCGCACCACCTCCACCATGTGAATCGACGGCCAGGCCGCCTCCGGCGTGATCACGGCGGAGTGGCTGAGGGTGTTGCCACGCCAGGTCTGCTTGGCCACCGAGGCCGGCACGCCGGCCTCGATCGGCTCCACCGCCACCAGGCGACCTGCGTTGTCGTAGCGGGGCTCGTAGAGGGCCGGCACGTACACACCCGGCAACCGGGCCAGTTGCCGGAGCCGCTCCGCCCGCGGCGCCGTGCGGCCTGCTTGGAGGGCCTCGATGAACGTGGGCAGCAACAACTCCCCATCTCCGAGCAGCACCACATCGAGGAACGGGGCCAGCGGCTCCGGGTTGGCGGTGAGCACCGGTCCGCCCCCGAACACGATCGGATCGCCGTCGTCCCGCTCGCTGGCCCAGAGCGGGATGCGCTGCTGCTCCAACAGGTCGAGCAGCACCGGTCCATCCAGCTCCCAGCTCAGGGAAAGGCCGAACAGATCACAGTGGCGGTGGGGCGGATCGCCCTGGTCGGTGAACAGCCTTCGCACATCCACATCAGGCCGCTGGGCCAGGCTTGCCCAGACCACCTGATAGCCCAGGCTGGTGATCCCCACGGAGTAGTTGCTGGGGAAGGCCAGAACAGCTCGCAGAGCCCCGGGCTGGGGCACGGAGGGCTCGAACAGCAGCGTTTCTTGATTCAGGGCCGGTGTGGGTACGACTGATTCTCCAAAAGCCCTTTGTTTAGAACGGGGAATGAGGGATGGGGGTCGCGAGGATCGAACTCGCCTAAGGCGGATTATGAGTCCGCTGCATTCACCAGATTGCTAGACCCCCGCTCAGCGGGCTGAGCCATCAGAGCCCGCGGGCGGACCGTGTCTGGCTGGAGGAATCCTGCCAGGGTGTGGCCAGGCTGCTGGAGAACCCACTGGCCACATCCCCCGTTCGCCAGGGCATCGGAGGGCTCTGCTGCTCCATCAGAACCCGAACGGTGTTCTGAACCGCCGTGGCATCCCAGACGATGGTCTGGTCTGGGAAACCGAAGCCCATGAACGTTTGGCCGTTCATGCCCCCCCGGGCGATCCCCAGCAGGTCGGTGATCTGGTGGCTGAGATCCACGCCCGCCGCGAAGGGCGCGGTGTGACGGAAGAAGCTCTGCTCCACAACCTCGGGAACGGTCAGGGTGCTGTGGCAACGGGTGACCTCAACCGGAGCCGCCATCCGTTTCGCGCCTGAGCCGGCGAGCGGGCCAGCCGGCGCCTCCACGGTGGTGGTGCAGATCACAGGGCCCGCCTGGACCCTTCCAGCCACCGCCAGGACGCCGAGCCCTCCGGCCACGACCCATGCCATCACTCTGATCCGTGCCACCACCCCGATCTGTGCCACCACCCCGATCTGTGCCACCATCAATCCTGGAACCTCAGCGCAGGCTAGGGAGGCTTGCCAGGGGGCACCAGATCCGGAAGCTCGTGGCCGAGAGTGGGTTGTTCCGAGCCTGCCCGCTGCGGTTATGACCCTTTCCGTGCCATCCGGCGGCAGCGCCATGCGCGAAGCGCTGTTGCGCTCGCTGGCCAACCGCTCCTACCGCCACGGGGTGTTCACCCTGGCCTCAGGACGCACCAGCCACCATTACGTGAACTGCAAGCCGGTGAGCCTCAGCGGTGAGGGGCTGGCCCTGATCGGCAGCCTGCTCCTCGAGCAGGTGGAGCCGGAGGCTGTGGCTGTGGCGGGGCTCACCCTGGGCGCCGATCCGCTGGTGAGTGCGGTGGCCCTTCGGGCCGCCCTGTCGGGCCGAAGCCTGGATGCCCTGATCGTGCGCAAGCAGGCCAAGGGCCATGGCACCGGCGCCTGGCTGGAGGGCCCCCTGCCGCCGGCCGGAAGCCGCATCACGGTTCTGGAAGATGTGGTCACCAGCGGAGGTTCGGCGCTCAAGGCGGTGGAGCAGCTGCGGGAGGCGGGCTTTCTGGTGAAGCGCGTCGTCACGATCGTCGACCGGCAGGAAGGGGGCCTGGAAGCGATGACCGCCGCTGGCCTCGAACTTCGAAGCCTGTTCCTGCTGGAGGAGGTCGCCGCCGTGGCCGCCGCTCAGCAGATCTGACATGAGCAACCTTCCCCGTCATGCCCGTTGGAGCACCCCGGTGCAAACGATCCGCCTGGCCGGCGCAGATGCCTGCCGCTTTCTGCACGGGCAGAGCAGCCAGGCGATCGAGCAGGCCGCCGTGGGCGACTGCCTGCCCACCTGCCTGATCACTCCCACCGCCCGGATGCGGGGCCTCGCCTTGGTGATGGTGCAGGAGCAGGCGGCGGAACTGGTGGTGATCAGCGGCGACGGCGCCGCGATCCACCAGGCCCTGGATCGGGTGCTCTTCCCCGCCGATCAGGTGTCGCTCGGTGAGCCCAGGCCCGCCACCTTGGTGCGGTTCAGGGAAGTCCCCGGCGGCCCTCCCATCGGCAGCGCCCCTGAGCAGGGACTGTGGCTGCAGCCTGGGGTGGACCTGGGCGCAGGTCCCGGGCAGCCGGCGCTGCTGCTGGGCCCGGGCCAGGCCATGCCCGCCTGGCTGGAAGCGCTGCCGGAGCTCAGCAGCCTGCAGGCCGAACAGCAGCGAATCCGCCAGGGCTTCCCAGCGGTGCCAGCCGAAGCCAATGAGCACACCAATCCCTTCGAGCTTGGGCTGGCACCGTGGGTGAGTCTCGGCAAGGGGTGCTACGTGGGCCAGGAGACCCTGGCCAAGCTGGCTACCTACGACGGCGTGAAACAGTTGCTGCGCCACTGGCGATGCATCGGAAGCGTGGACCACCCGGCGCTGCCGGCCGGACTTGTGCCGGGCACGACCCTGCTCACCGCCAGTGGCGACCGGGCCGGGGTGATCACCTCCGCCGTAGCGGATGGCGATGGGATCGAGGGACTGGCCCTGGTACGCCGCCTCGCCCTGGATCAGCCCACCCTGCTCAGCGAAGGCCAGGAGCTTCTGGAGATCCGCACGCCCCCGGCCTTTGTGGCCCCACCATCCGGGCCGGGTGGACAACGCGCCGCTCAGCCCTGATCCAGCAGCCAGCGCACCACCGCCCAGGTGGCCAGGTTGTCGTCACGGTTGTACCGGAAGATTCGGCTCAGGAGACGACGGGAAGCCTCGCGATCGGCCACGCTGTCGCGTCCGCCCCAGTCCCGACGCCATTGCCGCCACCAGAGCAGACAACGGGCCCCATCGGCACCGCTCTGACTCCAGCGAAATCCCTGCCAGCCGGCCACGGCTTTGAGGCCATAACTGTTCACCGGCAGACGCCAGTGCTCCCGCAGGCGGGCGTGCACATCGAGCAGGCGGGCGCGCAGGGCGGCTTCCTCGGCGTCACTGGCTCCCATGCGCCGGGCCAGACGCACCAGCGCGATGCGCTCCGTTTCGCCGTAGTGGAGCAGCGGCCAGCCGCTGTAGTGCGTGATCAGCCTCTGCAGGCGCTGCCACAGACGCGCCTCGCCATGCTCCTGAAGGGCCAGAAGCGGCCGGTAGCGCCAGCTCGACATCGCCTGAGGGTCAGCCCCGGGCCACCCCCCATCAGCAGCCCGGCTCACCAGCACAAAGCCATGCAGGAAGTCGTCGCGGGCATCGGGATCGGATTCGATGTCGTAGAGCAGCAGCCCCGGGGCCGCCGCCAGCTCCGGCAGTGCCCCATCCAGGTTCAACTTGAGCGAGAGACGTTCCGGCTGTCCTGACGCCTGCACTCTGGCCTGGGCCACCAGCTCCAGGGCAATGGCGCGATGCTGCTCCCCATGCACCGCCAGCGCCTCCGCCAACCAGTCCGGATCGGTCTCGGCCAACTGGGGCAGGGTCTGGATGCCGAGCTCGAGCAGCAGTTCCCGCCGTTTGCCGCCGATGCCGCTCACCTCGCTGAGGTGTCCGGCCGCCTGCGCCTCGCGGTCGCAGAGGCGGCGCCAGCCGCAGAGCACACATTTCTTGCGATCAGCCACCAGTGGCGGCGGCGTCGACCGCTGCAGATCGCTTGCCAGACGCTGTGCCGCTTCATCCAGCTGGCGTTGAAGCCCTGAACTGAGGGCCAGCCGTTCCCGTTGCAGACCCGTCCCCGAGCCTGCGAGCACCAGGGCATGGGGCACCGGCGCATCCTGACGCTCAGCCAGCAGCCGTCCCCAGAGGGCCAGCAGCAGGCGGTGTTCACGGGTGAGGTTGCGGCCCTGACGTCCCAGCACCGGCCTGTAGGCATGGGCGCCCCAGAGGCTGCGGCCCGGCACCCGCTCCAGCAGAACCGGATGGGCCGCGATCGGCAGGCCACCGGCCTTACCCCAAAACCTCAGGCCCACAACCGCCACGGCTCCGGCTGCCGCCGCCGCCTCTCCCCGTTCCGGTTTCTGCGGAAGCAGGCTCTCGAAGCTGCGTTGCTGCTCGTTGAGGGCCAGCACCCGGTGAGCCGTCCACTGGCGTTGATCCGGATCGCCGTGCCGATCCAGCCAGGAGCGCCGCTTACAGCGAAGCCAGCTGCGCAACAGCCGGTCGGTCAGCTCCTCCTGGGGCATGGCTAACACCGTAGGCAGCCGGGTGCCTGCCTCCAGGCCGGCACCTGCCAGGGCCACAGTGGGCGCCCGACCTGCTACGAACGCCTCAACACCAAGCGCATGTCCCGATGGGATCCGCCCCGCTGCCTCTTCAGGCCAGCCCGATCAGCTTCGGTACCGACGGTTGGCGCGGCATCCTCGGGGTGGACATCACCGTGGAGCGGCTGCTTCCGGTTGCGGCGGCGGCCGCCGCGGAGCTTGCCCATTCCGCTCCCGAAGGCCTCACCAGCCGCGAAGTGGTGATCGGCTACGACCGCCGTTTCCTGGCCCCTGAACTGGCCGAGGCGATCTGTGCGGCGGTGCGTGGCGTTGACCTCGATCCGGTGCTGGCCGACACACCCACGCCCACGCCCGCCTCCAGCTGGGCGGTGGTGGAACGTGGAGCTCTGGGGGCTCTTGTGATCACGGCCAGCCACAACCCGCCCGAGTGGCTTGGGCTCAAGATCAAGGGCCCGTTCGGGGGCTCGGTGGAAGGAGACTTCACCCAGCGGGTCGAGATCCGCCTTGGGGCGGGCGGCATCACGGTGCCGATCCCCGGCGCTGCGGCGCGCTTTGATGCCCTGGGGGCGTATGTGGCAGGCCTGAAGGCCAAGGTGGACACCGCCGCCCTGGCCGAGGGTCTGCAGCGGCTCGGCCTCAGGGTGATCGTGGATCCGATGCATGGTTCTGCGGCCGGGGTGTTGCCGGCGCTTCTGGGTGAGGAGGCGGTGAGCACAGGGGCGATCCGTGAGATCCGGGCCCGACGCGATCCCCTGTTCGGCGGCCATCCCCCCGAACCCCTGGCGCCCTACCTGGAGGAGCTGATTGCTGCGGTGCAGGAGAGCACGGCAGCCGGTCGGCCGGCGATGGGCATCGTGTTCGACGGCGATGGCGACCGCATTGCCGCGGTGGATGAACGGGGCCGCTTCTGCAGTACCCAGCTGCTGATGCCGTTGTTCATCGATCATCTGGCCCGGGCGCGTCAACTGCCCGGCTCGGTGATCAAGACCGTGAGCGGCTCCGACCTGATGCAGCTGGTGGCTGAGGACCTGGGACGCACCGTGCTGGAGAAGGCGGTGGGTTTCAAGTACATCGCCGCCGAGATGCTGGCCGGTGAGGTGCTCGTGGGAGGCGAGGAGTCGGGCGGGGTGGGCTTCGGGATGCATCTGCCGGAGCGGGATGCACCCTTCGCGGCCCTGCTGCTGATTGAGGCCCTGGTGGAGGGCGGTGTGCCGCTGGGACAGCGCATCGATGCCCTCCAGCAACGCTGTGGTGGTGCTGCCGCCTACGACCGGCTGGACCTGCGGCTGGCCGACATGGCCGCCCGTCAGCGGCTGGAGGCCCAGCTGGCGGAAGCCGCGCCCGGTGAGGTGGCCGGAGCGGCGGTGCTGGAGGTGATCACCACCGATGGGGTGAAGCTGCGGATGGGCCCGAGCCATTGGCTGATGCTGCGCTTCTCCGGCACCGAACCCCTGCTGAGGCTCTATTGCGAGGCTCCGGATTCGGAGCGGGTGGCGGAGGTGCTGGCCTGGGCGAGGGCTCTGGCTGAGTCGATCTGAGCAGCCATGGGCACTCTGGTGATCGCCAGTGGCAACCCCGGCAAGGTTCGGGAGTTCGCCGAGCTTCTGGCTGGGCTCAACCTCGAGGTCCAGCCCCAGCCGGGGGGCCTTGAGGTGGAGGAAACGGGCAGCAGTTTCGCTGAGAATGCACGGCTCAAGGCCATGGCCGTGGCCCGGGCCACCGGCCAATGGACCCTGGCCGACGATTCAGGCCTGAGCGTGAAGGCCCTGGGCGGTGCACCTGGTGTGCACTCCGCCCGCTACGCCGACAGCGATGCGGCGAGGATCGAGCGTCTGCTCCAGGAACTCGCAGCGGCCAGGGCCGAGGCCCTCCACCGGGGTGAACCGCCCGACGACTCCGCCTGCTTCACGGCCGCCCTTGCGGTGGCCAATCCCGCCGGAGAGGTGGTGCTGGAGGTGGAGGCCCACTGCCCAGGCATGATCCTGGAGGCGCCGCGGGGCAGCGGTGGCTTCGGCTACGACCCGGTGTTTTTTGTGCCGGAGCTCGCCCAGACTTTTGCCGAGATGCCCGGGGAGCTCAAGGGTCAGATCGGCCATCGCGGCCGGGCTTTCACCCTGTTGGAGCCAGGGCTGCGTCAGCTGCTGGGCTGATAGCTCAGGTCCCCGCCCAGCTGCCGTGCAGCCCGTGGGGAATGGCCAAGGGCAGTTCCAGAACGGCTTGCTCCCGCAGATCGGCGGCATCAAGGATCACCAGATCACTGGCGGAGCGGGCGCCGTTCCAGACCAGGCACAGCACCCAACCGTCGTCTTCGCTCTGGCTGCCGGGGCGTGCCACCATCACCGGCTCACTCACAAAGCCGCGGGGCGCCGCACTCCAGATCCTGCGCTCACCGCTGTTGAGATCGAGCTTTTTGATGGCCTGCAGCGGGTCGTTGCCCGTTTCACGTTCCGCCACAGCCATCCAGGCGTAACGAGCGGCCAGGCCTTGCCGCTGCGGATTCACCATGGCGAACTCGCAGCAGCGTTCACTCAGCCTGGTGGTCTGCACCGAGCCCCGTTCGAGGTTGATCCGGCACTGCTCCAGAAGCCCCTCGGGCACGAGATCGAAATCGATGCAGCGGAAGTCCTGATCCGGTCCGATGCTGGGGAAATCGTTGTAGTAGATGCTCTTCACCACCACATCCCCGCCCTCCTCCCAGGCGTTGAGGTGGTGGAACACAAAGCCATCGGGAGCATCGATCACCCGCGGAGCCTCACCGGCGTAGGCGCCGCAATCGCGAGGGATCAACCAGAACTTGCCCTTCCCACCAGGCTTGGAGCTCAGGCATTGGGCCGCTCCCCTCTGGCCCAGCAGGAAGGGAAGCGGGTTGAAATTCACCGCGTTCTGCAGGAACACCGCCCAGTTGGGGGTGATGGCGAAGTCGTGCAGAAAAGCGAAGCCGGAGAAGCTGTGGCTGCGATCACTGAGCAGGGTGCCGGCTTGGGGCCCTTCGCTGGCGAACTCCATCAGCCGCACGGTGCTGCGAGGTCCGGTCTTCACCCCGAAGGTGACCATCCGGGGAGCTCCGTGGTGGCCGGGGTCAAAGCGGGGATGGGCACTGAAGGCCTCACCTGGGCTCAGGATGCCCCCAAGGCGGCTGAGACCGCGGGTCTCCAGGGTGTCGGGGTCGAGCGCATAGGGCTCGGCCGCCTCCCAGAGGGCCAAGAGCTGATCGCCCAGGCGCACCACATGGGTGTTGGCGATGTTCTTGAGACGAACGTCGAAGGCATTGGCGAGCACACCACCGGGTTTCTGCGTACCGAAAACACCGCGATACACGAAGCGTCCGGCCTGCTCCTCGGCAAGCCAGCCTTCTGTACGCACGAAGCGATTGGAGAGTCGGACGGCTGCTGTACCCTCAAAGCGCAGGGCGGTGATCATGCCGTCGCCATCAAACGGGTGATGCACCCAAAGGCCACCGCGCTCCAGCCGACCCGGTCCGTTTCGATAAAGCGTGCCGCGCAGCTCAGCTGGAATTTCGCCACGGGCGGCGGTGAGCATCACTCCATCCAGTTCCACGTCCACGTTGCGGAAGGAACTGGCCCAGTCCGCACGGTTGTATCGCGGCCCGGTGGCTGGCAGGCATCCCGTGGTCATCTCAGCAAGGCCCGGTTCTCCTAGGCATCTTGGCGCACAATCATGGTCGCCACGGGTGATGCTGGAACAACCAGCCGACCCCATCATGGCCAGGTGGCCGAGAGGTGGGGGATCCCCAACTTTTCGCTGGAGCAACCGCCCTGAGCACCCTGCTTGCCCCTGGGTTGATGTTGGTCGTCAGAAGGTCATGCAGCCGCACATGACTGTTCACCGCAGTGGCAGAAAGCGCCTGAGTGACCGGAGGCACGGACGGATTCTGCTGGCTCGGCGCACCATGGCCTTTTGCGCCAAAGCGATCGTTGATGTCAGCAGAAAAGCGGGTTTTCCCCTGGCCGTTGTTGTCGCCAAAGGATGCTTGGAGGGCTGGCGTGATGCTGTAGCAACATCAATCCCGTAGGTGTCCAAGGATCCACCCTGATCATCGCTGTTGAAATGTTGCCAGGAGATGCCAGTTGGCGCTAATCATAGGCGATAAAATACTGGCATCTGGAGATAGCTCTCAGTCCTTCTGGCGCCTGTTGGAAGATCACAGTTTGTGCGTCAGTCGTAGCAAAACCTGTCTCTACTGGTCCTGCCCATGGTTCTGCTGCCATAGTCCACATTCACATCAGGCCTCCAGGGGCGGTTGCGATTCAGTCCAGTGGACACCCAGTCAGGTGGAGGTTGAAATGGTGCTACGAGCGACGGTTGTATGGATAATGAAGCTACAGCTCTGATCGTCAGCGAAATTCAGCTTCGGCAGCACATCCAGGAAAGTGGTGGACTTCGGCGCCCTGAAGTTGTCCTTGAACGCCATGGTTCAGCCCGATTGCCAGGTGTTCTTGAGGGCCTCAACAAAGGCTTGGTGCCGCTCTTCTGAATGCGCCTCGATTGGGTCGGTGATCCATGCCATCCAGGCGCCTTTCGTCGGATTTCGAGCGCTTCATCTCGATCGGAGGGCGATCGTGATCATGCCTGAATCGCAGGTGCTGGGGAGCCTCTGCTTGCGGCCAGAGCTTTTTCGGTGCCCCCTGCTCTGGGGTGAGGAGGACGGCCACGATGGCACCGGAAGACGCTCGGGGTATGGCATCGGGCACTGGTATTGCCTCCTTTGGCACTTGAAGTAGTGTGCGCCCTATGGCCAAGCTGGTTCGTCTCACCCTCCCCAAGGCAATCGCCAAGGCCAACCTGCGCCGCGTGGAGGCCGGGGAGAAACCTCTCACGATGAACTCCCTGGCGGTTCAGGCAGGAGTGGCGGCAACCACGATCACGCGCCTGGCACGCAGCGACGAGAAAGCGGCATCAGCCCTATCGATGGATCTGGCATCCCGGATTGTGACGGTGCTGGATTGCGGGATCGAGGACTTGCTTGAGGTTGTTGATCGATGATCAAAATCTTTCATGGGCACAAGGACCGACAGCCTTTCGCGTCCTCCTTCAGGGCCTGCATATCGCGCCGCTGGGAGGAACTCTTTTTCATCT
>JAYKGZ010000116.1:0-21117 GCA_035284925.1 Cyanobacteriota bacterium | reverse complement strand
AAAGGCAGCAGCAACATGATCAGCCACGATCACCGGCTGGAGCAGGAAACATCTGCGCCTCTGATGCCTGATCCGCCCGATTACAAAGGTGGGAGGGCACTCAGAGAGAGGAACAAGCGTTCCGGTCGGCCTGCGCGTTTCGCTTCTCCAGCAGCCCCCGTCACATCGAGCAACATCATCCGCACACCCAGGATCTGCCCAGCCCTTTGCCCTGCTGACTCCTGTCGACAGCAAGGTGGCTGAGAAAAATGCCTGGGATCAGGTTCGAGCGCGGTGCCTGCGGGGCAGCATCGGCAGGCACATCGGCCACGCCGATGGCATGGGAATTGATGGCGAGAAGCCCCGGCAGGCCCGAGGTTCGCCTGACTGGCCGGCGTCAGTGGCGACGTAGAGCCGGGCCCGACCCCTGAAATTCCAGACCGTCCAGCCGCTTCTGCAGCTCCTCGGGCCGAGGGCCCGCAGGACGCCGCCGCGGAGCAGAACATCCCATTCCGGGACCGCTGGCATGTGAGAAGGACCCGGCAGAGCCTGCCAGCCCGAAAGCTAGTGCCAGCAAGGCTTCTCGGCTGAACAATCAAGCCCCCGACTGAAACGCCCCCTGATGGATTCGAACCATCGACCGGCTGCTTAGAAGGCAGCTGCTCTATCCAGCTGAGCTAAGGGAGCACGTGCCCCACGGGGCATCAAGGGCATTGTGCCAGTGCTGCAGAACCTCTTCTGTGGCTGAGCCCCGTACAGTGGCTTGCTGCGCAGTTTTCGCCCCATGGCGGCCACCAGGCTCAACGACGGCCAGAAACAGGAGCTGGTGGAGCGCTACAGCGCCGGTGAAGGCACCGCAGAGCTGGCGGCAGCTTTCGGCTGCAGCGTGCACACGGTGGGGCGGGTCGTGAAGGCCGCGCTCACGCCGGAGGAGCATGAGCGGCTCAAGCAGCAGCGCGCCCGCGGCGGTCGGAGCGGTGCAGGCGTTGTCACCACGCCTGCCGCGTCACCAGATCCCGCTTCCCTGGGTGAAGACTCCCAGGCTGCGCACACCGAGGCGGTAGAACCCGAGCCTGAGGTTCGGGAGGCCGATGAGCCCAACGAGGACTTAACCCCCACCGTTGGCACGCTGGCCATCGACGATGCCGATGACTTCGGCGATGACGGGACCGAGGACACCACCGATCCGACGGACGACCTGGCCGACGAGGACCCGTCGGAACCGGTTGCAGCGAGCCCTTCCCAGGACCCTGTGAACTGCCTGCCGCTGGCGGAGGCCCAGCTGCCGGGCTGCGTCTACATGCTGGTCGACAAGGTGGTGGAGCTCGATGCCCGCCCCCTGAGCAGCTTCACGGATCTGGGGCTTCTGCCCCCTGGGGAGGAGGAGCGGCAGGCGCTGCAGGTGTTTGTGAATCCACGCAATGCCAAGCGCCTGTGCGGCCGCAGCCAGCGGGTGATCAAGATTCCCGACACCCGCATCTTTGAGCGCACGGCCCCTTATCTGCTGGCCCAGGGGATCAGCCGGGTGGTGATCGAGAATGGTCTTTACTCCCTCCCCGGTGCCTGATCGTCTCCCGGAACCAGCAGGGCCGCGGCACTGCCACCCCCGATCACCCCGATCACCAGCGCCACCCCCACCAGAAATCCCACCGGCAGCGGGGGCGTGCGTCCGAAACCGAGGTTGAGGCTTGGCCTCTGCTCCAGATTCTGGGCACCCAGGCAGAGAATCAGCATCAGCACGGCGCCGCCCACCACACTGCCGAGCAGCAATTGCAAACGCAGCAGCATCGACTTCCGTGCCGGATCCACTCAGTCTGATGCCAGATCGTGCAGCAGGGCATAGAGGGCACGGCGACTGTGGCCGGTCTGCTCCGCGAGCCTGCGGGTGGCATCGCGACGGCTGAGACCGTTCGCGATCAGGGCCTGAAGTTCGTTGCGCAGGTGGTTCTCATCCCAGGCTGGGGTGGGGTCGAGCTGGGCTCCCCCCAGCACCAGCGTGCATTCCCCCAGGGGGGCGGTGCCCTGGAAATGGTCCAGGCAGGCACGCACGCTTGGCCCCACCTGCTGTTCATGACGCTTGGTGAGTTCACGCGCCACCTGCAGGGGCCGATCACCCAGCACGGCCAGCAGATCCTCCAGCAGCTCCAGCAGCCGATGGGGGGCCTCGTAGAGCACCAGGGTGCGGGGATCATTCGCCAGCTCCGCCAGTCGGGCCCGGCGCTGGCTTGCCTTCGGAGGCAGAAACCCTTCAAAGCAGAAGCGCCCGCAGGGCAGACCACTGCTCACCAGCGCGGTGGTGAGGGCACAGGGGCCGGGCACGCAGATCACGGGCCTCCCGGCCGCACGCGCAGCAGCCACCAGGGGCTCCCCGGGATCAGCGATCCCGGGCAGGCCGGCATCGCTGATCAAAGCCACCGCTTCCCCCGCCTCAAGGGCGGCCAGCAGTTCCGGGGTGCGGCGCGCCTGATTGTGCTGATGGAAGCTCAGCAGCCGCGGGCCACGGCCTCCACCCCGCAGGCCCAGCTGATGAAGCAGCAGGCCGCTGTGGCGGGTGTCTTCGCAGGCAATGGTCTGGACTCCGGCCAGCACACGCCGAGCCCGGGGCGAGAGGTCGGACTGGTTGCCGATCGGTGTTCCCACCAGATAGAGCACGCCGGGGGCCGGCTCATTGCTGGCATCCCCGCCTTCGCCCACAATGCTCTTCAATGCTGAATCCATGATGCCGGCCGATCAGAAGGGCCCCCTGCGCCCGGAAGACCACGCTGCGCAGCTCAGGGCCCTGGTGCTGGGCCACCAAGCATGGCCCTGGCCCGTGACCTTGCCGCATGGGGTGGGCATCCAGCAGCTGCTTGTGGAGCTGCGTCGCCTCAGCTGGGCAGCTGCCGACATCCTGCTGGCCTATGGCCGCGGACAACAGCCGCCTTACGGATTCCCGAAGGCGCTGAGCGTTGAGGAGGGAGGGGAGGGCCCGGTAACGGCGGCGGATCTGGCCGTGAACCAGTGGCTGCTGGAAGGCCTGGAGGCCTCATTTCCTGATGCCGGCTGGACGCTGCTGAGCGAGGAAACCGCCAGGCAGCAACTGACGGCGGGGCAACCGCTGCAGGCGGAGTGGTTGTGGATTCTCGACCCACTCGATGGCACCAAGGATTTTCTGCAGGGCACCGGTGAATACGCCGTGCATCTGGCCCTGGTGCGCGGTCAGTCCCCCCTCCTCGGGGTGGTGATGCTGCCCGCCATGGGCGAGCTGTGGATCGGGGTGGTGGGAGGAGAGGCCGGGCTCGCCTGGAAGGAAGACCGCTCCGGCAACGTGTTTCCCGTGAGCTTCAGTGAGCGGCGGGAGCTCCACGAACTGGTGCTGGTGGCCAGCCGCAATCACCGCGATGAGCGCCTGGAGCGACTTCTGGCGGCCCTGCCCCTCGCGGGCACCAGGGCGATCGGCAGTGTGGGCGGCAAGGTAGCCACGATCCTGCGCGGCGATGCCGACCTGTATCTCTCGCTCTCGGGCCGAAGTGCCCCCAAGGACTGGGACATGGCAGCACCGCACGCGGTGCTGAAGGCGGCAGGAGGCTGTTTCACACACGCCGATGGCCGTGCGCTCTCTTACAACACCGGGGACGTGCGCCAGGCAGGTTGTCTGATCGCCAGCCATGGGGCGGCCCACGCTGAGCTCTGCAGGCGGGCGGAGGCGGCCATGGCAGAGATCGACCCGGAGTTCCCCGTTTGAACAGCCAGGTTCATTTTCAGTACATCACCAGAGAGCGGTTGCTGTAGAGCAGTCGTTCCGCCACCACAGCCCCGCTGCGCCGATCCACCTGGCGTTGCCAGATGCTGTTGCAGCGCAGGCGGCGATCGCCGCTCTGTTCAAAGTGATGGTCGGTTTCAAACACGTGGTAAGAGAGCGGTGGGGCGATTGCAGAACGGATCTCACCCCGCAGGAAGGTGTCATCCACCCAGACGAGCAGCTGGAGCGTCTCGTCGGTGGGATTGCGGAAGCGCAGATCCACGTAGTTGTAATAGAGGCTCGCCCCGGTGCCGAAGGGCAGCACACGCCCCTCGTCAGGGAAGGGATCAAAGCTGTGGTGATGGCGCTCCACAAGCTCCAGCGGACTGTGCAGAGCCATCCAGTGGATCAGGTTCGCCAGCTGGCAGAGACCACCACCGATTCCCACCGAGACCCGACCCTGGGAGAGTTGCACCCCCGGCAGGTATCCACGACGGGCCGTGGGTCGACCGATCCGCCGCCAGATCGAGAGGGTTTCTCCGGGATGGATGAGCAGCCCATGGAGCCCGGGCACCGCCAGGCGCAGGTTGACCACCTTGTTGCGCTGAAGCTGCGGATCGGTGCTGCCGAGACGCCGCATCAGCAGGGAACGGTGGCGAGTGATCCGGATCGGCAGGGCGTCGGGGGCCTGCCGTGAGGCGAAGCAAACCCGACGGTGCCAGTCATCCCAGCGTCGTTGCCAGCGCAACTGGCGGATCCGGGCGGGTCGGAGCAGGGCGCGCAGGCGCCCCGGAATCATGATCTCCCGCCGCTCGCCTGACACGTCAGAGCGGCGGAAGCTCGCTCTGGGGCACGCCACGCAGGGTCAGGTTGATCCGTCCGCGGTTGTCGATCTCTCGCACCCGCACGGTTACCTCGTCCCCCACGTTCACCACGTCTTCCACCTTCTCCACCCGTGCCTCGCTGAGCTGGGAGATGTGAATCATCCCCTCCTTGCCGGGGAGGATCTCCACGAAGGCTCCGATCGGGATCACCCGGGTGACGGCCCCTTTGAACACCTCGCCCTCGCTGACGCGCCGGGTGAGACCCTCGATGATGCGCTGAGCTTCCTCAGCAGCTGCGCCGTCGTGGCTGGCGATCGTCACGACGCCACCGTCCTCGATGTCGATCTTGGTGTTGGTGCGCTCGGTGATCCCTTTGATCGTGCGGCCGCCAGGACCGATCACGGTACCGATCAGCTCCGGATCGATGCGGAAGCTCAGCAGACGCGGAGCATGGGGGCTGAGGGTGTCGCGGGGCTGGCTGATCGCCTCCAGCATCTTCTCAAGGATGTGCAGACGGGCCGGACGGGCCTGGTTGATGGCCTCCTTCACGGTCTTCATCGTCAGACCGGTGATCTTCATGTCCATCTGCAGGGCCGTGATGCCCTTCTCCGTGCCGGCCACCTTGAAATCCATGTCGCCCAGAAAATCCTCGATTCCCTGGATGTCGGTGAGGATGCGCACTTCTTCTCCCTCCTTGATCAGGCCCATGGCGGCGCCGCTCACGGGAGCCTTGATCGGCACACCGGCATCCATCAGAGCCAGGGTGCTGCCGCACACCGATCCCATTGAGGTGGAACCATTGGAGCTGAGCACTTCGCTCACCACCCGCAGCACATAGGGGAAGTTCTCACGGGGGGGGAGGACAGGCACCAGGGCCCGTTCAGCCAGAACCCCATGGCCGATCTCGCGGCGGCCCGGGCTGCGCATCGGACGGGTCTCGCCCACCGAATAGGGGGGGAAGTTGTAGTGATGGAGGTAGGTCTTCTCGTTGGACGGGTTGAGGTCGTCCATCTCCTGGGCATCGCTCGGGGTGCCGAGCGTGGCGGTGGAGAGCACCTGGGTGAGGCCGCGCTGAAACAGGCCGGAGCCATGCACCCGACGCGGCAGCACCCCGGCCGCCGCGCTGATCGGACGCACCTCATCGAGGGCACGGCCGTCGACGCGACGTCCCTCCTCAAGGATCTGACGGCGCATGAGCGTCTTGGTGAGGCTCTTGAAGCTGTTGGCCAGCGCCTTGCTGTTGCTACCAACCGCTTGCCTAACGGCGTCGCCATCGTCAAGGCCGGCGATCTTTTCGCTCACCTGGGCCTTGATGGCATCGAGTTTCTGGTCACGTTCGGCCTTGGTCTGGCTGAACTGCTTGAGCACCTCTCCGATGCTCCCGGCACATTCCTGCTCGAGGAAGCTGGGAAGGGTGGAATCAACGGCCTGGGGTTCAGGAACCACCTGGGTGATCCCGAGGGTCTCCAACAAGCTCTGCTGGGACTTGATCAACTCGCTCACCGCTTCGTAGCCGAAGTCGATGGCCTCGATCACATCCTGCTCTGGCAGCTGGTTGGCGCCCGCTTCCACCATCACAACACCGGCAGGGGTGCCGGCCACCACCAGATCCAGCTCGGAACGCTCGATCTCCCGATAGCTGGGGTTGAGCACGAAGTCATCGCCCAGCAAGCCCACCCGCACCGCGGCCATTGGGCCATGGAAGGGAATCCTGGCCAGCAGTGTGGCCAGAGATGCGCCGGTCACGGCCAGCACATCCGGCGGAACCCGCTCGTCGAGCGACAGACAGGTGGCCACGACCTGCAGGTCGTCGCGCATCCAGCTGGGGAACAGCGGACGCATCGGCCTGTCGATCAGGCGAGCAATCAGGGTGGCGCGTTCCGGCGGGCGGCTCTCGCGGCGCATGAAGCTGCCTGGGATGCGACCGGCGGCATAGAGCCGCTCCTCGTAGTCGCACATCAGGGGCAGGAAATCGATTCCTTCCCGGGGGTTGGAGCGGGTGGCCGTCACCAGCACCGAGGTGTCTCCGCACTCGATCAACACGGAGCCCCCGGCCTGGGGAGCGAAGCGACCGGTGGTCAGCCGGATCTCCCGACCATCGAAGGAGATCGACTGAGTTTGTCCTTGCACGTGGGATTATCTCCTCTTGTCAATCAGCATCTTGCCATTCGGGGGCACGGGCTGGCTGCCGGTCACCACCGGCAACCATCACCACGACGACTTCACCACTCCAGGCAGCTCGCCTTTATGGGCACGCTCACGAAGCTGGTTGCGGCAAAGGCCGAAGTCGCGGTACACGCCGCGGGGCTTTCCGGTGACCCAGCAGCGGTTGCGCACCCGGGTCGGGGCACTGTTTCTGGGCAGGCCCTGGATCTGGCGATGGATCTCAAGGCGCTCCATGGGATCCGCGGCGGCGTCGAAGGCTGCCTTCAGGGCTGCCCGTCTGGCGGCGAAGCGCTCCACCATCTTCTTGCGCTTCACATCGCGCGCGATCATCGACTTCTTCGCCATGCGGCCTGAAAGCGTTCGGAAGGTTGATCTCTCATCTTAACTGGGGGAGGCCCGAGGTCCTGCGCAGACCCCTGGCCAGCCGGCCGATCAGCGGCTCAGCAGTTGCTGCACAGCCGGGAGCTGGGAGGTGTCCTTCACGATCAGAACCACACTCAGACCAACCAGCAACACCAGCCCCGACTGCATGAAGGCCATCTGGAACCGTTCCGGCAAAGGTTTGCCACGGGCGCCCTCCAGCAGCAGCAGGGCCAGCTGGCCCCCATCCAGCAGGGGCAGGGGCAGGGCATTGAGCACCGCCAGGTTGATCGAAATCAGAGCGGTGAACAGAAACAGGCTGCTGCCTCCCTCGCGGGCCAGGGAGGCACCCATTTCCACAATCTTCACCGGGCCACTCACCTGGCTGGCCGTTTCGCCGAAGTGGGTCACCAGGGTGATGAAGCCATCCACGGTGCGACGGGTCAGAACGACGAAATCGTGGTTGGCCTGGCGAATCGGCTCCAGTGGCCCCCTGGGTCGGCGGAACAGTTCATGGCCATCAGGCTGCAGCTGGGCACCGATGCGGCCGACGCCGCGGGAATCCGATGGGGTGAGCGTCAGCGTCACCGTGCTGCCGCGTCGTTCAGCGGTGACACTGAGGGTGGTGTCGGGGCTGGACTGGATCCGTTTCACCAGCCCTCCCACAGCATCAAGGCCACCTTCGAGGGGCCGGCCATTGATGGCCACGATCCGATCACCGCTGGAAAGCCCCGCGATGGCCGCAGGCAGGCCTGGCTCAACACCGGCCACCAACACCCCTGCGGTGGACTGAAAACCTGCGGGGATGCCAACGACAACCCCCTGCGCCATGAGCACCAGCCAGGCCAGGGCCAGATTGGCCAGCACTCCGGCGCTGATCACGAGAGCGCGCTGCCGGAGTGGTCGGTTGGAGAGCAGATCCGGATCGTCAGGAGCGAAATCGCTGGTCTCTTCGTCGTCGGGAAACGAAACGAAGCCGCCAAGGGGAATCGCACGCAGGGCGTACGTCACCCCGCGCCGCTGGCGTTGAAGCAGCGCAGGCCCGAAGCCGATCGAGAACCCGCTGACGCGGATGCCCTGACAGGTGGCAGCAAAGAAATGCCCTGCCTCATGCACCACGATCAAGCCGGCCAGGATCGCCAGTGCTGCCAAAACGCCCATAGGGATCAGGCCGGAGTCCTGCCCATTGTGGAGGAGTTGCATCTGGACGGCGGAAGGACCAGAGGCAACGCTGATCCTCAGTGACGAGCAGGTTCAGCCGTGGCAGTGCCTGGCTGATTCCAGGCTCTATCCGCCATCGCCAATCGGAAGGGGCTCTTGGGCATGACCGTTGGCAGGAGGGCCAGCTCACCCGGGCATTTGGCCTGGAAGGGCTTCCTGTCGAGCTCAGGTGTGGCAGTCCTCCTGCCGATGGCAACTGATCTTCGCCTGCGTCGCTCTTGGCTCAGGCCGAAGCGTTGCTGGAGGCATACGTCACCACCGGGCCGGCATCCACCCGGCTGGCAGTGGGAGCCGTGCCGGGGTGCTCACGGATCCAGCGCTCAACCCACTGGGCCGCGATCCGGTTCGAGGCCTCGGCGGCTTCCTGGGTTTCAAACACACTCAGTGAGATCATCCGATCCCCGGCTTCACCCACATCCACGAAGTAGTAGGCCACGAATCCAGGCAGCGCCTCCATCTCGGCCAGCAGTCCGGCGCGCAGAGGTTCCAGGGCCTCCACGGGATCCTTGATGCCTTCGTATTCGCGCAGGGTGGCGTACATCGGAGCTGAACGACCGGTTGCCACTCCTGTTTACCAGGTCCTCAGCGCTCCGCCACCGACCCGCCCTCAGCCGTGATGCCGGTGTGCAACGTCACATGAGACAGGCAAATGGGGAAAAAGTCGTTAATTTGCGGCGAAACGCATCGGATTGGTGGCGCGCGCGGTTTCAACAGTGTCGTTGGTGGGCGTCTTGTTAGTGGGCTGCGCGGCCAAACCCGTGGGACGCCAGCCCCTGGTGGTTCAGGCCGCCACCATCGCCGAGGCCAGTTTCAGCCCATCGATCGAGGTGATGAGCCAGTTGGAGTCAACTACCGACGTGGCCATGGTTCCCGAGGTGGATGGCCGGGTCGTCAAGATTCTGGCCACCCAGGGGCAGCGGGTGAAGGCGGGGCAACCGATCCTGGTGCTTGACAATGTGCAGCAGACGGCCAGCCTGGATGCGAGCAGGGCGGAGGCTCGTAAAGACCTGCTCAATGCAGAGCGCTATATCTTCCTGAATGAGCAGGGCGCGGTCTCCACCAAAGACCGCGATTTCTACGTCACCCAGGCCATTCAGGCCCGCGACGAGGTGCGCGCCAAGGCGGCCGACCTTGGCTACAAATACGTCACGGCTCCGATCAGTGGGGAGATCGGCGATCTCGACAGCGTGAAGCTTGGCGATTACGTTCGTAAGGGGCAGGCGATCACCGGGATTGTTAACAACAGCGATCTCTGGACCCTGATGGATGTGCCTGCCACCCAGGCCTCCAGGGTGAGGATGGGCCAACCCGTGGAGCTCAAGTCACAAGGGAATCCACCGGTGATCGGCACCGGCAAGGTGGTGTTCATCTCGCCGTACTTCGGCATCAGCGGCAAACAGTCGTCGCCGAACACCGTGCTGGTGAAGGCCGCGTTCCCCAACCTCACCGGCAAGCTCAAAACAGGCCAGTTCGTGCGCAACCGGATCATCACCGGCTCCACCCGCCAACTCTCGGTCCCTGTGCAGGCCGTGATGATGCAGGCCCAGCAGCCCTTCGTGTACCGCATTTTCCGCCTCAACCAGGTGCTGGCCAGGATCCGGGCCTCCACTCAGATCCCCGAAGCCCAGAAGCAGAAGCTGGAGGCTCTCCCGGCGCAAACGCCGATTGTGGTGCAGATTCCCGTGCAACTTGGCACGTTGCAGGACAACCGCTATCCCGTGCTCTCCGGGCTGAGTGCCGGAGACCAGGTGGTGGTAAGCAACACGGCCCTGTTACGCACCGGCATGCCGGTCAAGCTGGCCAGCGGCGGCAAGCCGGGTGTGAACTGAGGATCACCGATGTCGCTCTCCGATAATTTCATTAAACGGCCGGTTCTAACGACCGTTTGCAGCATCTTGATCGTGCTGATGGGAATCATCGCGATCCCTACGCTGTCGATTGAGAACCTGCCCAACATCGCGCCGCCCTTGATTCAGGTGACGGCCAACTACGGCGGGGCCAACTCCGTGGTGACCGAGCAGGCGGTGACCAATCCACTCGAGCAGCAGATCAACGGTGTGCCGGGCGCGGCCTATATCTCTTCCACCAGCTCAAACACTGGTCAGAGCATCATTCAGGTTTACTTCGATGAAGACACGGATATCAATATCGACCAGGTGAACGTCCAGAACCGCGTTTCACTGGCCATGCCCCAGCTACCTCAGCAGGTGTCGGCCACGGGTGTGTCGGTGATGCAGAGCACGCCTTCGATTCTGCTCGCCTATCAGGTGAGCTCAACGCAGGGACAGTTTGATGCTCCATACATCAACGGCCTCATTTATGAGCAGCTCTATTACGAGCTGGAACGGGTTCCCGGCGTGGCCCAGGTGAACATGCTGGGGGGCAGCAGTCCGGCTTTCTGGCTGTTCGTCGACCCCGACAAGCTCACGGCCAACCAGTTGACCGCCGATCAGGTGGTCAACGCTGTGAAGAGTCAGAACAGCGTGGCCATTGGCGGTCTGATCGGTGGCCCACCAGCCGGAGGAAATCAGCTTTTCGCCTATCCGATCCTGGTGGCCGACAACGGCAACCTGATCTCGGTCGACCAGCTCAACGATCTGATCGTGGCCAAGTCGCCCCAGGGCAACCTGCTACGGCTCCGGGATGTGGGCCAGGCCACCTATGGCTTCAACACCTTCGCCCAGCAGTCCGTGAGCGTTGAGGGCTACCCGGCGATCACCGTGGGGGTGTTCCAGACGCCAGAAAGCAACGCGTTGGATGTGTCCCAAGCCGTAGTGGCGGTGATGGACCAGTTCGCCCAGACC
This sequence comes from Cyanobacteriota bacterium, assembly GCA_035284925.1. Taxonomy (GTDB): domain Bacteria; phylum Cyanobacteriota; class Cyanobacteriia; order PCC-6307; family Cyanobiaceae; genus UBA5018. The sequence goes on along the minus strand of JAYKGZ010000116.1, from coordinate 10,042 downwards.
GTACCGGCGGGGATCACCGTGAAGCAGATCTACAACATCGGCGAGTTCATCGAGTCGGCCGTGAGTGGGGTGACCGATGCCCTCGGTCTTGCGATCGTGCTGGTGCTGGTGATCCTGTTTCTGTTCCTGCAGAACTGGCGCGCCACGGTGGTTCCCAGCCTGGCGATTCCGATCTCCCTGATCGGCACCTTCGCGTTCATCAAGGCGTTTGGCTTTTCGATCAACCAGCTCACCCTGCTCGGATTGGTGCTCGCCACCGGCCTGGTGGTGGACGACGCCATCGTGGTGATTGAGGCCGTCTCCAAGAATCTGGAGAGTGGCATGAGCCCACGCAAGGCGGCGATGGAGTGCATGGGCACCCTGATCGGCGCCTTGATTGCCACCTCCTTGGTGTTGATGGCGGTGTTCGTGCCGGTGGCGTTCTACCCGGGTGGGATCGGGATTATCTACAAACAATTTGCCCTCACGATCGCCTTCTCGATTGCCATCTCCACCTTCAACGCCCTCACCTTCTCGCCGATGATGTCGGCCCTGATCCTCAAGTCGGAGCTGCCCCCGAAGCCGAAGGGCTGGGGTTGGACGATCGGGGGTGTGGTGGTGGGTCTGGCATTCGGGCGTTTCAGCTCGGCCTCCTTCGGCTTCGGCGCCTATGTGTTTGGCGTGGTGCTGTTCGGCTTGGCCGGCAGCAGACTCGCCCTGATCTTTGACCGTTTCAACAGCTTCTTTGCCTGGCTGCAGAACCGTTACGCCCGGCTGCTGGAGGTGTTGATCCGCAAGCGCAAGCTGGTGTTCGCGGGCCTGGCCGGTGGCATTGTGGTCACCGCGTTGGCGTTCTCGGCCCTGCCTTCGGCGTTCATTCCCGAGGAAGACCAGGGCTATGGGGTGGGGATCTTCCAGTTGCAGAACGGTGCCTCTCTCACCCTCACCGAGCAGACCGGTCTGGAGATCGCGAAGGTGCTCAAGGAAGAGCCCGACATCACAGAGGCTTCGGTGATCAGCGGGTACGGCTTCAACGGCTCCAGCCCAGACCAGGGTGTGTTTTTCTTTGGCCTGAAGCCCCTGGAGGAGCGCAGCGGATCTGATCACAAGGCCCCAGCCATCGTTGATCGGCTTAATTCCAAACTCTCCAAGATCAGCAGTGGCCTGGTGGTGGCAGCCCAGCCCCCGGCGATTCCAGGCTTCTCGGCCCAGGGAGGCTTCTACTTCCAGTTCAACGACCTCAGCAACGGCGCCTACAGCTTCAACCAGCTTGATCGTCTGGCCCAGGAGCTGGTGGCGGCCGGCACCAGCTCGGATCAGTTCTCAAGCCTCTACACCCAGTTTATTCCCAGTGCGCCGGCCTTTGGCCTGAAGGTTGATCGCTCGATCATGGGAACCCTGAATGTCGATTTCCAGCAGGCCATGCAAACGATCGCCGTGCTCGCCGGCGGCAACTATTCCGGACTCACCTATGAGAACGGGCAGGTGCGCAACATCTATGTCCAGTCGGAGGCATCCGGCCGTAGCGATCTTGAGGATGTGCTCAGCTACTACGTGCGCAACCGCGACGACAAGTTGGTGCAGGTCAGCGAGTTTGCCTCGTCGGAGCTCACCAGTGCGCCGCCGGTGATCAGTCACTACAACCTGTTCCGCACCATTCTCGTGCAGGGCGCTGAAGCCGTCGGCAAGAGCTCTGGACAGGCCCTGACTGCCATTCAGCAGATCTTCCAGAACCTTGATTTCAACAACATCGGTTATGCCTTCACCGGTCTGGCGTCGTTGCAGCTGTCGGCCGGTAGCGCCAGCGTTCTGGTGTTCGGCCTGGGCATCCTGATCGTTTATCTGGTGCTTTCCGCCCAGTACGAGAGCTATGTCACTCCGGTGATCATTCTGATGACGGTTCCGCTGGCGATGCTGGGTGCCCTGGCGTTTCTGGCCTTGCGCTCGATCGACCTCAACATCTATGCCCAGGTAGGCCTGGTGACCCTGATTGGCCTGGCGGCCAAAAATGGCATTTTGATTGTGGAGGTGGCCGAACAGCATCTTGAGGAGGGTATGGAGGTTGCTGAGGCGGCGATGGCCGCCGCCGAATCCCGCATGCGGCCGATCCTGATGACCGCCATCGCCTCCCTGGCCGGCTTCCTGCCCCTGGTGGTGGCGACCACGGCCGGTGCCAACAGCCAACAGTCGCTGGGTACGGTGATTTTCGGCGGCCTCCTGGTGGCCACACTGCTCTCACTCGGGGTGGTGCCTCCCTTCTATGTGCTGATCAAGCAGCTCGAAGCGCGTTGGTTTGGCGAGGGTGGCGGCAGTGACTCCAGAACCGTGGCTGTTCCTACGATCTCCGGACAAGATTGATGGCTGCTGATGCCCGTCAGTCAAGGCCCAGGGGCTTTGGACTGATGACGAGGATCGTCTACGTCCATCAGGCCATTTGTTTGGCCCTTTTTGTAGCAGGGTTGCGGCTGTCTTCAGTCCGTGGCGTTGAGGAGCTTGTGCTCCACCGCCTGATGGGCATTGTGGTTTCGCTTGCCATCGTGCTGGCTATGTTTGCTGTCGCAAGCAGGAAGTCGCTACAGGCTCTTGCCTGGTTGCGGGTTGTCTTGTGGATGGGGGTTTTCAAGATCCTGATTGTTCAACTGTGGCTGCTTGCCCAAGGCGAAATCGGATTGGCTTCTTACGCCCGTGCCATGTTGACCAATGAGCTGATTGCGATTCCTCTGGCTATGTACTGGTCTAGGTCTGTTCATTTTCGTTATCTCTCTTCTATCGGTCTCTCACCTCGTTCTGCACAGTCGTGATCCTGCCTGATGGAGATCGAATCACGAGCAAACTTGAGATGGCCTGCGGCAACCGGTTGATGTTGAATTTGCAACTGGCGCGTTCGTGCGGTGAAGCTTAAGGTCAATCGGCTTTTGATTCTTCGGATTGCGCGCTCAGGGTCATCATCCTCTGCACCAGGAAAATCAGTTGGGCGGTGCTCCATCCGGCCATCAGGACTCCGTTCACGGCTTCTCCCACGCTTAATAGCTGCCAGCATTTGGCCAGCGTGACATCTCCATAGCCAACCGTTGTGAATGTAATGCCAGAGAAATACAAGCTTTCTCCCAGGCTGCGAATTGCGCCGACGTGGCGGTAGACCCATGCCCATAGCAGAATCTCCAGGAATAGCGTGCCCGCTGTCATCAGTGCGCCAACGGCGATCAGTAAGTGGCGTCGTGTGCTGCTCATTGAGCACCAGGCACTGAGCCGTTTTGAGTGAACCAGGTCCGCCTGTAAAGATGTCACCAATGTATGGATAAGCGTTGTGGTAATAAGCATTCCCAGTACGATGCCCGGCAGGCTGCCGATTTCAGGGCAGCGCGATAGCTGGGGTGTCGTTGGATAGCTGCTTAAGACGATCCCAGTCACTGCTGCTCCGCCCAGTAGCGCCCATCTCAAGTATTTCCAGCTCATCTGACTAGCCAATCCTCGAAGTCATCCATCTTGAAAGTATCATCCAATCGTTGGGGACAGCAGCCACGATTTCCATGTTTACCAAGGCTTCGATCGTCCACGGCCATCAGTCCAGCAGGGTGAGATGGGGTTGGCCGACAGATAAAGGCCGGCACACCAAACCGCTCCAGGATATTCTGTTTGTAACCTTCAGGAGGGACCCCAATCGCTTCTCGGCCAGGACGGCCTTGACGGGTGATCACGTTCGCGAGATGAACGCTGGAATTTATCCAGGTTTTGGTTTGAGGAGGTCAGCCGTGTTGGCGGCGGATATGGCCGTTGTGCCAGCTCCAGCGCCAGGGTTCCACGGCCCGGGCCTTCTGGAGATCGGCTCGGTCGCTCAGGCACACGGGGATGAACTCGGTGGCGTAGTTGAAGGCTGGATCTCGGATCGATTGGTTGAGCACGAGACTGCCCTCCTCGCCTGAAATCGAGCGGTGGTAAGTGCCCACCGGAATCTCTAGCGCCCCCATGGCCCGTTCCAGATCGATCACGTGATGGGGCTGATCCCAGGCTGGGTTGAGCAGGATGAAGGTGCGCCTGCCTTGCAGCACCAGGTTGTGGTCCACCTGATGCTGATGCACGTAGTACTGCTCTGCTCCGTCGTGATCGGGCGGTGAGATGGCGGGGCCTTGGTGTACCACCACATCGGTTCCGTTGCTATGGGGCACGCTGGCATCGAAGAAGCACACCTGCGGTGTTTCCCGGAACAGGTGAATCGGTACAAAGTGAAGGCGCATCGTTGCTGCATCCAACTGCATACTTTGTAGCTCATCGAACAGCTGCGGGTTGAGCTTGGAACCGTCACGAAGGATGCAGCCGTGTTGTTCAGGATGCAGGCAGCCAGGCGCACCCCATCCCGGCCCACCCGATCGTCGATCACGAAGCTTCCAGCTGTGTGACCATGGCCCCCTTCCAGCACGGCAGCCAGGAATCAGAGTTCAGCCACCCCGATCCAGCTGGCGGGGGCTAGCACCACCTGGCGATGATTCATTGAAAATTGATTGAAGCCAAGTCACTTTTCCTGGCTCTGCAGTGGCTTCGTGCTCTTTGGCACGCCCAATGCGTTGGGAGACATACACCTTCTTTCAGCTTGCAGCGGTTCAATGATTTCTTTCAGGTTGAGATTGCCGCATGGGTTCACGTCTCGTCCGGCCTTGGTTCAGGCTGGCAGCTGATGGGCTGGCTCCGCCTGGGCAAACCGCATGGCCGCCTCGCCAGTCCCCGGCTTTGCGGGTCTTTCTGCCAGGAGGGGGTGCTGCCAGAAAAAAGCGAGGTCATCCATGTAAAATGGGCAGCCATGTCAGACGTCACCACCCTGGCCACGGCCCAGCCCATCGGGCCAAGATTTTTATGTTGGATGCCAATTTGAAGGGTCTCCAAAACGTGGAACTGATCGCGCACACTTAACCGATGGGCATTGATTCAACTCCTGCTGATACCCCCATACTCTTGATCGCCTGGCGCCGACCCCACACCCTGCGCCAGGTCATCGATGCCATCCGCCCGCTGGCTCCTAGGCGTCTTTTTGTGGCCTGCGATGGCCCCAACCCTGAGCGACCTGGCGAAGCCGAGAAGGTGGCGGCAACCCGCGCCGTGATCGACCGGGAGATTGACTGGCCCTGTCAGATCGAGCGCCTTTACTCAGACGTTAACCAAGGCTGCTGCATTGGCCCCGTCCGTGCTATCAGCTGGTTCTTTGAGAAGGTTGAGGAAGGAATCATCCTGGAGGACGACTGCGTTCCCCATCCAGACTTCCTATCCCACTGCTCCGATTTACTGGAGCGCTACCGCCAGGACACGCGCGTGTGGTGCATCAGCGGCAACAACCATCAGAATGGCCAATGGCGCGGCGATGGCAGCTACTACTTCAGCCGCTACACACACTGCTGGGGCTGGGCAACCTGGCGCCGGTGCTGGCAGCACTATGACGCCGACCTCAACCATTGGCCCGCCCTGCGCGATTCCGGCATGCTGGAGCTGATCTTTGAGAACCAACAGGAGCGCGACTACTGGAGCGACATCTGGGAACGCACCCATTCGAGGAGCGTGCCGATCACCTGGTGGGATTACCAGTGGTTCTTCACCTGCCTGATCAACAGCGGTCTCTCGTGTTTACCCAACGGCAACCTGGTGAGCAATGTGGGGTTTGGGGAAGATGCGACACATACCATTGATGGCGAAGTTCTCACGGTGGCCGATCAGGGCTTGGGTGAGCTCACCCATCCACGATTTGTCCTGAGGGATGTGGCGGCGGACCGCTACAGCTTTGATCATCACTTTCTTGGTCCCCAGGTGCCCAGTCATCGCCCCCTCCTGCCGCGAATAAAATCCCGTTTATACAAGCACTGGCATCAACTCAAGTCGGCGATCGATTGATCGTTCTCACCCCGTAAACCCTCCCGGCAGGGAGGGGCAGGCTCGTGGTTCTTGCACAAGACCTTCAGCAGCAGGAACCGCCCCTTGAGGCCGTTGCTGCGGATGAATCCGCTGCTGCAGCGCTCTCCATCGCCCTCCCGTCAAAGGGCAGGCCCGCCCCGCAGCCTTCGAAGAGGCCGTAGTGAGAGCTGAAATCACCGATGAAGCTGAAATGGAGCGAGAACCGGCTGTCGGCGAGCATGCGGAAGGTGTTGCCGCACACCGGAAACACTTTGCCAGCCTCGATCCAGTGGTGCTTATCGAAAGGTAGGGCGTGCGGGTGCTCAGCAATCGTGCCGCGGTAGATCACCGCCTGGCCGTGGTCTTCGCAGGCATCCTCCAGCTCTGGGAGGTGGAACAAACGGTATGTGGCGGAAAAGAAGCGGATCGCACCAGTGCGTGCGCTCAGCTCCGCATCGGTGATCTGCAGGGGTCTGTCGCTCACAAGGCGTGGATCGGCGAAGCCGGCACGGCGGGCCAGACGCAGAAAATCGTTCCAGTAGAGGGCGCCGCTCAGGCACTCGCCGTAGAGCACCGCATCGTGGCGGAGCGCCTCGGGCACCCGCCGGTCGGTATACACATCGGCGAAGAAGAACTCACCGCCGCTTTTGAGCAGACGCCGCACGCCGTTCAACACGGCCAGCTTGTCGGTTGAGAGATTCACCACACAGTTGGAAATCACCAGATCGAAGCTGCCGGGCTCCAGCGGCAGCTCCTCAAGCTCCTCGATGCGGCCCTCCACAAACCGCACGTTGTCGAAGCCAAACAGCTCCGCGTGGTGCGGCTGGTGCCGCCGGGCCACCGTCAGCTGCTCCGGCGTCATGTCCACGCCCACCACTTCACCTCCGGCACCCACCAGCTGGGCCAGCAAGTAGGCGTCCCGGCCGCTGCCGCAACCGAGATCCAGCACCCGCAGGCCCTCCAGCAACGGCGGCACCACCAGCCCGCACCCGTAGTAGCGCGAGAGCACCTCGGGGTGGATCCGTGCCAGCAGCGGGCGCAGGGCCTCGGGAATGCTGCTGGCGTCACAGCAGGCGTCGGTACGGAGATCGCCGCTGGTGGTCAAGGTGGCACCGTAATACTCCTGCACGCCGCGGCTCAGGTCGGTGGTCGTCGTCATGGCGGTGGGATGGCGGTGCGAGATCGCTGGGTGAATTCTCTCCATCGCGCGGTCTTGAACCAGCGCTTCAGCCCCGTCGCAGGTAGCCCCAGGCTGAACTGAGCGCCAGCAGCAGTGACGGCCAGAACAGCCACCAGCCGATCGTCTGCAGAACCGTGGGTTGAAACAGGGTCCAGGAATTGGGCCAGAGCAGCAGCAGCAGGGCGCTGAACTGCAGCACCGTTTTGGCTTTGCCGCTCCAGGAAGCCGGCCCTCCACTGCCCTGGCCCCCACGCCAGCCGGAAATCAGCAGCTCCCGTGCCAGCAGCAACCACACCGCCCACAGCGGCAGCTGCTGGGGACCGCCCGGCTGGGCAGCCAACCACAACAGTGGCGCCAGGATCAGGATCTTGTCGGTGAGTGGATCGAGGCGGGCTCCCCATACCGAACCCCCGCCGGCGCGGCGGGCCAGCAACCCATCCAGCCAGTCGCTCAGCCCTCCCAGCAGCAGCAGCCACCAGGCCAGGCCCTGCCATCCAGCATCCAGCGCCAGAATCAGTGGCAAACCCAGCAGGGCCCGCCCGATCGTGAGGCCATCGGCCAACCGGCGCAGCTCCTTGAAACGGGCCATGGCAGGGCTGCAGGGGAGCCAATCAGGACAGCCCTTCATTGTGAACAGGCACGGCCGCGTGCGGTCGCGGGCTCAGAATGCCTGCAGACGACCAGACCCTCTGTGGTGCAGCAGCCCGTTTCCGCCGTGATGACCACCCCGGTGCTGAGCGTCGCGGCGGATTCCCCCCTTCAGGAGGCGGTGCAGCTGATGAGTGAGCACCACATCAGCGGCCTGCCGGTGGTGGATGGCAACGGAGCGCTGGTGGGTGAACTCACCGAGCAAGACCTGATGGTGCGCGAGAGCGGTTTTGATGCCGGCCCCTATGTGCTGCTGCTCGATTCGGTGATCTACCTGCGGAATCCGCTGCAATGGGACAAGCAGGTGCACCAGGTGCTGGGCAGCACCGTTGGCGAGGTGATGAGCCAGCACCCCCACACCTGCACCCCCGACCTCTTGCTGCCCAGTGCCGCCAAGCTGCTGCATGAACGCAGCACCCAGCGGCTGTTTGTGCTGAATGCTGAGCATCAGCCCGTGGGGGTGCTCACCCGCGGTGATGTGGTGCGAGCCCTGGCGGCCGCCGGTTGATCCGCTCAGTGGCTCGAGCGCCGCTCAAGGCGCTGGTGGCGGCAAGGGCGGGGCTGATGGAGTCGGGTCGGGCAGCGGCGGCGGATCTCCAGGCCCAGGGGTTGCATGTCCGGGGGGCGGACCCGCTTCCGCTCCCTTGGTCTCGCTCCCTGGAGGGGTGGTGCCTTCAAGCTCCGGCGGCGGCTGCAGCGGTGGGAGCTCCTCGGGGTCGATCAGATTTGCCTCCGGCAGGTCAGGTGGCGGCGGTGCTTCGCCTGGCTTGAGGGGCTGGCTGGTCTCCTGTCGCTGGCGGGCCTGCAGGGCCAGCGGATCGGCGCTGATCGGCGGCTCGCGGAAGGGGGCCTTCTGGCTGGCCGGCTGGTTGCCACGCCCGCGCGGCGCCCAGATCAGGCGTGCCAGGGGCTCCACCCCCTGCTCCATCAGGCGGTTGAAGCCCGCCAGCACCCGATCCAGCACCTGGCCGCCGAGGGTCTGCCCGCAGTGGAACAGGTTGCTGCAGCCGGCGTTGGCGCTGCTCACCGCCAGTCCGGTGAGCAGCGGCCCCTGCAGGGGGACCGGCCGCCGGCTCAGCCGCAGCATGAAGGGCACGTGCACAAAGCTGGTGGCACCGCCGCTGATCCAGTTGGCATCAGCGTCGCTGAAACCCTTGGAACCTGGAATGATCAAGCGGCTCTTGGAGGCGTGATCCGGCAGGTAGGCGGCCCGCAGACCCCGGCTGCGGGCCAGGGCGCGGGTCTGCTCCAGGGTGAGGCCATCGCGGCTCATCAGCACCTCCACCCGACCGTCAGCTCGCAGACCGATCACCATCCGGATCCGCGGCAGGAAATAGCGGATCTGCTGGCCCATGCTGATGCTGTAGGCGCCGCGGTATTCCGGCGGCGGCCGCTCCAGATCGTTGTACACGCTGTGCAGTCCGCCGACGAAACTTTCGTAACGCCGGGCCCGTTCCGCCGTGAGTTCCCCGTAGCCGAAATCCACACCGCCGTCGTGGCGGATGCCCACGTAGGCGCGCTGCCGGGCGGCGGTGCGGTTACGGCCGCGCCACACCCGATCGCCGAATTTCAGATCCCCCAGCGGCACGGTGACCTCCCGGCCGCCGGCATCCACGTGCCGCTCATACATCGGCCCCGACACAAAGGCCAGAGCGTTCGTGTCGCCGTAGGCCTGCTGCTCCCGGTCCCAGCCCTCGAACAGATCGAGCTGCACGTAGCGCGGGTCGAAATCGAGGGCATAAGCCTCCCGATCCGGCAGGTAGCGGAACGGCTGCCGATCAGCACGGGTGAGCAGAGGGGCGCCGCTGCGTTTCGGTTCAGGAATCGGCGGGGCGATCGCCACCAGGAAGGTGAGCAACCCCACCGGCAGGGCCACCATCCAGGAGCGCTTCACGCGCCAGAAGGGCCGTCGCTTTCGCGGCAGGCTCCTGTTCAGGCCTGTCGCCGGGGGCGCTGGAGGCGGGGGCCGACGGGTGAGGGTGTCCAAGGAACGACGGTGCCGTCGGCGATCAGCCAGATCCGCTCACGTTGGGAGCAGGGATGACCTCCCGTCAAGCGACCGAAGGCCGGCAACGCCAGCCGTTGGCTTTCAGCATCCAGGGCGAAACAGGGCAGGCGCAACCCGTCGCTGCTGCCGCCCAGTCGTGCCACCGGATGCAGGTGGCCGCAGAGATTGAGCCGGTGGGCACGGGGCTCCGGGACATGGCTTAACCACCAGGGCCCCAGGGCCTGGCTGGGCAGTTGCGGCAGCCCCTCGATCCAGCTGCCCCGCTCATGGTTGCCGCCGATCAGTTTCAGGGGACAGCCCAGCAGCTCCGGCAGGGCGGCGAGCTTGGCGCGCAGCTCCACCGTGAGGCCCAG
>JAYKGZ010000115.1:0-8813 GCA_035284925.1 Cyanobacteriota bacterium | reverse complement strand
TGCGTCAAGCGGCTGCTGGCCGGCGAGCGCGGCCACTACGGCCCCCTCGAGCACGCCCAGATCGTGCTCAACGTGGGCTGGTTCCCCCATTCGGTGATGCAGCAGGCCCGCACCCACCGGGTGGGGGTGAGCTTCGATGTGCAGTCGATGCGCTACACGGGCGACCGCATCTGCCAGGCTGCCAACGGAGCACTTGAGCTCGAAGACGTGTTCTACCTCCGCCCAGTCGGCGACTACAGCGATCGCCAGGGGAAGAAGTATCACTACGACTCCGAGCAGCGCGGCAAGGATCTGGAGCTCTGCCGGGCCGCCGCTGAGCGCTACCGGGATTTACTGGCGGTCGGGTATGCCGAGGAACATGCCCGCGGCATCCTTCCATTCGATTACCGCCAGCACTTTGTGGTGAGTTTCTCGCTGCGGGCCTTCCTGCACTTCATGGATCTCCGGGCCAAGCTGGATGCCCAGGAGGAGATCCGGGCCCTCTGTGATCTGATGTGGCCGCACATGGTGGCCTGGGCACCAGAATTCGCCGCCTGGTACGAGAAAACCCGCCTGCACAAGGCCAGGCTGGCGCCCTAAAAAATCAGGGGCTAGGCGGGATCCCTCACACCCTGGCGAGGGTGACCCGTTCAGGCTGGTGCTGGTACTTGCCGGCCCGGTCCTGATAAGTGGTGTCGCAGGGATCACCTTCGAAGAACAGCAGCTGGCAGATCCCCTCCTCGGCATAGATCCGGCAGTCGGCACCGGAGGAATTGCTGAACTCCAGGGTGAGGTGACCTTCCCAGCTGGCCTCTGCAGGGGTTGTGTTCACGATGATTCCCAGGCGTGCGTAGGTGCTCTTGCCCAGACAGATCACGGTGATGCTGGCGGGGACCCGCAGTTTTTCCAGGGCCACACCAAGCCCGTAGCTATGGGCCGGAAGGATGAAGTACTGGCCGTCGTCGTCGCGGTGCAGGGGGGCGGGCTCAAGATTGGCCGGATTGAACCGCTTGGGATTCATCACCGTGCCGGGCACATGCCGGAAAATCAGGAACTCCCTGGCGCTCAGTCGCAGGTCGTAGCCGTAGGAGGAACAGCCGTAACTCAGCACCGGGCTGAGGGCGTTCTGGGGATCCAGGTGTCGCACCAGCGTGGGCTGGAACGGTTCGATCATGCCGTTGCCAGCCTGCTCGTTGATCCAGCGGTCGTTCTTGAGCATCTCGGTTGGGGGTGTGGGCTCAGAGGCCGCGGCGGAGCTGGGTCACCTGATCGGCCAGGGTCATCAGCTCGGAAGGCATGGTTGAACCGGTGAGAACGACATCCAGATGGGCCGGGCGATGCCTCAGGCTGGCCATCACCTCGTCCAGGCTCACATACCCCAGCTCCACGGCGAGGCCGAGCTCATCGAGCACCATCAGATCCACCGCCCCACTCAGCAGCTGCTCCCGGCTGAAGGCCCAGATCTCCGCCACGGCTGCCGCAACCCCCGGAACCTCGGCAGCGGGCTGTTCGACGCAGGCCGCCACGGCAGGCCTGATCCACTGAAGCCGGCCGCAAAGCCAGGTGCTGGCATCAACTCCCTGGTCGACACCGCCCTTGAGAAGCTGGCTCACCAGGACACGGCTGCCCAGCCCGGCGGCCCGCAGAGCCTGGCTCAGCACGCCCGAGAAGCTGCCGCGGAAGGGGGCGGTATGCACCTGAAGCAGGCCCTCGGGCTGGGCCACCAGCCGCAGCTGGGGCAGGGGACGGGGGGTGACCGGCACCAGGGCGCGGTGGGAACTACTGCCAGCCCCCGGAAGGCCGCGCGACACACCAGAAGGGAGCGGGAGGCTGGCGGTCATGCGATCGGGGACTGGGTGCTGAATGTAGCGCCATTGAACCGCGAAACACGGCTCAGCACACCACCGATGGTGGAACCGCCAGCAGCCTCAGACAGTTCCCGGGCACCGATGCAGCGATCACGCTGTGAAAGGGTGTGAATCGCTACAGGGACGGGGCAGCCGCATCCGTAGGTTCCTCAAAAATCCGTCGGACATGGTCGGCGCCATCCGAGGCTTCAGCCGCACTGCGCCTACCCCCTCCTCAGGCGATCCGGGTGCCGTCACTGCCATCGGTTCCGCCGGTCAGGGCGCAGCCACCCTGCTGGAGGTGATCCGGGGCCTGTCAGGCAGCACCGTGGAAACGGTTGAGCGGGGCAAGACGATTTTCTTTCCGGGTGACCCCGCCGAAAAGGTGTACCTGCTGAGAAGGGGCGCCGTCCGCCTCTCCCGGGTTTACGAGAGTGGCGAGGAAATCACCGTGGCGCTGCTTCGGGAAAACAGCCTGTTCGGCGTTCTCTCCCTGCTCACCGGGCAGCGCTCCGACCGCTTTTACCACGCCATTGCCTTCACCCGCGTCGAGATGGTCACCGCCCCGGCCACGTCCGTCCGCAAGGCGATCGAGCAGGACGCCAGCGTCGGCCTGCTCCTGCTCCAGGGTCTCTCCTCACGGATCCTGCAGACCGAGACCATGATCGAAACCCTCACGCACCGCGATATGAGCTCCCGGCTGGTGAGCTTTCTGCTGGTGCTCTGCCGCGACTTCGGGGTACCCGGCAGCGAGGGCATCACGATCGACCTCCGGCTGTCCCATCAGGCGATCGCGGAGGCCATCGGCTCAACGCGTGTCACGATCACCCGCCTTCTGGGTGATCTGCGTACGGAGGGACTGGTGGCGATCGACCGCAAGAAGATCACCGTGTTCGACCCGATTGCCCTGGCCAAACGCTTCAGTTGAAGGGCCGGACCGCCGTGCCCTGGACTGTTTCGGGGTAGGCCCTGGTTGGGTCAGGGATACTTGGACCACCTGGAGCAGATGGTGTCAGGCTGGCTGCTGATCCTGAGCCTGCTGGTGCTGGGGGGGGTGCTCTCCACCCTCGGAGACCGCCTGGGCAGTCGCGTGGGCAAGGCTCGCCTCAGCCTTTTCAACCTGCGCCCGCGCGATACCGCCGTGGTGATCACGGTGCTCACGGGCAGCCTGATCAGTGCCGTCTCCCTCGGACTGATGCTGCTGGTGAGCCAGCAGCTGAGGGTGGGGTTGTTCGAGCTCGACCAGATCCAGGAGCGTCTTCAGAACAGCCGCACCGCCCTGGCACGCAGCCAGCGGGAACTGGCCAAGGCCGAAGCGGGTCGCCGACAGTCCGAAGGACAGCGGCAGGCGGCTCAGCAGCGGGCCGCGGCGCTGCGCCTGGAGCTGGCCCCCCTGCAGGCGCAGCGCCAGCAGCTGCTGGCCGAGCGCAACCGGCTCAGCCGCGAGGTGCTCAGCCGTGATGCCGACATCCGGCGCAACAAGGCCGAGCTCGCCCAGGTGCAACGGCGGATTGAGGCCGGCGCCCGCGAACTCCGACAGCTGGAGACAAACCTGATCGCCCTGCGCCGCGGCAACGTGGTGATCGCCAGCGGCCAACCTCTGGCCACAGCCAAGGTGACTCTGGAGAATCCCAGCCAGAGCCGTGCGGTGATCGACGCGGTGCTCCAGCAGGCCAACCGCTTCGCCTTTCAGCGAGTGCTGCCTGGTCAACCCGCCAATCGGCAGATCCTGTTGGTTCCCCGCAGTGACATCGCGCGACTGGAGGAGCTCCTCGCCAAGCCCGGCAGCTGGGTGGTGAGCATCCTCTCCGCCGCCAACGTGCTGCGCGGTGAACAACAGGTTCTGGCCTTCCCCGACCTGCGGCCCAACAGACCGGTGGTGCGCAGCGGAGAGGTGCTGGCCAGCACGACGATCGAAGCCGACCTGCGCAACAGCGAGGGGATCGCCCGGCGCCTCAATCTGCTGCTGGCCGCCGCCTACGCCAGGGCCCAGCGACAGGGGACCCTCACGGATGGACTGCAGTTCGAGGCCTCTGCCTTCAATCAGCTGGCCAGCGCCCTGGCCGAACGCCCCCCCGGTGAAATCGCCCAGCTTGAGGCCGTGGCCAGCGCGAACGCCGACACTCCCGATCCCATCGGTGTTGAGTTCCGCTGGGTTCGTCCCAGCCAGACCACCCCCCGCCGGCCATGACCGGTGGCAGCTGGGCCGCTCTCGATCCAGGCCGCAGCAAATGCGGCCTGGTGAGAAGCGATCCCAGCCAGGAGCAGGTGATCCAGGCGCTGATCGAACCGGCCACAACCTGCCTGGAGCAACTGCGCCAATGGCGGATTGAGGGACTGGAGGGGGTGGTGATCGGCGATGGAACCAGCAGCGGGGACTGGCCGAAGCGCCTTCAGAAGCTGGGGCTGTCGGTGGTGATGGTGAATGAGCGCGGCAGCACACTGGCAGCCAGGCAGCGCTACTGGGAGCTCATCCCGCCGCGAAGCTGGCGGCGCCTGCTCCCCCGCGGTCTGCGCTTACCGCCACGGGCGATTGATGACGTGGTGGCCCAGCTGCTGCTTGAGCGATGGCTGGGCCGTGCGCTCAGGCGCTCCACAGCACTTGAGAAGCCCTTGCAGGATCAGGAGCGCCGGCGACGGACTCAGAAATGAGCCCGTACCGTGAAGGCGTAGTCGCCACCGGGCTCGAGCTGATAATCCGCTCTCACCAGGAAACGGAGCAGGGCGTCCTGGATCAGCGCCCGCCCCAGGGAGGGTTCCACACTCAGTTCCCCCCGTTCGAACCGCCAGGTGAAGGTCCAGTGGAATCCACCGGCCGACACCTCACCCTCCAGCAACCTGTCGCCGAAACTCTGGCGCAACACCCTGAGCTGGGCCGTCGTGGCAGGAAGTCGAGGCATGGAATCAGCCTGACGGGAGTCCGGCCCGGAAACCGTTCAGATCGTTACCAGCCCGCTCAAATCCCAGACGCTGGATCAGGCCGATTCCGGTTTCGAGCTCCGCCAGAACGGCGTCCAGAGTGGGCTGTTCGGCGGGGCTGAACCGGCCCAGCACGTGGTCGACGGTACGGGCCCGGCGTTCGTGCGGGGTCTGGCCGGGGGCTCCGATGCCGATGCGCAGACGGGGGAAATCCTGAGTGCCGAGATGGCTGATGGCGCTGCGCAGACCGTTGTGCCCACCGGCGCTGCCCGACTGACGCAGCCGCAGCCTGCCGAGCGGCAGATCCATGTCATCAACCACCACCAGGAGCTGGTCGGGACCGTACGAAAACCAGTCCAGAGCCGCGCGGATGCTCCGACCGCTGTCATTCATGAATGTCTGCGGCATCAGCAGGCGCAGGCGAAGCGGACCCTGTCCAATTTCCGAGAGAAGGCCATGCAGCCTGGGCTGCGATCGGAAGGCAGACCCTCCCCCGGCAGCCAAACGCTCCAGGGCCATGAAGCCCACATTGTGGCGGGTGCCGACGTAGCGAGCCCCGGGGTTGCCAAGCCCCACAATCAGCTGGAGGCTCACCGAATCAGGTCTGCCGCGGTTCGATGGCGATGTCCGGGTCTGGAGCCTCCAGAGGCTCCTGATGGCCTGTCAGCTGCTCGGCTGGCTTCTCCGCGCTGGACAGCGCCTCGGTGCTGACGACCGCAGCCCGGAATTCCTTTTCGAACTCACTGGAGGCCGTCTGGAACCCCTTGAGGGTCTTGCCGAGAGTCCGGCCAAGCTCGGGGAGTCGGCGGGGCCCGAAGACCAGGAGCCCGATCGCGGCGATCACGGCCAGCTCAGGCAAGCCGATCCCAAAGACATTCATTGGAAGAGCTCCGGGAGCCGAACCTCAGCCCGCACCGTTCCAGTTGACGGTGATGCCCTCGAGCAGCAGGGACTTGTTGTAAAGCTGCAGGATCACGAGGAGGAACACCAGGAAGAGGGCCATGAACACGCCCATGACCGGTGTGGTGCCCCAACCGGGAACAACCTTGCCGTACTCGGAATTCAGCGGGCGGAGGAGGTCTCCCAGACGGGTGCGTTGGGCCATGGCAGCGCGAGCCTCTCGCTCTTGCAATCGGTCTCGGTAGTGTAGGCGCCACGGCCGCCGGCAGCGTCAGGCTGACGCGAGTTGTGACGCTCCAGCCGGAATTCTCCCCGTACCAGATCCAGCAACTATGGAACCAAGCAGCTCCCCTGCCCTGTCCGTGGCTCTGGCCGTGCTGGCGGTGCTCCTGGCCTTGACGGGTTTCGGGGTTTACACAGCCTTTGGCCCCCCTTCCAAGACTCTCTCCGATCCCTTCGACGATCACGAGGATTGAATCAGGGATCACAAGGACTGATCAGCGATCACGGGAAGCGAGCATCAGCCAGCGCTTCCACCCTCCAGAACCCGAGCTCCCAGGGACGCAGCAGGCCCAGCTCCGCTGCGGCCGGCTGTGGTGACCAGGGATTGTCCAACCCATCCGTGCGCGCCAGCAGTCGCCAACGCGGCCCGAGCTCCAACCAGCGCCGGACTGGGCTCAGATTTTGCACCGTCAGAACGGCGGCCTGTGAACCTGGCCTCAGGCTGATCATCACCAGGCCTGGGGGCAGGGGAGGCAACCCCTGGAACCCACAAGCCTGGCCAGGGTCGTTAGCCGTGGCGATGCCCGGTCTGCGCCAGAGGGGCTCCCGCAGCCTCAGGGCCTCGCCAGGAATCTGGGCCGAGCTCCAGCTCTCCTCATAGGGCAGCAGAGCCAGGCGCTGGCGCTGCAGGCCGTTATCCGCGCCGGGGTCTGGCCAGGTGGGAGCACGCAGCAGCGACACACCAAGCCGGTCTGCCGCCCCCGACACCCCCTGGGGGCCATCCAGCAGCACGGCGAGTCCACCCGGCTGAGGCCCCGGACCCGCGATCGAGCACAACCAGCTCACGGCGGTCACCTCCCAGCGCTGCCGCTCCCGAGGTGTCACGGGGTCGGCTGGTCGTTCGATCACACCACCGGAGCTGTCTGCGGCCCAGCGGCAGGCCTTGAACGCCAGGGGGATCTCAAAACGCAGCAATTCATGGCGCTGCCTCCAGTCGACGCTCACGCTCAACTCCAGGCAGCGGCTTCCCGCCAGGAGCCGACCATCGAGCCGAACGGCACTACCACCGCAGACGCCGCGCCAGCGGAAGCTCACGCACAACGGCCCCCACTCCACCAGCTCGGGCTTCCCCTGCCAGCGCCAGGGCAACGGATGGTCGGCGTAGTCGGCCGCGATGTCCCAGGCATCCCAGAATTCGCCGGCGTCCCGGTATCGCCTGAATTCAAGGGGGCTGGCCAGCTGCTCACGCCCGTCAGCCCCCCAGAGCTGCTCCACACCATCAGGCCCGAGCTGCACCCTCAGGCTTCGATTGGTGATCAGAAGGCGATCTCCATCCACCGCAACCGTGACGGGATCCTCGGCTTCGGGGGGAGGAGCCGGACCGTTGTCGTCGGATCGCCGGCTCCGTGGGGCGTTGCAGCTCTGGTGGATCTGAACGGCGGCGACCCCGGCCAGCCCCGGCAACTGCACCCAAACCCCACCCGCCAGGGCCGGCTGGCTCGCCAGGGGTCGGCCCCCGAGGCTCCATTCCCCGCCCGGAAGCCTCAGGCAGCTGAGCCGGGATTCGAGGGGCTGAAGCTGGGCCAGCCACCACGGGCGCGGCCCACTGGCCGGAATGGGATCGGCCGGGCCCGCGCCCAGCCAGCCGTGGAGGGCCCGATCCCGGGCGCTTCGGACCTGGCGCCGGGCCTGGCGCCACTGGGGCTCGGCCTGCTCGAACACCTCCGGAATCGAGGTGCCCGGGAGGATGTCGTGGAACTGCTGGAACAGGAGCGGGGTCCAGTCGAGCTCACCAGCCACTCCAGCCAGCACGCGCGCCAGCTCGGCCTCCCGCAGCAACCGCTCCAGGGTGCGGCTGTGGCGTTTCTGGTCGGGTCTCGTTGTGGCACAGCCACGGTGGAGCTCCAGGTAGAGCTCATCCCGCCAGACCGGCCAGGCTGACACCGCTGGTTCCAGGCGCCCCAGGTAGCCGCGCAGGGTTCCATGCCGCTGGGCAGGAGCTTCCTCCCGGTCGGCCCACAGACGCAGCTGGTCGAGCATTTCCGCCGTGGGGCCCCCGCCGTGGTCTCCCACACCCGGGAGCCAAAGGGCTTCGGCGAGGCCGGTGGTCTGCTGCCATTCGAGCCGGTAACGGGCGATCGCCAGCGGATCGCCATCGGTGCCGATCGGGGCATTCATCAGGGCCAGGAGCTCGGCACCACAGCGGCTACGCCAGCGGAACAGCCGATGGGGAAAGGGGTTGCCGGCATTCCAGGCCAGCTTGTGGGTGCAGAACCAGCGCACACCACAGGAAGTGGCGATGGCAGGCAGCCCGGCCGCAAACCCGAAGCTGTCGGGAAGCCAGGCCAGGTTGTGGACCACCCTGGGGAACAGCCGCCGGCTCTCGCTCTGGCCGAGCTGAAACTGGCGAAGCAGCGAGGCCGAGGCCGGCAGCTGGCAATCGGTCTCCACCCAGGGGCCGTTGATCGGCTCGAAACGGCCCAGGGCCGCTGCCTCCTGCAGGCGGGCGAACAGGGCCGGGCGGTGCTGGGCCAGCCATGCCTGCAGGGCGGGGGTGGAATGGGCGAAGTGCAGTTCCGGGTAGCGCTCCATCAGGTCAAGGGCCGAGGCGAAGGTGCGCTCAGCGGCCTGCCAGGTGTCGGCCACCGGCCAGAGCCAGGCCAGATCCAGATGGGCGTGCCCGAGCAGGTGAACCAGAGGCCTGCCGCTGGGCCCCACCCGGCCGGCCGGTCCGAAAGCATCGGCTGCAAGCTCCCGCAGGGCCTCCCGGGTGGGGCCCAACAGGTTGTGGGGGTCGGCCGGCTCGAGCGGCTCGAGCTCGAGCCGGCTGGAGATCAGAGCTCCGTCGTCGTGGAGAGGACTGCGCAGACGCAGCTCCAGCTGCAGGGGATTTCCATGCCACCAGCGATCCGGCAGGGGCCAACGACAGGCCGTGTCGAAGAGGTC